>NZ_RAWB01000590.1 GCF_003612055.1 Corallococcus llansteffanensis
CCGAAGCACCCCTCTCCGAGTCCATTCCCCTGCCCCCGCCTCCCGCTCCCACGCCGCAGGCCGAACCGCGTCAGGAGCAGGCCGGCAACACGCTGGAGGCCTCGGCGGGGCGGCCCTGGGCGGACGGGGTGTCGAAGCAGGACCAGGAGGCCGCGCTCGCGCAGTTCAGCGAAGGCAACGCCCTGCTCAAGGAGTCCATCTTCGTGCGGGCCGTGGAGAAGTACCGCCTGGCGCTGGCGCGCTGGAACCACCCGGCCATCCACTACAACCTCGCGCTGGCGCTGATGAACCTGGACCAGCCCCTGGAGGTGCACGAGCACCTGGTGGCCGCGCTGCGCTTCGGCGCGGAGCCGCTGGAGACGGAGAAGTTCGAGTACGCCCGCAACTACAAGACGCTCGTGGAGAAGCAGCTCGCCCGGGTGGACATCGCCTGCGACGTGGCCGGCGCCACGGTGACGATGGATGGACGGCCGCTCTTCGTGGCGCCCGGCCGCTACGAGGGGCTGGTGCGTCCCGGCGAGCACCGCGTCATCGCGTCGCTGGACGGCTTCGTGCCCAGCGACCAGAGCCGCACCCTGCTGCCCGGTGAGACGACGAAGCTCGACCTCAAGCTGTTCACCTCCGAGGACCTCATCCGCTACAAGCGCCGCTGGTCCGCCGCCATGCCCTGGCTGGTGATGGGCGCGGGCGTGGCCGTGGCCGGCGGCAGCGGCTACCTCCACCTCCAGTCCCGCGACCGCTTCCGCGCGTTCGAATCCGGCATCGCCGAGTGCGGCGGCTGCGTGCCGCCCACCCAGGTCGCCGACCAGCGCTCCCAGGGCAACCTGATGCAGCGCGGAGCCTTCGCCGGGTACGCCGTGGGCGGCGCGGCGCTCATCACCGGCGCGGTGCTGGCCGTCCTCAACCAACCCCAGCCGTATCGCATCGACTCGGGCCAGGAGGAGGCGGCGACAGTGGACGTCACCCCCCTTCTTGGCGGCGGCTCGGGCGGCGCCCTGGCCACGTTCCGTTTCTGAGAGGTCACCCCATGCCTCGCGTCTTCGCATCCCCGCTTCCCGGCGGTTCCTCCCTGGCGCGCCTTTGGGTGCTGCTGGCCGCGCCGCTGCTCTTGCTCTCCGCCTGCTTCGAGCCCGCGACCATGGACTGTCCCTCGGGGCTCGTCTGTCCCGCGGGCCAGCAGTGCGCCGCGAAGCAGGACGTCTGCATCGCGACGGACTGTGGCGACGGCATCGTCCAGGGCGCGGAGGCCTGTGACGACGGCAACATCCTCGACGGCGATGGCTGCAACCGCACCTGTGCCTCCGGCGAGGTGTGCGGCAACGGCATCGTGGACGTCGCCCGCGGCGAGAAGTGCGACGACGGCAACACCGTGAGCGGGGACAAGTGCAGCGCCGACTGCTTCTCCAGCGAGGTGTGCGGCAACGGCATCCTGGACGTGGCCGTGGGCGAGAAGTGCGACGACGGCAACAACGTGAGCGGCGACGGGTGCAGCGCCGACTGTCTGTCCACCGAGGTGTGCGGCAACGACTACACCGACCCCACCAGGGAAGAGCGGTGCGACGACGGCAACACCGTGAGCGGCGACGGGTGCAGCTCCGACTGTCTCTCCCTGGAGAGCTGCGGCAACGGCTACCGGGACGTCACCAAGGGCGAGCAGTGCGACGACAACAACAACCTGAGCGGCGACGGGTGCAGCTCCGACTGCAAGTCCGACGAGACGTGCGGCAACTCCGTCATCGACACCGTCAAGGGTGAGATCTGCGACGACGGCAACAACGTGAGCGAGGACGGGTGCAGCGCCGACTGCCGTTCGGCGGAAGGGTGCGGCAACGGCGTCCGCGACGGCGAGGAGCAGTGCGACACCGGGGGCGAGTCCACCACCTGCAACGCCAACTGCACGGTGCGCGTCTGCGGCGACAGCATCCTCAACAAGACCGCCGGAGAGCAGTGCGACACCGGGGGCGAGTCCGCCACCTGCAACGCCAACTGCACGGCGCGCGCCTGTGGCGATGCCATCGTGAACACGTCCTCTGGCGAGCAGTGCGACAACGCGGGCCCCGTCAACAGCAGCACCTGTGACGCCGACTGCACCATCGCCTTCTGTGGCGACGGCTACGCCAACAACACGGCAGGCGAGCTGTGCGACACGCGGGGCAACTCCCTCACCTGCGACTCCGACTGCTCCCCGGCAGCCTGCGGTGACAAGTTCCTCAACACCGCGGCGAACGAGCAGTGCGACGACGGTCCGAACTCGGCCGTCTGCGACGTCGACTGCACGCCCGTGGCCTGCGGCGACAGCGTCACCAACACGGCGGCGAAGGAGCAGTGCGACGACGGCAACGCCAGCAATGGGGACGACTGCCTCGACTCCTGCAAGCCCAACGTCTGCGGAGACACCTACGTCAACGTCTCCGGCCCGAGCAACCCCGAGGCCTGCGACGACGGCAACACCACCACCGAGACAAAGTGTCCCTACGGCACCGCGAGCTGCACGCTGTGTAACAACACGTGCAAGACCGTCCTCAACCTCCAGGGCAACGTCTGCGGCGACACCAAGGTGGACGCCACGAACGAGGCCTGTGACGACGGCAACATCGCCACCGAGGACGCCTGCCCCTATGGCACCGCGACCTGCAAGGTGTGCCGGTTCGACTGCAAGGAGAGCCTGTCGCGCCTGGGCAACGTCTGTGGCGACAACGTGAAGGATCCGAACCCGGCGAACGAGGCCTGCGACGACGGCAACACCGTCAGCGAGACCGCGTGCGCCTACGGCACCTCGACTTGCCAGAAGTGCAACAACACCTGCAAGACCGTCCTCGACCTCCAGGGCAACGTCTGCGGCGACACCAAGCTGGACGCCACGAACGAGGTCTGCGACGACGGCAACACCGACACCGAGACCTCCTGCGCCTACGGCACCGCGAACTGCAACGTGTGCCGCAACGACTGCAAGGCGGTCGTGCCGGTCAAGGGGAACGTGTGCGGTGACGGCGTGAAGGACCCGATCCACGAGGCCTGTGACGACAGCAACAAGGTCACCGAGATCGCATGCCCCTACGGCATCGCGAGCTGCCAGCGGTGCAGCAGCGACTGCCAGGAGGTCCTCGACCTCCAGGGCAACGTCTGCGGGGATGGCGTGAAGGACACGAACGCGGCCAACGAGGTCTGTGACGACGGCAACACCCTGGCCTGCGGCTCCTGCAGCGCCAATTGCAAGACGGTGCTGCTGAAGGAGGCCACGGGCACCATCACGACTCCGGGGGCCTCAGGCCTGAGGGACGAGGAGACCTTCACCCTCAGCGACGGCACCAACCCGCCCGTCACCTTCGAGATCGAGCGGTTCGGAGGGCTCAAGAACCCCGCCAACCGAGCGGTCGCCGTCTCGGCCGGGACCTCGGCGGGACAGATCGCCGCGGTCATCCAGACCGCGATCAACGCGGTGCCGGATCCGTTCGATATCCAGGCCTCCCTCAACGCGACCCAGGGCGTCGTGGATCTCACCCACAAGCTGAAGGGTTCCATCGGCAACCAGGCCATGACGGAGCAGGTCCTGGACGGAAACTTCAAGGTGAACGGGATGAAGGGCGGCGGCGGCTTCGACTGCCCGCTGGACGCGGAGTGCGTGGCCAACCAGGACTGCGACCGCGAGCTGGTGTGCGGGACCGCCAAGACCTGCACGCCCCCGTAGGCCTCCACTGAGGGAGCAGGCCCCGGAGGCATGGTAGACGTGGCGGTGCCATGAGCCCGCACCGCCGCGTCGTCTCCCTCGCCCTGTGCCTGCTGGCGGCCTCCGCCGGCTGCAAGCAGGAAGCGCCCTCCCCTGCCAGGAGCGAGGGCGCCCCGTCGAAGCCCTCCAGCCCCAAGCCCACCATCGGCCTCGTGCTGGGGCTGGGAGGCCGCGGGGACCACGCCTTCAACGACTCCGCGCTGCGCGGGTTGGAACTCTGGGCCGCGGGCCTTCAGTACACGCAGGGCGGCTACCAGGAGGCCGCCGCCAACCCCGAGCGCCCGGACCCGCTGGGCATCACGCCCATGGTCCTCCAGAGCCGCGTGGCCGAGGACTACGAGCCCAACCTCCAGCTGCTCGCCGAACAGCAGGTGTCGCTGGCGATGGGCGTGGGCTTCATGCTGGAGAACGCCGTGGAGGAGGTGGCCCGGAAGAACCCGACGCTGCCCTTCCTGCTGGTGGACAGCCCGCTCCTGGACGCGAAGGGCCGGGCCATCTCCCTGCCCAACGTGCGCACCGTCGTGTTTCGCGAGGAGGAGGGCTGCTTCCTCGCGGGCGCCCTGGCGGGCCTGACGACGAAGACGGGCCGGGTGGGCATGGTCGGCGGCATGGAGATCCCGCTCGTGAAGCGCTACGAGGCCGGCTTCCGCGCGGGCGTGGCCGCGACGAACCCGAAGGCCACCGTGCTCGTCAACTACACCGGCAGCTTCACCGACTTCGCCCTGGGCAAGCAGGTGGGGCAGGACCTGCTGCTCAAGAACACGGACGTCCTCTTCGCCGCGGCGGGCGTGGACGGGCTGGGCGCCATCCAGGCCGTGAAGGAGGCGCGCGACGCGGGACGGTCCGTGTATGTCATTGGCGTGGACTCGGATCCGTCCCACCTGGCGCCCCAGGCGGTGCTGTCCGCCGTCCTCAAGCGCGTGGACCGGGTGGTGTACGAGGCCATCCGGGACCAGCGCCAGGGACGCCTCTCTGGCGGCACCCTGTCGCTCGGGCTGAAGGAGGGAGGCATGGACCTCGCCCCCGTGCGGCTGGACTTCCCGGGCAAGGCGGAGGCGCTGCGCACGGTGGAGGCGCTCCGGGCCCGCATCATCTCCGGGGAGCTGAAGGTGCCCACGTCCCCGGGCGCGTCAAGTCCCTGACGCTACCCGGCAATCCGGCACGGTCCCTCCCCCGCTCCCCCTCCGAGAATTACCGTCGACGCTGGCGTTACACGGAAGACCCCTGATTTCTTGGTTCCGAGGGGCATCACTAGCGTACCGTCAGGGTTCACGGGGGGTGAAGCATGGTCGACATCCTCGGTCGAAGCCGTACCCATGTCCGGCTGCTGGACATGGTCTCCGCGGCAGCGACCCATGATGTGGAGGTCCTCATCCAGGGGCCCAGTGGCGTGGGCAAGGAGCTTTACGCGCGGCTCATCCATGAGCGGAGCCAACGGGCAGCGCATGCCTTCATCCCGGTGAACTGCGGCGCGCTGCCGGCGGAGCTCTTCGAGAACGAGCTGTTCGGCCACCAGAGCGGCGCCTTCACCGGCGCGCGGACGCGCACGCAGGGCCTGGTGGCCGAGGCCGAGCACGGCACGCTCTTCCTGGACGAGGTGGACGCGCTGCCCCTCTCCGCGCAGGTGAAGCTGCTGCGCTTCATCCAGCAGAAGGAGTACCGGCCGCTGGGCGCGTCGCGGATGCAGCACTCGGACGTGCGCATCATCGCCGCCACCAACACGGACCTGCTGCAGGAGGCGCGCGCGGGCCACTTCCGCTTCGACCTCTTCTTCCGCCTGCGCGTGGTGCCGCTGGAGGTGCCGCCCCTGAGCGAACGCCCGGAGGACATCGCGCCCCTGCTGGAGCACTTCCTGCTGCGCTACGCGGCGGAGTACGGCCGGCCCACCGTCACCTTCTCCGACGCGGCGCTGGAGCGGCTGTACACCTACCCGTGGCCCGGCAACGTGCGCGAGTTGGAGAACTGCGCGCGCTTCCTCCTGTGCGCCCACGGAGGAGCCCGGGTGGACGTTTCGGACCTGCCGCTCCTGCCAGAGCCCCGGCGCGAGCCGCCCCCCGCCGACGCCGTGGTCCCGGCCTGGCGCGAGCCCTTCCAGGAGGCGAAGCGCCGCGTGGTGGAGGCCTTCGAGCGGGCCTACCTGCAGGAGTCGCTCGTGGCGCACGCCGGCAACATCGCCGCGGCGGCGCGGGCGAGCGGCAAGCACCGCCGCGCCTTCTTCGAGCTGATGCGCCGGCACGGCCTCACCGAGCGCTGAAGCCCCCCGGGCCGCGGAGGCCCAGGGGGTGGATGTTTTCGTCCACCCCCCTTTTCCCAGGAGCCACGCGGGGTTGCGCGGGTGGGGGGTGGATGGATTCGCCCACCCCACGTC
>NZ_RAWB01000591.1 GCF_003612055.1 Corallococcus llansteffanensis
CGTCTGGTGGCCCCAGCCCCGCGAGCGCAGGTGGAAGAGCAGATCGTGCGGCTCCCACTGGCGCAGCGCGGTGAGCGTCTCCTCCGACGCCGGCACGTCCAGCCCGTTCTGCACGAGGATGCCCGTCTCCGCCAGCAGGCGCACGAGCTCGCGGAGCGTGGCGGATTCGATGCCGGTGTTGAACTGGTTGAGCCGCGCCAGCAGCGTGGGGCGGGCCATGTCGAACAGGAGCGACACCACACGCCGATCATGCAGCGCCGCGGTGGCGTGCACGGTGGGGCAGTCCAGCACCGCGTGGCCCGCCGCCATCCGCGTGTGCGCGAAGCGCGACAGCTGCAGCGGCACGTTCGCGTCGAAGCTCGCGCGGCGCCGCAGGAAGGACGCCGACGCCGGCGTGAGCGTCATCAGCAGGTTGCCGCGCTCCTCCACCGTCCACGACAGCAGCCCGCCGTCCCCCGCGAGATCCAACCAGTACCAGGCCAGCGACGCGTCCGTGCCCGCCGCGGCCGGCACCTCCGTCTCCTGGATGCCGCCGTCCGCGAGCGACTCGAAGACGGCGCGCACGCCGGGGGCCAGCAGCCCCAGCCGCAGCGAACGACCCGGGCCTTCCAAGCGTGCGTCGTCCGCGTCGGGGCAACGCAGCGCCACGCCTTCGGCGAGCGACAATCTCATGCTAGCGGCCTCACGGTTCCGCACCGTAGAACCGGGTCGGGTTTTCCCAGAGAACCTTTCGTAGACGACTTTCGGGCATCAGGTCACGCAAGGACAGCATGGCACCCAGGACATCGTCTCCGTGGTCCAGATGCGGGAAGTCGCTTCCGAAGAGCAGCCTGTCCTCGGGCAGATGTCGCATCATGTCGGGCAGATAGGGCTCATCCGGCTCCACGGAGACGAAGCAGTGCCGGCGCAGGTAGGCGGATGGAGCCTGTCGGACGGTGGCGGAGACCTCGGCGCCCACGGCCTGGTGCTCCGCGTCCAGGCGCCAGGACCAGTAGGGCAGCCAGCCGCAGCCGGCTTCCATCGCGCCCACGCGCAGTGTGGGGTGGCGCTCCAGCACGCCGCCCTGGAGGAGCGCGAGCAGCCCCATCATCAGCTCCATCGGGTGGGCGCACGCGTGGTTGGCGAAGCGGGTGTCGAAGCGGTCCGCGCCGGCCGACGGCACGTAGACGTGGCCGCTGCCGTGCAGCACCACCGCGATGGAGCGGGCTTCGCACTCGGTCCAGAAGGGCTCATACGCCGCGTCCGAGAGGAGCCGGCCGCCGATGGGGTTGGGGCGCACCATCACCGCGCGCCAGCCGAAGCCCGCCACCCGGCGCAGCTCCGCCACCATGGCCTCCGGTTCGTGCCGGCTGATGAGGCCCACGCCCCGGAGGCGCTCGGGGTGGTGCGCGCAGAAGCCGTGCAGCCAGGTGTTGTAGACGGCCGCGAAGGCGGTGGCCACGCGGGGCTTCAGCGGCCAGAAGCCCTCCAGCAGCAGCGCGTACGTGGGGAAGAGGGCCGCGACGTCCACGCCGGTGCGGTCCATCTCCGCCAGGTACACGTCCGGCCGCTGGAGCAGTTCGTTGCGGCCGAGCTGCCGGTAGGAGCGCGCGGAGAACTCCACCCACGCGCGCTCCGGCATGTGGTTCCACAGGGGTTTGCCGTCCACCTCCGGCAGGGGCTGCACGGGCAGGAGGCCCTGGGGCCCCAGCCGCTCCAGCCGCGCCTGGAGGGATTCGTCCGGGAGCCGTCCGGGCCGGGGCGCGTGCTTGCGCAGGCCAGGCTCCAGGTGCTCCGCCCAGAGGCTCAGCGGCTCCAGGACATGGCGGTCCGCGTCGAAGATGTGAAGGCCGTCACGCATCGCTCACCGTCCCCAGCTCGCCAGCTCGTCGCGCACGTCCTTGAGCAGCGCTTCCAGCAGGCCAGTGCGGCGGGCCTGGGTGCGCAGCGCCTGTTCGTCGTCGGCGGCGAGGGCCGCGAGCGCCCCGGGGTGTCCGCCCCGGGCCGCCACCGCCGCGTCGCACAGCTCGCGCAGGAACTCGTGGTGCTGCGGCTGGAGCGTCTGGAAGCCCTCGCCCCAGCGGGAGACGAAGTCCACCAGCACGTCGCGGGATGCCTCGGGCACGTCGCGGCGGTCGGGCAGGTCGCGGCTCAGCCGCACGTACAGGTCCGGGAACACGTCGCGCATCGCCGTGGCGAAGGTGGCCGGGACGTAGACGGGCTGCGTGTCCGGGATGAAGTCGCCCTGGCGCTCCGCGGCCAGCACCGCGTCGAAGTCGGTGAAGAGGCGCTCGTGGCGGCGGCGCTCGTTCTGGTTGCGCGCGAGGAAGAACACCGCGCGCGGCAGCATCGTGGGCGCGGTGCGGCGGACCTCGGCGAGCGTGTCGCCCAGCACCGCGCGCTCCGCGGACGTGAGGGCCCAGGCGCCGGTGGCCTCGCGCAGGAAGCGGTCGGTGACGGTTTCGGACCAGACGGGCTCCTCCACCCGGGGGAAGCGCAGGATGCCGGCGATGAAGCCCCGGATGCGCTCACAGGCTGCGTCCCAGGTGGACAGCCGCTCCACCAGGTCGCGGAAGCCTTCGAGCAACTGGGGCCGCGTCATCCCCAGGGGCATCACGTTGAGCACGATGGCGCCGCGGTCTTTCGAGTGCGCCTTGCGGGGCGTGGCGAGCCGCCCTTCCGCGCGCAGCCGCGTCCACAGCTTCGTGCCTCGAGGGGCCTGGAGGGGCGCCACCACCACCCACGGCAGGTGCGAGCGCTGGATGTTGGCGTGCAGCGAGTCGAAGACGGCGGGCGTGTCGTGGTCGAACCCGACGATGAAGCTGCCCCGGGGCCCGATGCCGTGCGCCTGGATGCGCAGCAGGTCGCCCATCAGGTCCGCGCGCACGTTCTGGTGCTTCTGCGCCTCCTTGAGCGCGGCGGGGTCGAAGGACTCGATGCCGAGCACCACGGTGTAGAAGTTGGCGTCCGCCATGCCTTCCAGCAGCTGCGCGTCGCGGCTCAGGTTCATCGTCACCTGGGTGAAGAAGCGCAGCGGGCGGGGCAGGGCGCGGTTCAAGGGCACGAGCCCCGCGAGCACCTCCTTCGCGTAGCCCGCGTCCCCGATGAACTCGTCGTCCGCGAAGAAGACGCCCTCCGCGCCCAGCGCCGCGTGGCTCCGGACCTCCTCCAGCACCTGGGCCACCGGCTTGTGCCGCTGCTTGCGGCCGTACAGGTAGATGACGTCGCAGAAAGAGCAGTCGAACGGGCAGCCGCGCGTCGTCTGCACGGAGCCCCAGGCGTAGCGCGGGAAGTCGGCCGCGATGCCGTCCCAGCGTGGCGGAGGGCTCTCGCTGAGGGCGGGCTTGTCGATCTGCCGGTACTCGGGCGCGTACTCGCCCTGGAGGTAGTCCGCGAGGAAGCGCGGCCAGGTGCGCTCGGCCTCGTTGACGAAGAGGGCGTCGAAGAAGCCCCGGTAGTCCTCCGGCGCGGCGGAGATGGCGGGCCCGCCCGCGACCACGGTGGCGCCCCGGTCGCGGAAGAAGCCGCCCAGGAAGCGCGCCTGGTACGTGAGCGCGGAGTACATCACCGACACGCCGACGATGTCGTAGTCACCCAGCGGCGTGTCCACGCGGAGCTGGCCGTGCAGCTCCTCGTCCCAGATGTCCACGGTGAAGGTGTCCGGCGTGAGCGCCGCGAGCGTCGCGCAGGCCAGCGGCGTCATCGTCGCGCGCTTGACGAGGCCGCGCTCGGGATCGAAGTCCTCCGTCTCCCGGTCGACGTGGCGCCGGTCCGGGCCGCACTGGACGAGCAGGATGCGGGGCTTGGAAGGAGGGGACGGCGCCATGGCGCGCTCAGAAATAGAAGGGCACGGGGTTGAGCTGCGCCTCGGTCAGGGGGGCGGCCAACCACCCCATCCGCACCGGCACGTCATACAGCCGGCCGGGGCCCAGGCGGGGCCAGAAGTGTCGCAGGCCCGGCACGATGACCTTCACCGCGGACAGCCCCACCTCCGGGCGCCCCTGGTCCACCACCAGCGTCTCCAGCCCCACGCGGGCCGCGCGCTCGACACAGGCCACCACGTCGTCGCGCAGGTCGTCATGCTCCACGCGCGGGAAGTCGAAGCGGACGCGCGGGGGGGCCGCCTCGTCGGGAAGGAGCCACGAAGGGTCCGCGTGCGCGCGCGTGTCCCACGGCGACGGTGACGTGTCCTTCGGGTCGTAGCACTGGGCCACCTCCGTGAGCGCGCGCTGCACGGCGAGCTTCGCGTCGAAGTGGCTGCCACAGCCGGCCCAGGCGCGACCGCGCTCCGGGGACAACGCGAGCGCGACGAACACCGGGATGCCCAGGTCGTGCGTGAGGTCGAGCACCCACAGCCGCAGGCCCAGCGTCCGGTAGTGCGCTTCCACGGAGGCGAACCACGGCTCGTTGAAGCTGCCCAGGTCCACGCGCGGACGGCGCAGGCGGTTGTACCACCAGAGCGCCACCGCATCGCGCTCCACCAGCTCCAGGAAGCCCTGGAGGATGGCCTCCTCCACGCAGTTGCCGGCCGCGTTCCCGTTGGAGTTGAAGAGGCAGAAGGGCCCGTCCCCGGGCGACGGCGCGAAGAGGTACGCGAACGACGTGGGCACGTAGCGGTGCTCGCCGTGCGTGAGCGACCACGCCGGGCTCCAGTCCATCGGTTGATCCGCGTAGGGCCGGGGCACGGCGGTGCGCGCATCCCGGTGGCGTGCGCCGTCGGGCCGGTTGCTGAACTGCGCGGCGCTGAAGTGCTGGAGCGCGTCCGGGTGCACGGCCTGGGGGCCCAGCGACGACGCAGTGGCGTGGACGCGGGGCTCGTCCCCCTGGAACACGGCGCTGTAGCGCTCCAGGGCCTCGCACAGCGCGCCCGCGCGGGCCTGGGCCTCGGTGCGTCCCTTGCCGCTGGCCACGCGGTGGAAGTCGTCGGAGGCCGGCGCGTCCGTCCACGGGCACACGCGGAAGAGGGCGGACTGGACGTGGCCCAGGGGCGCGTCACCCGGCACCGCGCGCAGGTCGCTCACCACGCCCGTCACCGGGCTGATGAGGTGACGGTGGCGCTCCCACGTCTCCTCGGGCGTGAGGATGCGGTGGCCGCCGTCCCCGGTGAAGCGCTTGGGGCGCGAGGCCAGCACCAGCGGCCGCCGCGCGCGCGCCTCCAGCCACGTCGGGTCGCCGCAGTCGGGGCACTGGGGCCGCCGCGTCACGGCATGCGACTCCAGCTTCCAGGTGGCGAAGTCGAGCGTCCACAGCCGCGAGTGCCGCGCCGTGTCCCCGTCCACCACCCACCGGGCGACGAGGGTGGCCGCGAACGCCAGCCCCGCCTGGGCCGTGGTGGGCAGGCCGGTGCGCGGCGGCTGGTGCGCGTGCGTGCGTCGCCCCTTGCGCGACAGGTACTGCTCGACGGGGCGGTTGCCCCAGAGCCGCTCCGTGAGGCACGTCCAGCACGCGCCCGCTCCGGGCGCGAGGACGGGGCCCGCATGACACGCGGAGCCCGCGACCTTCACCGGCAGGAACGCCACGCCCGCGCTCCGGGCCGCCCGCGCGAGCTTCAGCGCCTCCGGGGACAGGTAGTCATCCACCAGCAGGACGTGGCGGTCCGCCTCGTCGCGCACGTCCAGGCCGGTGTCGCGCAGGGCGTCCTTCAGTCGCTCCACGTCCTCGCCCGCCACGGCGCGCACGGCGACGGGCGTGTCCAGCAGCCGTCCGGCCGCCACCGCCGCGTCGATGCCCAGCGACTCCCAGAACCCGGCGACCTCCGGGTCGAACACGTCCTCCGCTTCCTCCACGTGGCCGCGCTCCTCCAGGAGCGACAGCGCGTAGAGCACCTCTGGAGCGGAGGCCTGTCCCTCCAGCTCGGAGATGACCTGGGCCACGGTGCGCTCGCCATCCAGCAGGGGCACGACGCGCGCGTGCAGCGCCCCCTCCAGGAGGAAGTGGGAGCGCTCACCGACGAGGAAGACACGCTGGGCATCGAGCACCTCGACGCGCAGCTGGGGCTTGATGCGGAGGACTCGGTTCATGAGCAGGCGGGCGAGCCTACCCGGGGCGGGGGGCGCTGGATACGAC
>NZ_RAWB01000592.1 GCF_003612055.1 Corallococcus llansteffanensis
GCCCTCCTGGCGCCCGCCCCAACCCCACTGCGTCCGCCCAACCGGGGCAACTTCAAGTTTTGATCGCACCCGAACGGAACGCCCTCTACAATCTGCAGATGCCCACCATCAATCCGTACATCAACTTCAATGGGAACGCCGAAGAGGCGTTCACGTTCTACAGATCCATCTTCGGCGGGGAGTTCGGGAAGATTACCCGCTTCAAGGACATCGCGGGCCCGCATTTCCACGTGGCGGAGCATGAGGCGGAGAAGATCCTGCGCATCACGTTGCCCATCGGGAACACCATGCTGATCGCCAATGACGTGCCGGAGGCGATGGGAAGGGTCAATGAACAGGAAAATCGGTCGAAGATCGCCGTCACCGCGGAAAGCCGCGATGAGGCCGAGAGGCTCGTCAACGGTCTCTCTGCCGGAGGAGAAGTGGAAATGCCCTTGGGCGAAAGCCCCTGGGGTTCCTTCTTCGCCATGTTCAGGGACAAGTACGGCATCGAGTGGACGGTGGAGTGTGCGTCCAAAGCGTAATCAAGCCCCCGGGTATAAGGAGCGCACCCCCGTTTGGACTGGGCCGGGCTGCTGCGCAAGAGGTTTGAGACCGCCGGAGCAGGCCCCTATCGTCGCGTATCTCGAACGGAGGACACCATGGGACTCTTGACCTTCAGCATCAACGTCACCCTGGACGGCTGCGTCGACCACCAGGAGGGAATCGCCGACGACGAGACACACGCCTTCTTCACCCGCCTCATGGACGAGGGCGGGGCGATGCTGTGGGGCCGCGTCACCTACGAGATGATGGAGAGCTACTGGCCGGCGGTCGCCCGCGGCGACGAGGAGGCGCCGCCGGCGATACGCGAGTGGGCGGTCAAGCTGGAGGCCAAGCCGAAGTACGTGGTGTCGTCGACGCGAAAGGACTTCCCGTGGACCCACAGCCACCACATCGCTGGCGACCTGCGCACGGGCGTGCAGAAGCTCAAGGACGCGACCCCGGCCGGCGTGCTCCTCGGTAGCGGCAAGCTCGCGACCGAGCTGGACCGGCTGGATCTGATCGACGAGTACAAGTTCCTCGTCCACCCCAGGATCGCCGGCCACGGCCCGACCCTGTACCAGAGCGGGCTGCCCAGCACGCGACGGCTCGAGCTGGTCTCGGCGAAGCCGCTCCGCAGCGGCGCGGTCGCCATGCACTACCGGCGCGCGCGCTGACTCTGTACCGCACCGGATTGATGAGACACCAGGTGGGTCGTGATCAGGCCGCTTGCTTCTGCATCAGTTCCCGCCGGGCCTGACTCGGCGAGAGGAAGTGGTGACGCTCCAGCAACCCGTGCTCGTTGTACCGGCTCGTCATCCACCCGGTGGCGCTGGGAAGCGGGCTCCGGCTGTTCCCGGTGCGCGAGAAGCCGATGAACCTGCGCCTGGTCAGCACCCCGCGGTTCGAGAAGGGCACCGTCGCGCACGTCTACCAGCCCGAGTGATTCAGGTCGCGCGCTTCAGCGCGTCCAGGTCCGCGCCCCGGATGGCGTCGAGGTTGCGGGTGAGCTTCTTGGCGTCCCAGTCCCACCAGCGGATCGCGAGGAGCTCGGCGATGACGTGCTCGGGGAAGCGGCGGCGGATCTCCCGCGCCGGGTTGCCGCCCACGATCGCGTAAGGGGCCACGTTCGCGGTCACCACGGATTGGGCGGCCACGATCGCCCCATCGCCAATGCGCACGCCCGGCATGATTGTGGCCTCCTGACCGATCCAGACGTCGTTGCCCACGACCGTGTCGCCCCGGAACCCGGCCCGGATCGTGGCCAGGTCGAAGCCCTGCTCCCAGCCCCGCCCGAAGATGTTGAACGGGTAGGTCGAGAACCCCGTCATGGCGTGGTTGGCGCCATTCATGATGAACGTCGTGCCGGTAGCGATCGCGCAGAAGCGCCCGATGACGAGCCGGTCGCCAATGAAGTCGTAATGGTGCTGGACGCAGCGCTCGACGAAGCCTTCGGGCCCACGCGGGTCGTCGTAATAGGTGTAGTCGCCCACCTCGATGTTGGGCTGCTTCACGAAGGCCTTGAGGAAGCCGACGCGGGGCTGGCCCGGCATGGGATGCGGGTCGAGCGGATGGGGTCCGGTCGTCATGGTGCCTCGGGAACAACTGTTTTCAACGACAGGGATGCTGTCGGGTTATGGCGCGGCTTTATTCGAGGTGGCGGGGCGTGGGAGGGCGAAAACGGGCGTATAACAAACGCCCTTGTAGACAAAGGAGTCCGGGTCGCAATCCTTCGGATCGACCGGTGACTTCATCCAGCATCCGCCATGGATGGCGACCTGGGCCTTGCCGGGGCAGCGGCCGTTGGCATCGGGTCGTCGCTGTCCCGGAAAGGGCTTGGGTGGCATGTCCACCCCAATGGTCGACCACGCGGACGGTTCCCGGGTGGGCGCCACCGGGGTTGTCATCACCGAGTCCCCGACGGCCACGGTGCCGCCATCCTCCGCACCCATGCGCAGGGAAGTCGGCTCCTTCGCGGAAGCCGCTCCGGGATGCACGCGCAGCATCCCCCCGGCGCCCAGCATGAGCGCGCCTCCCACGCTGCCTGCCACGAGCCATGGGCGCCAGCGAGGCCTGGTGCCTCGAGGCAAGACAGGTCGGGAGTCGGCCCATGTCCTCAAGGGGGGAGACACCTCCGCGATGAAGAGCGGCGCATCCGCCTCCGGCCCCGCCTTCCTCGCGGTCTGCTCCAGCGCCTCCGCCAGTTCGCGGGCACCGCCGCGCGCCTCGGGGCGCACGGAAAGCATCCGAGACACGAGCCCGCTCAGCTCCGGGCAGCAGCGGACGTTGAGCGCTCGCGGAGGCCGAGGGCCCGCGCCCTCCAGACTCCAGACAGGGCACTCCGGGTCCTTCGGTGCCGCCGCCGGAGGGTACTCGCCGGTCACCAGCCTGTACGCGGTCACCCCCAGCGCGAAGACATCATCCGCCGTCCCAGGGGCATAGGGCACGGCCGATTCGAGGAGGGGGAAGCGCACGGAGCGCCACGCCTCGGGCGAGCGGTAGGGCGGGGTCCCGGGAGGAAAGGGCGGTGACGTCAGCGGAGCGGCGCCCACGAAGTGCCCGGAGCCGAAGTCGGTGAGGAAGGCCCGTCCCTCCGCGGCGCTCACGAGGACGTTGTCGCCCTTCACGTCCCGGTGGATGCCGCCCACGGCATGCGTGGCCTCCAGGGCCCGAGCGAGCTCGGCGAGGACGTGGAGCACCTGCCGGGAGGAGGGGCGCTGCCTCCGCGCCCACGCATACAGCGACACGCCCTCCACGTACTCCATGGCGAGGAAGGGGTGGGGCGGGCCCCCTGGCGGCAGCCAGTGTCCATGGCCCAGCAGGCGCGGGACGTGGGGGTGACGGAGGCGGGAGAGCAGCTCCACCTCGCGCGCGAAGCGCTCGTCTCCCGGGTACAGGGCCAGCTTGAGCGCCACAGGTCCGGGGTGCCCCTCGGCGAAGGCGCGGTAGACGGCGCCGTAGGCTCCCCCTCCCCGCCGCTCCATGACTCGCCAGTGCCCCACTTTCGTGCCCGGGGGGAGGCGTGCTGGATTCAGGTGAGCAGACGCCATGCCGTGTCTCGCGAGGGGGGAAGGGGCAGCCCGGCGAGCCTACCGACGGCATGGGCATGTGTCAGCGCCATCTTCCGGGCAGGCAGGGGGCCCGGCGCGTCATGGAGCGGGCTTGGGGATGGCTGTAGGAAACACAGCGGCCCGCCCCGAAAGCCCGGGGTGGGCTGCCGCATCTACAGAACGAGAGGTGTTCCCTCGGCGCCTTTGCGGCTACCAGCAGACGCCGTCGCGGTCCGCGCAGTAGGCGACGCAGGACGAGGCATAGACGCCAAGGATCTCGGTGCCGTCGCAGCAGTAGCACATGATCCAGGCAGCGCTCTTCTCAGCCGCATCGGTGGGACCGCACGTCGCCTCGCACTCGGCGGCGGAACCGGTACACGTGGTGCCGTCGGCGCACGCAGCGTACACCTCTCCGTCGGGCGTGCCGCCACACCCAGCCAACAGTCCCGCTGCCATCAGCCCCGCGATGATTGCCATTCGCATGTGTGTATCTCCCAGGTGAGTGCTGCCCGGCCACCATATGCCAGGGTGTCTCCCCGCCAGGAAAGAAGTGGTCCCGGGTCACAAGCACCTCATGCACTGACGGTTGCAACCCGTGGCTCGACCTTCGCGATCCGCGCGGCGGGCGGCGGCCAATGTTCAATCCGGCGACGGCCGACTCGTCCGTTCTGCGTGAGCGCGTCGAGGCGTGGTGGTGGCTCGGCCGGCAGGCCCCCTCCTGGGTTCCGCCGACGACGGACGCCGGGCCTCGGCTGATTGCTGGTGTCGACGTAAACACACGTGTCATCCTGGCTTCCTTTGAAATCGACGGAAGCAAGTGGGGAATCGCCATCAAGGGTGCCGCTGGCACCGAGCTACTCAGGGTCCCCGTCGTCGCATCCTCCGACTGTGACTCCGGCGAACTGCGAGGTCGCTTCGCTGGGCCCGATATCCTCTTCGGGCAGAGGCCGCCGGAACAGCGTATCGTCTTCGACAGACACGGGGCGCGTTGCTAAACGACGGAGCGCGATTCTCGATCGGCCTGGAGAGCAGGCGGGCGCCAGCGCCTGTGGCAATTGAAGTGCCGGGCCACCTACGCCCGTCCCCAGGAGCCCGTCCTCTACGAGGACGAGATGGATGTGCACCTCAACCCCAAAATCGGGCCCGATTGGATGCTGCCCGGACAGCGGCGAGAGGTGGTGACGCCGGGCAATAACCGGAAGCAGTACGTGGCCGGGGCCCTGGATGCGCGCACCGGCAGACTGACGTGGGTGAAAGGGCAGAGGAAGACGAGTGCGCTCTTCATCGACCTGGTGCGAGCGGTGGCGGCGGCCTATCCCAAGGCGAAGCGTCTGCACTTCATTCTGGACAACGCTGCCACCCACTCCAGCAAGGTGACCCAGAAGGCGCTCGCGGCACTGGACGGGCGCGTCGTGCTGCACTTCCTGCCGCCGTACTGCCCCGAGGGAAACCGGATTGAGCGGTGTGGTGGGACGTCCTGCCAACGTCACCCGTAACCATCGCTGCAAGAAAATGGAGGCCTTGATGGGCGAGGTGGACACCTACCTGGAGGCTCGGAATGCTCAGGCCACTCCCAGTCCCGTGCTGCGCGCCGTCACCACACGACGCGCAGCCTGAGACCTATCGAGAATCGCGCTCCGTCGTTTAGTGGCAGTACCCAGCGTAGCCGCCGCTCGAATCTTGCGCGATCTGATTGGCCTCAGCCCAGCACAAGGCTTGAGCGGTCACATTGGCCTGCCTAGGTGTGTTGGGGAACATGCAGATCGGATAATATCCCGGAAGAGAGCCGGGAGGACAAACCGGAGTCTCAGCCGGGTCCGCGCTCGTGCCCCAGACTTTCTGCCCAGCGCCAGAGTAAATCGTCAAGGCGCCATCATCCCCCAACTGAAGATAGGCGGCGGTGTCCACGACAGGGGCGCTTGTATTGGAGGCCCAGCGCCAGGTGGCGGGATTGGCGATGTTCCCATAGACGACAAAGTTACGATCCTCCTGCATGACCGCGCCCGTGCCACCGAAAACATTGGTAGCCCAGATCACGGCATTGTTAGTGACGCGATACACGACCAGGTTCCCGTCGCTGGCCTGCATGACGAGCTTGTATTTCCCATTCGAGGAATAGAGCTGCTGGCCAGCCATCAGGGCTTGATTGGCCTGGAGTGTTTGGGCATTTGCTTGCATGGGAATGATCGCCATCACCAGGGCAAACATGGTTACAATGAGATTCTTCATTTGCGATTTCCTCTGCCTTTGGGGCAAGGGGCGACATGAGGGGGGCGGCGTGTCTCGTGCCCATTGCGTGGGCTGAGCGGGACCCGCTGGATTAATGAGCCGACGAGACGAAGAATGATGCAGAGATTCTAGACGTCCAGTGCTTCCAGGGGGTTAGCCATCCCATGTCGCTCAAGGAAGTCCGCGAGAACGCTGTGACGCAACGCATAGGAGGGATGGGGCCCTGTTGAGGGG
>NZ_RAWB01000593.1 GCF_003612055.1 Corallococcus llansteffanensis
CGCGGGAGGGCTCCAGGCGCCGCGCTGCCTGTTGCATGCGCAGGGGCTGGAGCTGGCGCATCCGCGCACGGGCCAGCCGCTGCGGCTGGAGGCGGCGGTGCCGGAGGACCTGCGGG
This sequence comes from Corallococcus llansteffanensis, assembly GCF_003612055.1. Classification (GTDB taxonomy): domain Bacteria; phylum Myxococcota; class Myxococcia; order Myxococcales; family Myxococcaceae; genus Corallococcus; species Corallococcus llansteffanensis. The sequence goes on from NZ_RAWB01000593.1 coordinate 117, forward strand.
CGTTCTTCGTCGCGGCGGGCGTGCGGGTGCCCGAGGGTCCCATCGGGAGCGGGGACGCTCCCTGACGCCGAACCCGGGATAGTCCGCGTGAGGGAGGACGGTCCCCACCGCCCGGCGCATCGTGTGTAGACTGGGGACTTCATGGGTGGCGGGAGAAACGGCAAGGGTCCTGGAACGCCGGAGCCTTCCCTGCGCGGACCTGGGATGGCCCAGCGCGGAGAGGACGTGCGAGGCGCGCTGGCCCAGGTCTGCCAGGACGCCGCCCGCCTGCTTCGGGAGGGACAGGCGGCCCGGGCGTACTCCGGGCTGGTCGCCGCCAGCCGCTCGTTGCCGATGACGCCCAGGCTCGCGGCGGTGCTGGTGCGGCACGCGCTGCGGGCAGGCACGGAGCGAGCGGTCATCTCCCTGCTGGATGCGGCGATGGTGGCCGAGCGCGGCGTGGTACGCCGCGAGGTGCGCCGGCAGTTGTCGAGGGTGCTGCGCCGCAGTGGCCAGGAGGCGCGCGCCGCGGCCGTGCTCAACGGGTTGCTGATGGATGCGCCCGGCGACGCGCGGGCCCGCTTCGTGATGGACGTGCTGCGCGAGCGGGTGGCGAAGGGCGCGCCGTCGCGGCAGGAGCCGGAGGAGGACGAGTCCCGGACGAAGACGGTGGAGGTGTCCGCCCTGGCGTTGTCGGATCCGGAGCGCGGGAACACCGTGCTGGAGCTGCCGACGGTGCCCGTGGAGGTGGCGAAGGGAGCCTCGGGCAGGGCCGCGCGAGCGGACACGGTGCAGGTGCCGCTGGGTGAGTGGGCGGGGCTGGGGCGTGCGGCGCGAGGACCGGAGTTCCCCTGGGAGGATGAAGGACCGGGCAAGGCCCGCGCGGTGACTCCCGTGGAGAGGGCGGTGCCTTCGCCTGAAGCGCGGGGTACGAAGCCTGTCGATGCCGGTGGGGGTGGCGGACCGGTGGAGGCTGCGACGCTGCCGGTGCCCGCGGAGGAGGCGCCGGAGTCCGAGCGTGCCGAAGCGGCGGTGTCCTTCCATTCGACGGAGTTCCCGTTCGTGACGGGGGACGCTGGTCGTTCGACGCGCGGAGGCGGAGCGGACGATCCGGAGGGAGCCTCGCTGGGAGCCAGGGCGACTGGAGGCGAGCCGACGTCCCGACCGCTGGACGCAGCCGGGGCCGCGGTGAAGTCCTCCGTCGAGGCAGTGAGCGTGGAGGCTGATCCGCTGCGGCTCACCGATGCAGGAGAGGTTTCCGCGCCGGAGGCCCATCAGGCGCGAGGCGCCTCGGCGAGGGCGGAGTCGACGCCGGACTCCAGCGGGTCCTCCCGGTCCGCAGGGGCTTTCGCCCATGCGTCTGCTGAAGAGAAGTCGGCGGCGACGCTGGAGGTGTCACCGTCGGTCGTTGTGTCGAAGGCGGCTGAAGAGAAGCCCGCTGCCGCTTCGAGCGTGTCACCAGCGGGTGATGTGGCGCAGGTGGCTGATGAGGGGCTCGCCGCTTCGAATGGGTCGTCGGCGGATGTGACGTCAGCGTCCGAAGGGAGTCCTGTCGCTTCGAGCGTGGCGCCCCCCGTGGATGTGGCGCAGGCGTCCGAAGAGAAGCCGGGGGCGTCGTCGTCGGTCGACGTCACGCAGGCAATCGACGGACAGTTGGCGGTGGCGCTGGGTGTGCCATCCCAGCCCGGAACATCGCAGGAGAGGTCGGATCCTCCGGGTGCGTTCGAGGGCCGCGCCACGGCGCCGCCAAGCCCGCTGCACGAGGGTACCGCGGTATCGGATGCGTCGTCGAAGGACCTCGGCGCGAACCCGACCGTGGTGACAGGTTCGCCCGCACAGGGTGGATCCGTATCGGCTGAGTCTGTTCCTCCGAACGAATCCGAGACGAAGTCGACCCTGGCGCCAGAGCTGACCGCACTGCGCGATGCCGTGCTGGCGGAGGCTGCTTCCGCGAAGGAGTTCGACGCGAAGCTGTTCATGGAGTCGAGCCCGACCGCGCAGCGGGATGCTTTGCTCGCGGAGACCGGTCCATCGAAAGAGCGCGACCCGAGTTCGACCGTTGCGCTGAACCCGTCCGCACTGCGCGATGCCGTGTTGGCGGAGGCCGCCTCTGCGAAGGAGCTCGGTGCGAAGTCGACCGCTGTGCCGGAACTGTCCTCGTGGCTCGATGCTTCGCCGACGGAAGCCGCCTCCGCGAAGGGGCTCGGTGCGAAGTCGACCGCTGTGCCGGAACTGTCCTCGTGGCTCGATGCTTCGCCGATGGAAGCCGCCTCCGCGAAGGAGCTCGGTGCGAAGTCGACCGCTGCGCCGGAGCTGTCCTCGTGGCTCGATGCTTCGCCGACGGAAGCCGCCTCCGCGAAGGGGCTCGGTGCGAAGTCGACTGCTGCGCCGGAGCTGTCCTCGTCGTTCAATGTTTCGCCAACGGAAGCCGTCTCCGCGAAGGATCTCGGTGCGAAGTCGACTGCTGCGCCGGAACTGTCCTCGTGGCTCGATGCTTCGCCAACGGAAGCCGCCTCCGCGAAGGGGAGCGACGCGAAGTCGACTGGTGCGCCAGAACAGTCCTCATCGCTCGGTGTCTCGCCAACTCCAGCCACCTCGTTGAATGAAGGCGATGCGAAGTCGACCGCTGTGCCGGAACTGTCTTCGTCGCTCGATGCTTCACCGACGGAAACCGCTTCTTCGAGGGACGGCGAAGCGAAGTTGGCTGCTGCGCTAGAACTGTCCTCGTCAGGCGATGCTGCGCTGACGGCAGCTGCGTCCGTGAATGAGAGCGAAGCGAAGCCGACCGCTGCGCTGGAACAACCCTCATCGCTCGATGCCGCGCCGATGGCGGCCGTCTCCTCGAAGGAGCGCGAAGCGAAGCCGACCGCTGCGCCGGAACCGTCCTCATCGCTCGATGCCGCATCGACGGCAGCCACCTCCGCGAAGGACCCTGCCGCGAAGTCGACTGTTGTTCCGAATCCAGCCTCACTGCCTGGGGCTACTCCGTCGGGGGACCAGGCTTCGGCTCCTCGGGACTCCACGCTCACGTCGCACCGCGGTCAACCGCGTCTGCTCGACTCCGTGCTGGTGCCGGGCGCTCCGTCGAAGGCGTTCGATGAAGAGGAGCCGACGTCGGAAATCGTTCCGCCTCGCACTCCTGAGCCGAAGACAGCCAACAAGGACGCCGCGGTGGGACGCAAGGCTCCGCGTCCGCTCGACTCCGTGCTGGTGCCGGGAACTCCGTCGAAGGGCTTCGACGAAGACGAATCGACGTCGGAGATGATTCCGCCGCGTCCGCTCGACTCCGTGCTGGTGCCGGGTGCTCCGTCGAAGGGCTTCGACGAAGACGAATCGACGTCGGAGCTCATCCCTCCGGCGCGGAGCGATGCGGAGGCGGAGAAGGACGCTCCGGCCTCAACCCGGACACGTGACGAGAAGTCGCGCACGAAGCCGCCAGCTCCTTCGCTCCGGCGGACCGCCGTGCTGGTTCCCGCCGCTTCGAACCCTGCTTTCGACGAGGAGGAATCGACGTCGGAGGTCGTCCCTCCTCCGGCTGATGCGGGTCCTCCCCAGGCCGCGACCCCACCGAAGCGCGACTCCGGCCACTTCCCCGCCGTGAAGCCAACGGGGAGCGGCGCGAACCGGGACTCGGAGCTGGCCGCGTCTCCCACCGTGCTCACGCCGGAAGAGAGCGCGGAACTGGCCCGTTCGCAGCGTCAGGAATCCCTACTCATCGCGCGCCAGGCGTGGCGCGAGCTGGCCCAGCTGTACCTCAAGCGTGCCGACCGCGCGAAGGCCGCGCCCGAGCGGGCCGAAGCCCTCACGCGGCTCGCGGAGGTGATGGAGAACGAGCTCCAGGACTCCGCGGGTGCCGCGCGCATGTACCGGGAGATCGTCGAACTGACCGGCGAGCGCACTGCCCTGCGCGAACAGGTGCGGCTGCTGTCCCAGCGCGAGGACGCCTCGCTCGTGCGCCGTGCGCTCGACGAAGCCATCCAGCGGGCGAGGACCTCGCGGGCCCGGGCCATCGCCCTGCTGACGCGCGGTGAGCGGCTGTTGAACATGGGGGCTCCCGCCAAGGCGCGCGAGGACTTCGAGGCGGCGGAGGCACTCGTGCCGGGTCTGCTGCCCGTGCTCGCGGGGCTCGTGCGCTGTGTCTCCGACGAGGAGCGCCCTGCTCGCACCGAACGCCTGCGCGCCGCCTGTGCCGCCGCGCCCCGTCGCGCTCCGGATCGTCTGGACGCCCTGCGGGTGCTCGCGCAGACGGCGGAGGAGCCCCTCGGCGACCTGCGAATCGCGCAGTGGGCCTGGGCCGAAGTGCTCGTGGAGACCCCTGACAGCGAGCAGCCCCGTGAGCACCTGTTGGCGCTCGCGCGTCGGCTGGGGGATCTGCCCGCGCTCAGCCAGTTGCTGCATGCGCAGCTTGCCCGCGAGCCCCGGGGGCCCGCCGCGCGCAAGGCGCACCTGGAGCGCGTGGCCACGCTGGAGGCCATGGGGGATGCGGGCGCGGCATTGGCGGAGCTGCGCCAGGCGGTGCGCTTCGAGCCGGGGCACAAGGAAGCGTGGCTACTGCTCGCGGAACGCTGCATCGAGCGCGAGCAACTGGGCGAGGCCGCCTGGGCGATGGAGAACGCGGCCACCGCCACGGAGAGCGACGAGGAGCGCCAGCGCACGTGGGAGCGACTCGCGCTCTTCTGCCGCGAAGTGCTGCACAACACGGAGCGCGCCCGCATCTACGCGCGCCGCGCCGAGAGCCTGCGCAAGGCCCGGGAGGATCGCGCTCGCCCGCCCCCGTCCGAACCTCCGCGCGCCGCCCCTCCGCCGGCTCAGGGTGTGCCGCCGCCCTCGGTGCTCGTGGCGCCTCCGGTCACCACGGGACGCATTCCCGCGAGCCGCAAGGACCTGTCCGACGAGGTGACGGCCAACACCGACCTCCAGGCAATGGTCGCGGCCGAGGAGGACGCGCCCTCCGCCGCGTCCGCGAAGCGCTCGGGCCGGGCGAAGGGCGGTGCGGCTCCGAAGTCGGAAGCCAGAGTGGAGGCTGGCACAGCGCCGTCTCTGGCAACCGGCGACCGGTCCCGCGACGCGAAGGCTTCAGGTGCGACCCAGGACGCTCCTGATTCCACCGCCGCTTCGCGCAAGGGACGGAGCGAGGCGAAGTCCGCGGCTTCCGTGAAGGCACAGTCGGGAAGCCACGCTCCCGTCGCGGAGGTAGCGTCGGGCGCTCGTAAGGCCGCAGGTGTGAAGGCTCCATCCGGGAGTCATGCGCCAGTCGCGAATGCCGCGCCGGGGGCGGAGTCGCTCCACGGAGCAGGCGCCGTGAAGGCTCCGTCCGGAAGTCATGCCCCGGTCGTGAGCACGAACGCCTCGCGTCGTTCCCCGTCCGCAAAGGCGGCATCCGGAAGTGATGCCGCGGTCGCGAACACGTCTCAGGGAGCAGAGGTCGTTCGCGGAGCAGGTGCCGTGAAGGCTCCGTCAGGAAGCCATGCCCCGGTCGCGGGCACGTCGCCGAATACGGAGGCCTCGCGTCGCTCCGCGTCCGTGAAGGCTCCATCGGGAAGCCCCCCCTCGCTCACGGAGCCCGCGCCGGGACCGAGCACCACGGCCCGTGCTCCTGCCGCGAAGTCCGCACGCGGCACCGCGAAGGACCCCGGCCAGGCGTCGGACACAGGTGCGCCCGTCCAGGGTTCCGCATCGATGCGCGAGGCCGCGCCCAACGATGAGGCCCCGGCAGCCGGTCGCAAGCCGCGCGCCCCCGCCCCTCCACCTCGGGAGCGAACCACGGCGTTCGGTGCGCCCCTCGCGCAAGACTCCGAGCACGAAGCCCCGGTGCCCTCATCCGTGTTGGCCGCGCCTCCAACGCCCTCCGCCGTCTCCCGAAAGGTCGCGAACCCACCCGCTGCTTCCCGAGACCCGGGGCCCGCGACGTCCGCACCCCGTTCGTC
>NZ_RAWB01000594.1 GCF_003612055.1 Corallococcus llansteffanensis
GGGCAGGACGGGGCAGCAAGCAGGACGGGCAGCACGGGGCGGTACAGGCAGCACACACGGCACACACACCTTCATCGACGGAGAACCAAGACCATGGCGACCAAGACCCAGCAGCGTGGACAGACCATTCAGCGCAAGGCCCGTCAGATGAAGGCGAAGACGGTCAAGGCCGTGTCCAACGCGGGCAAGCAGGCCAGGCGCGTGCAGGTGACCCTGGGCGACCTGATCGCCGCTGCCTTCGACACCGTGGGGGGCGAGGCGCGGAAGGTGGCCAAGGTCGTCTCCTCGCCTGACATGACCCTTGCCACCGGCAAGCACATCGTTTTCGTGGGGTGATTGTTCCGCCGGCCGGGCGCGGACAGGTTGATTCCACTTTCCGGGACGCGACTCCCAAGGCCAGGTGACTTCCGTGACGAACATCCTCATCCCCGGACGCAATTACTGGACGCGAACGGAGACGCATGACGCGGGCGTGTTGGTGGACGCCCGGGATTACTACCGAGAGCTGTACCGGGCCATCCGGAAGGCTCGCCGCTCCATCGTCATCACGGGCTGGCAGTTCGACAGCGATGTGACGTTGCTGCGCGGCGAAGACCTGGAGGAGGCCCAGGGAGGCGAGGTCCGGCTGCTGCCGCTGTTGGACCAGATGTGCCGGGAGAACCCGGAGCTGGAGGTCTACATCCTCGCCTGGGATTTCAGCCTGCTGCTCGCGATGGAGCGCGAGTGGATGCAGCACCTGCTGTTCAACTGGACCACGAACGAGCGGCTCAAGTTCCGCTTCGACGCGTCCAGTCCGCTCTACGCGGCCCACCACCAGAAGCTCGTCGTCATCGACGGCGTGCAGGCGTTCACCGGTGGCATGGATGTCTGTGATTGTCGCTGGGACGACCGGGACCATCCCGCGCGCTCGAAGCTGCGCTGTGATTCCGGCCGCGACCCGCACGGTCCCTACCACGACGTGCAGACGGTGCTGACGGGCCCCGCCGTGAAGCCGCTCGCGGAGCTGTTCGAGGCGCGCTGGGCGCACTCGGGCGGCGGTGAGATCCACCTGGAGCCGGTGGCGCGCGACGACATCTCCTTTGAAGCGACCATGCCGGCGCCTCCGGGTCCGGTGGCCATCAGTCGCACCTTCGGCAAGACCATCCTCCCGCCGCAGGAGGAGGTGCAGGAGATCCGCGCCCTGTACGTGGACGCCATCGCCGCGGCCGAACGCTTCATCTACATCGAGAACCAGTACTTCTCCTCGCGCGCCATCTACGACGCGCTCGTCAAGCGCATGCGCGCGGCGGGCCGCGGCCGGCTCCAGGTGATGCTGGTGCTGCCCCGTCAGCCGGAGGCGCTGCGCGAGCAGATCGCCATGGGCGTCGCCCAGGTGCGCCTGTTGCGCGCGCTGCGCGAGGTGGCCCGCGAGACGGGCCACGGCTTCGCGGTGTACGGCTCGGCGGCGAAGGCCGACGACGGCTCGGATGTCTTCACGTACATCCACTCGAAGGTGATGGTGGTGGACGACACCTTCATGACGGTGGGCTCCGCCAACACGACCAACCGCAGCCTGGGCCTGGACTCGGAGCTGAACCTGAGCTGGGAGGCGGAAGCGCCCGGGGACGCGGTGTCGCGCGCCATCCGCCGCGTGCGCGTGTCCCTCATGGCCGAACACGCGGGGCTCGCCGGTGTCTCCGCGCTGCGCCCGCTGGTGGAGGCGAAGCAGATGGTGGAGATGCTGGACCGGGTGGCCCAGCAAGGGCACCTGCGCCTGCGTCCGCACCCGCTGGAGACGGTGTTCGACCAGAACCCGCTCTTCAAGCCGCTGGAGCCGGAGGACTTCCTCATCGACCCCGAGGAGTCGGTGCTGGACGAGTCCCTCTTCGAGGCCCTGCACAAGGGCGATGACGGCCTGTTCGCCTCCGGCGTGCGGCTGCTGTCGCGCTGGCTGGTGGGCCCGTCGTGCGCCGCGCCTCCGCACCGGGCCATCCTGCCGTGCGCTCCCGCCCAGGAAGAGGGCGGGACGGCGGGCCCCTGAAGTCTCAGCGTCGGGCGAAGTCCACGCCCACGCCGGCACCCGCGCTCACGCCGGGCACCAGCGCGCCATCCGGCTGCGGGAAGTGCACGGTGGCGCCGGAGGCCCAGACGTACATCGCGGGGAGCACGCGCTGCCGGGCCTCCACCGCCACGGAGTAGCGGGGCCGGTCACCCAGGCCCATCACCACCACCCGCGCGATGCCGCGCGTCCCGCCGCCCGGGGTGCTGAAGCTCAGCGACAGGTCCCCGTCCGTGCGCCCGAAGGCCGAGTACTCCACGGAGCCGCTGGCCACGACCTCCGTCGAGTCCGGCCCGTCGCCGCGCGCCACCGACACTTCCATGTAGCCGGAGAAGTCCTTGGGCACGCGCTGGTCCGCCTGGGGCTCCTCGGACAGGCCCACCGCGGAGAAGCGCGCCAGCTCGTAGCCCGCGCCGAAGAAGCCGAAGCGGAAGCCGCCACCCTGGCGACGCCCCTGCAGCGTGACGCTGAGCTGCGTGCCCTTGAAGGCGCCCTCGAACGCCACGCCCAGGAGGCCGCCCACGTCCTGCGCGCCGCCGTTGAGCCGCGCGCCGCCGGCCAGCAGGGCCCAGGAGCGCAGCCGCTCTCCCTTGTACATGGCGAACTCGCCGCCCAGTGACGCGACCGTGGCCTCCGGGGTCACCCCTCCGGCCTCGCCGAAGTCGTGCGCCGCGGAGGCGCGGACGAGGTAGCGATCGAAGTTCGCTTCGCTGCCGCTGACCAGGCGGCCCACGTCGAGCAGCAGGTCCCCGGAGAAGATGCGCGCGGCGAGCACGTCGCTGGCGAGCAGCTGCACCCGCGCGGGCCCCGCCGCGAAAGACACCGTGCCGCCCGCCGGGTGGTAGTCCGGGGAGAGCTGGTTGTCGTAGCGGTTCACCAGGTAGCCGCGCCCCAGCGACTCCTCGAGGAAGGGCTGCACGCGCAGTCCGAAGCGGCCGGACTCGTCACCGATGCGCAGCAGGCGCACCACCTGGCCGTAGTCGCTGCGCTCGTCCCAGTCCTGGCGCCGGAGCCACGCGCCGTAGTCCTCGTCCTTCTGCTCGGGCGCGTTGTCCAAGAGCCGGAAGCGCAGCGGGGCGCCCAGCATGAACGCGAAGTCCTCTCCGCCATCCACGCCCAGGGAGGGGTACGCGTACGCGAACAGGTCCTGCTCTCCGCCAGGCGTCCCGGACGGGAAGCTCAGCGGGCCCACCTCCAGGAGCGCCCGGAAGCCGATGCCTCCCGAGGAGGCGGGAGCCGCCGCTTCCTGCTCCTCGTTGGGAACCTCCTCGATCGACGAGGACTGGGAGTGCAGCAGCGCGAGGAGGGCCACGAAGGGAGCACCAGTCATTGGTGCTCACTCTACTTGGCGCCGCGTGGGGTGCACAGACGCGTGGGGTGCACAGACGAAGACCCGGCAGGGCCCAGGCTGCGGGCCTTACCGGGTATCCGTCTTCACCCCGAAGGGCTAGTTGGTGGGATCGGGCGTGGCGTCCGTGTCCACCTTGGAATCGGTGCTGGAGTCGTCGGTGTCGCTGTTGAGCGCGCCGGACTCGTCCTTGATCTCGCTCTTGCCGGCGCTGCTGTCGTCACCGGCGCCGGAGCCGCCGGTGCCGTCGCTGTCCTTGTTCTGGTTGACGGAGCCCGCGGGAGCCTGGGCGTCACCCAGGTCGGTGGGGGTGTTCTGCTGCACGTCCCACTTCTGGCCGTCCTTCGTCTTCACGGCCTCGTCCGCGGCGCCGCTGCCACCGGTGGCCTCACCGTCATAGACGGTGGGCGCGTCCATGCGGTCACGCTTCTCCAGGTCGCTCACGTTGCCCGTCTCGCCGGGCGACTCGTCGGAGGCGGCGGCGTCGGAGCTGATGCCCTCGCTGCTGGACGCCTCCGAGGCGGCGCCCGCGCTGCCCGAACCGCCCATGGCACCGGCCTCCGGTGACGAGGCTTCGCGCGTGTTGGCGGACTGACCGGCGCAACCGTACAGCGACAGGGCGGCGAGGGCCGCCATCAGGGGAAGCTTCATGGGAGATCTCCAAGTGGGAGTCGGGTTTCGTCTTCCGGAAATCTGGTTGTCCTTCGGACAGAGACAAGGACACACACGGGCCGTCGCCCCCCGGTCCGCTCCTGGGCGGTCAGGCGGGCGGGCGCCAGGTGCCGTGCGCCTTGCCCCGGCTTCACCCCCTTCGTGACAGGCGCTTGACTACGGCTGTAGTCAGTCGTACCTTCTTCGTGACTACAGGTGTCGCCAAGAAGGATGGGACGGATGAAGAAGCCGGTGGGAGAGCAGGAACTCGCGCTGCTGCGGTACGTGGCGGAGCACGGGCCGGCGACGGTGGGGGAGGTGGCGGAGCGCTTCGGTGAGGCGCAGGGGCTGGCGCGCTCCACCATCCTGACGGTGATGGAGCGGCTGCGGCTGAAGGGCTACCTGACGCGCGGGAAGGTGGACGGGGTGTTCCAGTACGCCTCGCCGGTGGCGACGCAAGAGCTGCTGCGCGACGTCGTAGGGAACTTCGTGCAGCGCACCCTCTCCGGGTCGCTGTCGCCGTTCGTCACCTACCTGGCCGAGACCGAGGACGTGTCCGACGAGGAGCTCAAGCAGCTCCAGGACGTCGTGGCCCGCCTGCGGCAGAAGCGGAAGGAGTGAGCCGATGACTCCCGTGGACCTGCTGCACGTGATGCCGTGGTGGTCGTCCTGGTCGGAGTCCCTGTGGCGCGCCTCGTGGCAGGGGGCGCTCTGCGCGCTGGCGGTGTGGGTGCTGGCGAAGGCGGTGCCGCGCCTGCCCGCGTCCCTGCGCGCGGGCCTGTGGTGGCTGGTGGCGCTCAAGTTCGTGCTGACGCTGGGCTGGCCCCGTCCGGTGCCCCTCGCGCTGCTGCCCGCGGAGACCGTGGCCTCCGTGAGCCCGCGTGCGCGGAGCCCCGAGCCGCAATCGCAGACGCAGGGGGCTCAATCCCAGACGTCGGTGCTCACCCTCCAGCGGGACGCGGGACGGCCCGTGCCCTTCGCCGCGACGTCAGCGCAGCCTCGGCGCGTCGCCACCGGTGACGAAAGCCCGCGGCTTGCGTCCTTCCTCGCGGATCCGATGCGGTCGCTCCGCTCATGGCCCTGGGCCGTGGGTGTGGCGTGGGCCCTGCTCGCCCTGTGGGGCGCGGGGGTCGTCTGGCAGGTGCGGGGCCATGTCCGTGCGTGGCAGCAGGTGCGCGGCATGCGGCAGCGGGCGCGGCCCCTCCAGCACCCGACGCTGGAAGAAGAGGCGGAGTTCCTCGCGAGCGAAGCGGGCCTGCGCCGTCCGCCCCTGCTGCTCGTCTCGGACGAGGTGGCGAGCCCGCTGGCCGCGGGGCTCCTGTCGCCGGTCATCGTGCTGCCCTCGAAGGCGGTGCGTGAGTTGCCCGAGGACGCGCTGCGCATGGCGCTCGCCCATGAGGTGGCGCACCTGCGACGCGGGGACCTGTGGCTGGGCTGGGTGCCGGCGCTGGCGGAGACGGTCCTCTTCTTCCACCCGCTCGCGCGTCAGGCGGCCCGCGAGTACGCGCTCGCCCGGGAAGAGGCGTGCGATGCGGAGGCCCTGCGCCTCACCGGCGCGGAGCCCGCGGACTACGGCGAATTGCTCATCGCCTTTGGCATCACCCGGCCCCCGGGCAGCGCAGCGGCGCTTGGGGCGTCGGCCCACCTTCACGCGCTGCACAGGAGGCTCCGCATGCTGGAACATGTCGATGTCATCCCCACCCATCCCCGCCGGTGGCTGAAGGGTGCGCTGTTCGCCCTCGGCGCCGTGGTCCTGATGCCCTTCCAGGTCGTCGCCAAGGCGCCCGCCGCGTCCACGCCCAACGCCACGACGGACGCGGGCACCGGCACCAAGGTGGGCACCACCCAGACCCTGAACAACGAATCCACGCCGGGCACGGATACCGCCAGCAAGACGGCCACGGCTCCGGCCACGCCCGGAAAGACGCCGAAGGCGCCCGTGCCGCCCGCGCCTCCGGTGACCCACTCCACCCTGTCCCTGGTC
>NZ_RAWB01000595.1 GCF_003612055.1 Corallococcus llansteffanensis
CTGATGCGGGGGGCGGGGCTGGTGCTGCGCGCGGGCGGACGCCTGGTGTTGTACGGGCCCTACTTCGTGGAGGGCACGGTGCCCGCGCCGAGCAACGTCGCCTTCGATGAATCGCTCCGGGCCCGCGACCCGTCCTGGGGCGTGCGCGAGCTGGGCGCGGTCACCGCCGAGGCGCTGCGACACGGGCTCACCCGGGAGCGCGTGGTGGAGATGCCGAGCAACAACCTCACGGTCGTGTTCAGCCGGTAGCGGGCTCCCACCGGGACGGCCTGCCGCGCCGTCCCGGTGACGTGCTCGCGGGCTACATGCCGGGGCAGTGGCCGCCCTTCATCTGGCGGGCCGTCTCGTGGACCTCGTCGATGAGCTGGCGCTTCTGCATGTCGTTCATGGCGGAGTAGGTGACGGTGATGCCGTCCTGCGTGTCCTGCGCCACCGCGCGGGAGGGCACGCTCGGCGCCCCGGCGGTGTCCTGGGGGCCGCCACCGCCCGTTCCGCTTTCATCGAGGCCGTCCTGCTCCTCCAGCGCGCTGTCGCCCAGGTCCTCTTCCTGCGCCAGGTCCATGGGCGTCTGCGAGCGCGTGCGCTGGGCCTGTTCGTCCAGCATCCGGCGGCTGCGCGTCTGGAGGTCCGCGACCTGCGAGGGATCCGACGTGGTGAAGATGAGCGCCACCCCGTCCGACGTGTCCTCCGTGCGGACCTGGGCTCCTGGCACGGACATGGGGCAGCGCTGATCCACGGACGCCTGCGCGGGTGTGGGAGTCGCTTGTGGCGACTCGGACTTGTGCATCTCTTGTTTGGAGCAGCCCGCGGAGAAGCACAGCGCCGCGGACGCGGCGAGGGCCAGCGAGAATCTGGGCATGGACATGGGCACGGTGCGCCTCCTCTGTCGTGAGAGTCCTTCCCGCGGAACGTGTAGACGTAGGGTCGGCCTTCGCAACACCCCCTGGCGCGGGGGGCGCCTGGAGGCCCCACCTTGAAGGCAGGGGCCTCCATCGCGAAGTCGACAGCGCGGTGCCCGGGAACATCCTCGCGCGGGAGTTCGTCTCTCTCCTGTCGGGGGTGCGCCTGCCCTTGGGCTCACCACACGGCTTCGAGCTGGAGCATCACACCATGCTTCTCGTAGATGCCATTCGTGTAGTCATACACATGGCAGAGGTGCTCCGCCCCCTCGCACGCGGCGGCGTCCTCGTCGGTGAGTCGCATGTCGATGTTGGAGCGGTTCACCAGCAGCTCGTAGCGCGCGGTGAGTCGGAAGTGCTTCGACAGCCTCGCGCTCAGCGAGGGTCCCAGCGCGAAGCGCACGTCCTCGCGGCGGCGTGCGTTCCAGGTCTCGGTGATGCCGTCGGTCGTCTCGACGCGCAGCGAGCTGTCTTCGAGGTAGCGGCGCCACTCCACCTCCGCTTCCACGGTGGCGGTGAGCCAGGGCAGGGGCTGCCACCTCCCGGAGCCTCCGACAGCGTGGCTCATGAAGCCGAAGGGAATGACATACGCCTGCGATGCGACAGAGGCATCGGTGGAGGTGATGGCTTGCACCAGCGTGCCGATGCGGTCCTGCCGGTAGCGGTACCACGCCGTGACGCTCCCCGCGCGCAGCCGCACTTCCTGGGACAGCGTGGCCTCCAGGCGTGGCCCGGTGAGGTAGGCGAACTCCTCTCCGAGCCCGTCCTTGCCGGAGAAGCCCAGGTCCAGCCGGGTGCTGGTGCGTTCGGTCGCGTCCCACGCGAGCCATGCGCCCGCGTTCACCGCCGCCTGAAGGCCTCGGAAGTCCTCCAGGCCGGTGAAGAACAGGTCCCCGCCCGCGAGCAGGCCCCCGCGCACGCGGCGCGCGGCCTCCCATTCCACCGCCGCCGTCACCCGGTGGAGCTGGAGCGAGTAGTCCCGCAGCGAGGTCTGGGAGTAGGCCCGCTGGGTGCCTCCGTAGGAGAGGGCCGCGAAGAGTCCGTCCGACAGGCGGAAGCGCGCGGTGAGGCCCACGCTGGCTTCGGCGAAGGCGCTCGCGGTGTCCTGGTCCGTGCTCGCTCCGGACACGTCTCGCGCGGCGATGCCCACCTGGAGCACGTTGCTGTCGAAGCCCGGGCCCACGCTCGCGGATGCCCAGAGGCCGGGGCCGGTCGAACGCAGTCCGGAGGACAGCAGGTCCAGGTACTGGTGCGCGGTCCTCCGGTCCAGCGGGGACAGGGACCGCGTGAGCGCCGACGTGAGGTCCTCGCGGGCCTCGGCGCGGGCTCCCAGCCGGTAGGCCGCGGCGCCCGCCATGAGGCGCGCGCGTCCGGAGTCGGGCGTCAGCGTCGTGGCGCGCAGGAAGTGGGCGCGGGCCTCGTCGAAGCGACCGGCGTCGAAGGCCGCGAGCCCCTGGCGGTAGGCTTCGTCTCCGTCGCTTCCGGTGGGGGCCGGCGTGAGGAGCGCGCGCAGCTCCTCCACCAGGGGGGCCTCTTCGGCGGAGGCCCCGGCCGCGGCGCGCTCCGCCCACTGCGCGGCACGTTCGGGGAAGCCCGCGTCGTATGCGGCGAAGCCCGCGTTGACCCAGGCCACCCTCGCGAGGGGCGCGTCGGCGCGGACCTGGGCGAAGGCCTGCTCGGCCTCCACGAAGCGGCCCAGGGCGTAGAGACAGGCGCCCCGGTTGAAGTTCCAGCCGTCAGGTTCGGGAGCGTCCGGCGCGAGGCCCGCGGCGTCGAGCGCCTCCAGGGCTTCGGCGGGTCGGCCGCTGCGGAAGCGCGCCAGGCCCACGAGGTAGAGCGCGGCGCCGGACGGTGAGGCCGCGTGGGCCTGGAGCGCCTGCTGCTCGGCCTCCGCATAGTGGCCGGCCGCGAAGGATTGGCGTGCGTCCTCCAGGGGCTCACCGGCCGCGAGCGCCACCAGGAGCAGGAGGCCCGTCCACATGCTCACGGACGTACCTCATTCCGTGAGGAGTGGCGCGGGAACCGTGCTCCACGCACGCAGACGCGGCTTCGCCCATCCGGTCCGAGCCCCGGTGCCATGGGGAGGCACCGCCCGCTGGGACTCCTCGGAGACAGGGGCACCGCCGCCGCCGGGAGCGCGTTGACGCGCCCCGAGGCCGCGGGCCGCGTCGGTCTCACGGGGCCTGTCACGGCGCTCATCGCCGGGGTTGCTGGTTGGGCGGCTGCGACGGGGGCGGTTGCTGGTTGGGGGGCGGTCGCGCGCCGTCGGTCCTCGGGGACGGCGAGCGCATGTGGCCGTCATCCCCCGGAGGTCGCTGCCCATTGGGACGGCCCGGTCCAGGGGCCTCCTTCGGGCCTCGCGTCCCCGGGCCCGGAGGCGGACGGATGGCATCCCCTCGCGGCGGAGGCGCGGGACGCTCCGCCTTCATGCGGCCCAGGATGGTGTCCACCTTCTCTCCCGGCGCGATGACATCCACCGTGTGCGAGCTGCGCACGTGCGCCTGCTGCGCGCCGGCCGGGGGCGGAGGAACGGGGGCTTCGGGAGGCCGCGCGGCCTCCGTCGGCGCGGGGGCCGGGGTCGCCTGCGCGCGCGCGGTCCCACTCCCCACCAGGAGGAGGAGCAGGAGCGCCGGCGTCAGCCGTGTGAGCCAGGTGTTCATCCGCCCGTGACCTCCAGCACCACATCATGCTCGATGCGCTGGTCGCCCGCGCGCGCCAGGGCCGTCACCAGATAGCGCCCCGGCCGCTGTCCACGCACCGCGATGGGAATCACGTTACTGCCCGCGCTCAGCGCCTGCGTCCACTGGAAGGAGCGCAGCGGCAACTCCTCGCCGTCCGCCCAGAAGGACAACCCCTCCGGCAGGCTCACCTGGAAGTCCGCCTGCTCCACGGCCACGTCCGCCGTGAAGTCCAGCTTGATGACCGCGACCTTGCTCACCGGCACCTGGGTACCCGGCCGTTCGAGCACGCGCGCCTCCCGCGTCTCCGGAACGGTGGCGCCGGGCATGCCACGCACCGCGCCCAGCACCAGGAAGGTGGCCACCCCCGCCGCGATGCCCACCGCGGGCCAGAGCACGGGCGCGTGCCGCCGCCAGAAGGAACGCACCGCATCCCACCCTGGCGCCGGTGTCGGTGGGCCGGCCTCCACCAGCCGACGGTGGAGCGTGGCCTGGAAGTCGGGCCCGGGCGCGTCGTCTCGCAGCGCCGCCAGACGCTTGCGCAACGCGCGGTCCTCGCTCTCCTCGGGCTCACTCATTTCCCACTCCTTGTGACGTGCGACGGAATCTCCCGCCCGGATGTTCCCGCCGACGGTTCATCTGCCGGGCCGTCGGGCCCCTGGCCCCCCGCCAGCAGGGCTTTGAGGTGTGCCCGGCCGCGCGACAGGCGCGACTTCACCGTGCCCACCGGGACGCCCTCGATGTCGGCCACCTCTTCATAGCTGTGCCCTTCCACGTCGAAGAGCACCACCGCCGTGCGGAACTCCTCCGGCAGCGCGCGCAGGGCCCGCCACAGCCGGTCCCGTTCCTGGGCGCGCATCAGCCCTTCGTCCGCGGACTCCGCGCCCGACGGCGCCAGGATGTGTTCCTGCTCCAGCGGCTCCTCCCGGGCGCGCTCCCGGCCGGCACGGCTGCGGGTGGTGTCATAGAAGGCGTTGCGCACCACCGAATAGAGCCACGTCTGGAACGCGGACTGGAAGCGGTACGAGCGCAGGCTCCGGTACACCTTCACCAGCGCTTCCTGCGCCAGGTCGTCCACGTCCGCGTCCGACGCGGCGAAGGCCCGCGCGAAGCGGCGCACCCGCGGCAGGTGGGACGCGACGAGCAACTCGAAGGCCGGCACGTTGCCGTCCTGGGCTTCGAGGATGAGTGCGCGCAGTTCGCCGTCCACGGTCGGCGGCACTCTATCCGGCCCCGGGTCGCGCTCAAAAAGCCGCGAGAAATCACCCGCCGGGAACACGGCGGAAATTCATTTCGTCTCAGGGAGGCAACGGACAGCGGCCGGGCACCGGATGGCAAAGGGAGCACGCACTCATGACGCACTGGAGCAGGGGCAGTCAGTGGCTTGGAGCAGTCGCGCTGGTGGTGGGGACCATGACGGTCGGCTGCGGTTCGGACACCGCGAGCACGGACGCCACGTCGGACGTGTCCCAGACCGTGGAGGCCACGTCGGATTCGAGCGACGCGGTGGAGGTGTCCAGCCTGCTGCATGGCCTGGACAAGCTGCGTCCCCAGGCCGTGGAAGGCTTTCACTGTGACGCGAGCCCCGACGTCACCACCGTGGACGTGTGTGGCAAGAGCCTGCCCGCCACGGTGCATCTGGAATGGACGGACTGCGCGGCCCCCACGCGTCCCGGCGGACCTGGCGGTCCCGGCGGCGGTGGCGGCCACGGTGGTCCCGGTGGCCCGCCGCCTCCTCCTCCCCTGGATGGCGGAGCGCCTCCGGTGCGCGGTCAGTCGTTCGGAGCCGGGGACGCGGGCGGGCCTGGCGGGCCCGGCGGTCGGGGCCCGGGCGGGCCGTCCAGCGGCACGGTGGACATCGTGAATGCCTATGAAGCCGCCGAGGACTGCACGGGCGCGGTGACGCAAAGCCAGACAGTGACCTTCGAGGTCTCCCGCACGAACACCGACGGCGAGGTCTCCACCGTGAAGGGCACCACGTCCTCCACCGCGGAGCTGGTGGACGGCGCGCCGCCGCGGCAGAAGAGCACGCAGGCGGACGTGACGCGCACGCACACGGATGCATCCGGCGCGGTGGTGAAGTCGGTGCGCCTGACGGGCGAGCTGTCCGTCGCGTTCTCCACCGACACGCCGCCGGTGCGCACCATCGACGGCGCCTACACGGAGACCCTGCTGGATGGCTCGCAGGGCACCGTCACGCTGGCGGGCATCGTCCGGCCGTCGCGCGACGTGTGCCCCTGGCCCACGGGCGGCACGCTCACGCGCACCACCGCGGACGGAGCGAGCCACGTGCTCAGCTTCGGCCCGGAGTGCGGTGACGGCACGCTCGACGGCGCCACGGTGAGCCTGCCCGAGCGCGGTGAGCGCGGCGGCGGTCGCCACTAATTGTTTCATGGGGCTCGCGGCCCGGGGGGCACCCACCCCTCCCCCTCCT
>NZ_RAWB01000596.1:0-2500 GCF_003612055.1 Corallococcus llansteffanensis
GCCCGCAAAGGCAAAAGCCCCTGGCGCCTTGCGGCACCAGGGGCTTTGCTCAAAAAGAATCCGGCAGCGACCTACTCTCCCACGCGGTTTCCCGCGGAGTACCATCGGCTCTGGAGGGCTTAACTTCCGTGTTCGGGATGGGAACGGGTGTGACCCCTCCGACATTGCCACCGGAAAAGCGATTGACGGTGCATACGAAGGGTAAGTTGCAAGCTTCTGCTTGAGTGAAGCCTCTTCTTTGAAGAAGAGTGAAACAGCTGTCTTCCGGGCAGACGCTAAACTTCGCGTCATGGCCTCGGCCTTGGCCCCGAGTCCCTTACTCCCCGGTTAGGGGGCATGCAAGAGAAGGGGGAAAGTAAGCCGCTCGACTTATTAGTACTGGTTAGCTTAACGCGTTACCGCGCTTACACACCCAGCCTATCAACGTGGTAGTCTTCCACGAGTCTTCAGGGGCTTGCGCCCGGGATACCTGGTCTTGAGGTCGGTTTCCCGCTTAGATGCTTTCAGCGGTTATCCAATCGGCACATGGCTACCCAGCGATGCCTCTGGCGAGACAACTGGTACACCAGCGGTGCCTCCAACCCGGTCCTCTCGTACTAAGGTCAGAGCCTCTCAAGTATCCTACGCCCACAGCAGATAGGGACCAAACTGTCTCACGACGTTTTGAACCCAGCTCGCGTACCGCTTTAATTGGCGAACAGCCAAACCCTTGGGACCTGCTCCAGCCCCAGGATGCGATGAGCCGACATCGAGGTGCCAAACCTCCCCGTCGATGTGAACTCTTGGGGGAGATAAGCCTGTTATCCCCGGAGTACCTTTTATCCGTTGAGCGATGGCCCTTCCATTCAGGACCACCGGATCACTATGACCTGCTTTCGCACCTGCTCGACCTGTCGGTCTCGCAGTCAAGCTCCCTTATGCCATTGCACTCGACGCCCGGTTTCCAATCGGGCTGAGGGAACCATCGCGCGCCTCCGTTACTTTTTGGGAGGCGACCGCCCCAGTCAAACTACCCACCAGACAGTGTCCCAGTCCCGGCTGACGAGACATGGTTAGACACCAGAAATCAGCAGGGTGGTATTTCACCGTTGCCTCCACCGAACCTAGCGGCCCGGCTTCAAAGGCTCCCACCTATCCTACACAGCCAATCCCTAGTGTCACTGTCAAGTTGTAGTAAAGGTTCACGGGGTCTTTCCGTCTTGCTGCGGGTAAACTGCATCGGCACAGCTATTTCAATTTCGCTGAGTCCCTCTCCGAGACAGTGCGGAAGTCGTTACTCCATTCGTGCAGGTCGGAACTTACCCGACAAGGAATTTCGCTACCTTAGGACCGTTATAGTTACGGCCGCCGTTTACTGGGGCTTCGGATCATCGCTTCGCCTTGCGGCTGACGAATCCCCTTAACCTTCCAGCACCGGGCAGGAGTCAGACCCTATACGTCGGCTTGTCGCCTTCGCAGAGTCCTGTGTTTTTGGTAAACAGTCGCTACCGCCATTTCTCTGCAACCTCTCTCGGCTTCGGCTGTACGCCTACACCTACCAGAGGCCCACCTTCTTCCGAAGTTACGGTGGAAATTTGCCTAGTTCCTTGGAGGAGAGTTCTCTCAAGCGCCTTAGGATTTTCTCCTCACCCACCTGTGTCGGTTTGCGGTACGGACACCCTGCAGACTCCCTGCGGGACTTTTCTTGGAAGCAGAGCATCAGCGACTTACCCCTTGCGGGGCGCCATGGGATCTCGGGGATAGCTGCCGCGCCTTTAATCGTACGCGACACCCCTACGTCTTTAGACTGACACAACCACCGGTCAGCTCGCCTAGCTTTCTCCGTCCTCCCTCAGTTCAACGTCTGCAAGATGGCGCAGGAATATTAACCTGCTTGCCATCACCTACGCCTTTCGGCCTCGGCTTAGGACCCGGCTAACCCTGGGAAGATTAACTTGACCCAGGAAACCTTGGGTTTACGGCGAGGGGGTTTCTCACCCCCTTTATCGCTACTCATTTCGGCATCAGCACTCCCAGTCGCTCCAGCAGCCCTTTCGGTCTACCTTCGCTGCAACTGGGACGCTCCCCTACCGCCACACACGCATAACGTGCATGACCCGAAGCTTCGGCACTAGTCTTGAGCCCCGTTACATTTTCGGCGCGGCCTGTCTTGACCAGTGAGCTATTACGCTTTCTTTAAAGGATGGCTGCTTCTAAGCCAACCTCCTGGTTGTCAATGACCTGCCACATCCTTTCTAGTGTTCACTTAGACTAGATTTGGGGGCCTTAGCTGTCGGTCTGGGTTATTCCCCTCTTGCCAATGGACGTTATCACCCACTGACTGCGTCCCGGGATAACAATTGCCGGCATTCGGAGTTTGGTACGGTTTGGTAATCTGGTGAGACCCCTAGCCGTTCCAGTGCTCTACCTCCGGCATTGAATTGCCCGAGCCGATACCTAAATATCTTTCGGGGAGAACCAGCTATCACGGAGTTTGATTGGCCTTTCACCCCTACACACA
>NZ_RAWB01000597.1 GCF_003612055.1 Corallococcus llansteffanensis
GGGCTGAGGACGTAGGCGCTCGTCTCGGGGAGGGGCAGGCCGATGGTGGGCTCGCCCTCGGCGTGAGGGACGCGGGTGAAGGTGGAGTAGGTGGTGTCCTCGGTGGGGCCGTAGAGGTTGAAGACGTGCTCGACGGAGCCGGTGGCGTAGAGGGCGCGCGCGAGGGTGCCGGGAAGCGGCTCACCCGCGAGGTTGATGGTGCGTGCGGAAGGGGGCAGAGCCTTCAACCGAAGCAGCTCGGCGATGGCGGAGGGGACGGTGTTGATGAGCGTCACCTCGGCGGCGGCGGGCAGGCTCGCGAGAGCGAGGGCGTTGTCAGCGAGCAGCACCGCGCCACCGCAGGCGAGAGGCGCGAAGAGCTCGAAGACGGAGAGGTCGAAGCAGACGGACGTGGCCGCCAGCGTGCCGGCCAACTGGGCAGGGGAGAAGGTGGATAGGGCCCAGTCGAGGAAGGCGGTGGCGCTCGCGTGGGAGATGGCGACGCCCTTGGGCCTGCCCGTGGAGCCGGACGTGTAGATGACGTAGGCGAGGTTCGCCTCGGTCACGTTCGTGCCTGGCGCCGACGTGGGCCGTGACGCGACGCCTTCGGGAAGCGCGTCGAGGCAGAGGGTGTCCACGCCCTGGGTGTCGAGCTTGAGGGACTCCAGCAGCGACTGGTGGGAGATCAGGATCCGCGCGCCGGAGTCCGCGAGGGTGAAGTCGAGGCGCTGGCGGGGGTACGTCGGGTCGAGCGGCACGTAGGTGCCACCGGCCTTGAGGATGGCGAGCAGGGAGGTGACGAGGTCGACGTTGCGCTCCAGGCAGACAGCGACGCGCACCTCG
Organism: Corallococcus llansteffanensis; assembly: GCF_003612055.1. Taxonomy (GTDB): domain Bacteria; phylum Myxococcota; class Myxococcia; order Myxococcales; family Myxococcaceae; genus Corallococcus; species Corallococcus llansteffanensis. Next base: position 823 of record NZ_RAWB01000597.1, read on the forward strand.
GGCCCGACGCCTTGCGCGCGCAGGTGGTGCGCGAGCTGGTTGGCCCGTGCATCAAGCTGGGCGTAGGTGAGGCGCTGGGTGCCGACGACGAGGGCGGTGGCGTCGGGCGTGCGGGCCACCTGCTGGGCGACGAGGTGGTGGATGAGGCCCCGGCGCAGCGTCGTGCCCGTGTCGTTCCACTCCACGAGCAGCGTCTGCCGCTCGTCCGGCGTCAGCATTGGCAGGTCGGCGACCCGGGTGTCGGGGCTCGACACCGCGGACCCGAGCAACACCTGGAGGTGTTTCACGAGCCTCTGGACCGTCTCTTCGCGGAAGAGGTCGGCGCTGTAGGTGATGGCGCCTTGCAGCCCTTCCGGTGACGTGGCGAAGGCGAACGTGAGGTCGAACTTCGCGGCGTGGTCCTCCACCTGCACGGGCTGGATGGACAGCGCCCCTTGCGTCGCGGTGGGCGCGCTCGTGTTCTGCAGGAGGAGCATCGCCTGGAAGAGCGGCGTGCGGCTCAGGTCCCGCTGCGGGTGCAGTTCTTCGACGAGCTTCTCGAACGGGACGTCCTGGTGGGCCAGGGCTCCCAGGGTCGTCTCCCTCGCTCGGGCCAGCAGCTGGCGGAAGGTGGGCGCGTCATCCAGGCGGGCCCTCAGCGCCAGCGTGTTGACGAAGAAGCCGATGAGGCCTTCCAGCTCGGAGAAGCGGCGGCCCGCGATGGGCGTGCCGATGACGACGTCGTCCTGGCCGGAGTAGCGCGCGAGCAACGCCTGCGTGGAGGCCAGCAGGACCATGAAGAGGGTGGCTCCCTCCTTCTGGCCCAGGGACTCCAGCGCCTGACTCACCGACACGGGCAGGCGGAAGTGGACGGCTCCTCCTCGCGCGGACTGCACGGGCGGACGCGGGAAGTCCGTGGGCAGCTCCAGTGCGTGCGGTGCACCCGTGAGCTGCTGCTTCCACCACGCCACCTGTTGCTCCAGCACCTCGCCTTGCAGCCACGCGCGCTGCCAGGCCGCGTAGTCAGCGTACTGGATCGGCAGCTCGGGCAACGGAGAGGGACGGCCCTGGCGGAAGGCTTCGTAGAGCGCGGACATCTCGCGCACCAACACCCCGGTGGACCAGCCGTCGGAGACCACGTGGTGCAGGTTGAGGAGCAGCACGTGCTGGTGCTCGGAGAGACGCAGCAGGCGGGCTCGCAGCAGGGGGCCTCGGGCGAGATCGAACGGCGTCGCGGCTTCTTCCTGGGCCAGGCGTCGGGCCTCGGTCTCCGGGGCTTCGTGCTGGCTCAGGTCGACCACGGGCAACCGGAGGGGCGTGGGCGCGTGGATGCGCTGCACCGGTGCTCCGCCCTCTTCGTGCAGGGTGGTGCGCAGGGCTTCGTGACGGCGCACCAGCTCCGAGAAGGCCTGCTCCAATGCCTTCACGTCCAGGGAACCATCGAGCCGGAGCGCTGACGGGATGTTATAGGCCGACCCTCCAGGCTGGAGCTGATCAAGCAACCACAGGCGCTGCTGCGCGAAGGACAGGGGCAGCGGCTCGCCTGTCCTCGGAGTGGCGACCAGGGCGGGCAGGGCCTTGGCGCTGCTGGCCTGCTCCACGCGCTGGGCGAGCTGCTCCAGGACGGGGGCCTCGAAGAGGGCTCGCAGCGGCAGCTCCACTCCGAAGGCGGAGCGGACCCGCGACACCACCTGCGTGGCCAGGAGCGAGTGGCCTCCCAGCTCGAAGAAGTTGTCCTGACGGCCGATGCGCTCGACTCGCAGCACCTGGGCCCACAGCTCCGCGAGCCGCTGCTCCGTGGATGTGTTCGGTGCGACGTAGTGCTTGCTCCTCGCTGCGCTGGCCTCCGGCGCGGGGAGCGCCTTGCGGTCCACCTTGCCGTTGGGCGTGAGGGGGAACGCGGCCAGCGTGACGTAGGCCGAGGGCACCATGTACTCGGGCAGCTTCTGCTGGAGGAAGGCGCGCAGCTCGCCTGCGTCGCAGGGCGCTTCCGGCACCACGTAGGCGACGAGGCGCTGATCTCCCGGGACGTCCTCGCGGACCAGGACCGTGGCGGTGCGGACCGTGGGATGGGATTGCAGCGCGGCTTCGATCTCTCCCAGCTCCAGCCGGAAGCCTCGCAGCTTCACCTGGAAGTCGATGCGGCCCAGGTACTCGAGCGTGCCGTCTTCCTTCCAACGGGCCTTGTCTCCCGTGCGGTACATGCGCGCACCGGGCTCGGTGCTGAAGGGGTTCGGGACGAAGCGCTCGGCGGTGAGGTTCGGGCGGTCCAGGTAGCCGCGCGCGACGCCTGCTCCCGCGATGAAGAGCTCGCCGGCCACGCCCACCGGGACTGGTTGCAGGTTCGCGTCCAGCACGTAGGTCCGCACGTTGAGCAGCGGTCCTCCGAGCGTGGGCTGCGTTCCTCTCCGGATGGCGAAGGCCGTAGCGTCGACGGTGCACTCGGTGGGGCCGTAGACGTTGAAGGTCCGGGTGTGCTCGGCCGCGGCCAGCACGTTCCAGGTGGCTTCGTCGATGGCTTCACCGCCCGGCACCAGCAGCGAGGGAGCGGAGCCGCCTTCCAGCAGGCCCGCCTGGAGCATCAGCCGCAGCAGGGACGGCGTGCAGTCGAGCACGTCCACCCGGTGCTTCCGCTGCCACGTCACCATCGCCTCCGCGTCCTGCCGCGTGGCCTCCGGGACGATGCACAGGCAGTGGCCATCCAACAGCTGCACCAGTTGCTTGACGGAGGCGTCGAAGGCCAGCGGTGCGTTGACGCTGACCCGCAGGCCCTGGGGCTGGCCCGCGTAGACGGTCCGCTTCAGCGCTCGGTGGAGGTTGAGCACGGAGCCGTGCCGCACCATCACGCCCTTCGGCGTTCCCGTGGAGCCCGACGTGTAGATGACGTACGCGAGGTTCTCGGAGGTGGCGAGTGGCGCGAGCGCGTGTTCGGGCAGGGACGCCCAGGGCGCGCTCTGCGTGTCGACGCTCAGCACCTGGAGTCCCTCCGGACGCCAGGTGTCGATCAGGTGCCGCTGCGTGAGGAGCACCGGCGCCGCGCAGTCCTGGAGCGCGAAGTCCCTGCGCTGCTGGGGCCAGTTCGCATCCAGCGGGACGTACGCTCCGCCTGCCTTCATCACGGCCAACAGCGCGACCACCATGTCCACGGAACGCTCGAAGCAGAGCGCGACCCGGACCTCGGGGCCAACCCCGAGCGTGCGCAGGTGACGGGCGAGCTGGTTTGCTCGGGCGTCGAGCTGCGCGAACGAGAGCACCGTGTCCTCGTCGCTCACGGCGGGCGCCTGGGGCCTGCGGGCGGCCTGCTGCTCGAAGGCGGCGTGGAAGGTGGTGGCGGGAGGCAGTTCTCCGGCGGTGTCGTTCCAGGCGTGGAGCAGTTGCTGGCGCTCGTCGGGCGTCAGCAGGGACAGCTCGGCGAGGCGCTGATCCGGGTGCGCGATGAGGCCTTCCAGCAGGACCTGGAAGTGCTTCGCCATGCGGCTCGCGGTGGCCGGTGAGAACAGGTCGGCGCTGTACTTGAGCGCTCCGACGAGGCCCTCGGGCGTTTCGTTCAGGTCGAGGGAGAGCTCGAACTTGGTGAGGACTTCATCCTCGTCGGCGAGCGGATGCAGGGACAGCGAGGGCAGGGCCAGGGCCTGCACCGGCACGTTCTGCATCGCGAAGAACGCCTGGAAGAGCGCCGAGCGGCTCAGATCCCTCTGGGACTGGAGCTCCTCGACGAGCTTCTCGAACGGGACGTCCTGGTGCTCGAAGGCTCCCAGGGTGGACTCGCGCACCTGGGCCAGCCACTGCCGGAAGGTGCTCGCGCCGTCCACGCGGGCTCGCAGCACCAGCGTGTTGACGAAGAAGCCGATGAGGTCCTCGGTCTCCGTGTGACGCCGGCCCGCGATGGGCGTGCCCACGAGCAGGTCGTCCTGGCCGCTGTAGCGCGACAGGAGGAGCTGCCAGGCGGACAGCAGCAGCATGAAGGACGTGGCGCCTTCGCGCTGTGCGAGGGCTTCGACGGCCTTGCTCAGCTCCCTCGAAAGGCGCACCGGGACACGGCCGCCCCGGTTGGAGAGCACCGGCGGACGGGGGAAGTCGGTGGGCAGCTCCAACTGCGTGGGGGCTCCATCGAGCTGCTGCTTCCACCACGACACCTGCCGCTCCAGCACGTCGCCCGTCAGCCACTGGCGCTGCCACGCGGCGTAGTCGGCGTACTGCACGGGCAGGGCTCGCAGCGGCGAGGGGTGGCCCTGGCGGAAGGCTTCGTAGAGCGCGGCCAGCTCACGCACGAGCACTCCGCTGGACCAGCCGTCGGAGATGACGTGGTGCAGGTTGAGCAGCAGCACGTGCTGCCGTTCGGAGAGGCGCAGCAGGCTGGCTCGCACCAGCGGTCCTCGGGCGAGATCGAAGGGGCGCCGTGCGTCGTCGTGGGCCAGACGGCGGGCCTCGGACTCGGGGGCCTCGTGCTGGCTCAGGTCGCGCGCGGAGAGGTGGAAGGGCGCGGGCGGATGGATGTGCTGCACGGGCGTGCCGCCCTCGTCACCCAGGGTGGTGCGCAGGCTTTCGTGGCGGCGCACCAGCTCCGTGAAGGCTCGCTCCAGCGCGGCTCCGTCCAACGCTCCCTCCAACCGGAGGGCGAACGGCATGTTGTAGGCCGAGCCTCCGGGCTGGAGCTGATCCAGGAACCACAGGCGCTGCTGCGCGAAGGACAGGGGCAGGGGCTCGCCCGTGCGGGGCGTGGACGTCAGGGCGGGGAGCGCGGCGGCATGGCCCGTCTGGTCGATTCGCTGCGCGAGCTGATCGAGGGTCGGGGCCTCGAAGAGGGCTCGCAACGGCAGCTCCACTCCGAACGTGGCGCGGACGCGGGCCACCACCTGCGTGGCCAGGAGCGAGTGGCCTCCCAGTTCGAAGAAGTGATCTTCGCGGCCCACGCGCTCGACGCGGAGCACTTCGGCCCAGAGCGCGGCGAGCTGCTGCTCCGTGGACGTGCGCGGGGCGACGTAGCGCTCTCGCTGCGTGGTGCTGGCCTCCGGAGCGGGGAGGGCCTTGCGGTCGACCTTGCCGTTGGGAGTGAGGGGGAAGGCCGCGAGGGGAACGAAGACGGCGGGCACCATGTACTCGGGCAGCTTCTGCTGGAGGAAGGTGCGCAGCTCGTTCGGATTGGGATTGGAAGCGACGACGTAGGCGACGAGGCGCGGGTCTCCGGTGGGGGAGTCGCGGC
>NZ_RAWB01000598.1 GCF_003612055.1 Corallococcus llansteffanensis
CCCATGGACCGAGTCAACGAAGCCACCAAGGATTGCCTCGACGCCGCCATCCAGCTCCGACGTTCGGACGCTGCCGCGGTGCCGCCGCCAGAGAAGCTGCACTTCCAGCTTCGCGGCGTCGTGGACGAGCTCTTGCGCCGCTCCGCGGTGCTGGGCTTCAGCCACCAGGACGCCCAGGACATGGCCTACGCCCTCGTGGCGCTCCTGGACGAGGTGGTGCTGGGCAAGCCGGAGCCCTACCGGCAGTTCTGGATGAGCCACCTGCTCCAGCTGCACTACTTCAACGAGAACGTGGCCGGTGACGGCTTCTTCAGCCGGCTGCACGCCGTGCGCAAGGACCCGCACCGCGCGGACGTCCTCCGGGTCTACTACCTCTGCATGCTCTTCGGCTTCCAGGGCCGCTACCGCATCCGCGGCGGCGAGCTGGAGCTGATGACGCTCATCGACACCGTGCAGAAGGACCTCCAGCGCGCGCGGCCGTTCGACTTCGACGTGCTGTCGCCCCACGGCGAGCGCCCCACCGAGGCGCTGTTCTCCGCCCGGCGCAAGGCCTCCATCGTGTCCATCGCCGCGGGCGCGCTGGTGGCCGCGCTGCTGCTCTATGGCGGGCTGCTCTTCAGCCTCGACAACACGCTGAAGATGTTCATGAAGGACATCGAGGTCCACGTGGCGAAGAACGCCAACGGAGGCGCTGCCCCGTGATCGCCTACCTCCTCTTCTTCCTCGCGCTCCTGGGCCTGGGCGGGGCCGCCATCCTCAAGCTGCACCTGCCGCCACTCTGGGTGGCGCTGGCCGTGGCGGGCGTGGCGCTGCTGGTGCTGGGTGGCACCTGGCTCGTCAAGCGCATCCGGGCCCGGAGGGCCGCCAGGAACCTGGAGGGCGCCCTCCAGCAGCAGGCCGCCGACGAGCTCAAGACGGTGCGGCCGGATCTCCAGCCGGAGATCAAGGCGATGCAGGCGGAGTTCACCAAGGCGGTGGAGGCGCTCAAGACCTCCAAGCTGTCGCGCGGTGGCAAGGACGCGCTGGCGGTGCTGCCCTGGTACCTCATCGTCGGGCCTCCGGGCGCCGGCAAGAGCACGGCGCTGCGCAACTCCGGGCTGAAGTTCCCCTACCTGTCCTCCAGCAAGGGGGGCGGCGTGCGCGGCGTGGGCGGCACGCGCAACTGCGACTGGTGGCTCACCAACGAGGCCGTCATCCTGGACACGGCGGGCCGCTACGTCGCCAGCGAGGACGAGCGCCCCGAGTGGCTCGCCTTCCTCGACACGCTCATCAAGCACCGCCCGCGCCGGCCCATCAACGGCCTCATCGTGGCGGTGAGCATCGACGAGCTGTTGACCATGGACCCGCAGGCCGCGGGCGAGCTGGGCCAGGGCATCCGCGAGCGCCTGGATGAGATCACCTCCCGGCTGCGCATGCTGGTGCCCGTCTACCTGATGGTCACCAAGTGCGACCTGCTGCCCGGCTTCGTGGAGACGTTCTCTGACTTGCCCCGCTCCGAGCGCGGGCAGCTCTGGGGCTTCACCATCCCCATGGACGCCCAGAAGGAGGCGTCCACGGACCTGCTGCTGGAGCGCTTCGATGAGCTGACGGCGGTGCTGGAGCAGCGCGCCATCAAGCGCATCGGCGAGGAGCGCCAGCAGGAGACGCGCGAGCGCATCCACCAGTTCCCCCAGAAGTTCGACGCGCTCCGCAAGACGCTGTCGGAGTTCGTCCAGCCGCTCTTCCTGGAGAACATCTTCCAGGACACGCCGGTGTTCCGCGGCCTGTACTTCACCAGCGCCACCCAGGACGTGCGCGCGGTGGAGCTGGTGGCGCCCTCCGCGGGCGAGGTCTTCGGCACGACGAACGGACGCCCCCAGGCGGAGACGAGCGCCGAGGGCCGCAGCTACTTCCTCTGGGACGTCTTCACGAAGGTGATGTTCCTGGACCAGAAGGTCGCGGTGCGCAGCTCCGCGGAGGAGCTGCGCCTGCGCAAGCGGCGGCTCGCGATCGCGGGTGCGTCCTTCGCGGCCACGGCGCTCGTGCTGTGCCTGCCCACCCTGTCCTTCTACAAGAACCGGGAGCTCGCGCGGGAGGTCCGCGACGCCATCACCGTCGTGAACGTGGACCGCAAGGACGACATCAGCCGCGTGCAGGACCTCACGCCCCTGCGCAAGCAGCTCCAGGAGCTCACCCAGCACCGCACCGAGGGCGTCCCGGTGTGGATGCGCTTCGGCATGTACAAGGGCGACCAGCTCTTCCCCGTCGCCCAGTCCTTCTACAACGCGGCGCTGCGGCGCGTGCTCCTGGGGCTCCAGTACGAGCGCATCCAGCAGAGCCTGATGCTCTTCGCGCAGAACCAGGAGCGCCTGGACTGGAAGCCCAGCTCCAGCGACTACCGCAAGCACTTCGAGGATTTGAAGATGTACCTGCTCATCACCCAGCCGCGCGCGCAGGGTGAGCCGGAGCTCGACGAGGCCCACCGCGAGTGGCTGGTGCGCAAGATGGTGGAGCACTGGACCAACGTGAAGGGGACGACGGGCCAGGTCGACCTCGAGCAGACCATCAGCCACCACGCCGCGACGTACATCCGCATGATGGCCGAGGAGCCGGACCGCCTGGCCTTCCCGCGCGACGAGCGCGTGGTGCGCGCCGCCCGCCGGGCGCTCAACCGCGTGCCGCTGGCCACGCTGGAGCTGGAGCAGATCATCGCCGACGCCAGCCGGGAGTATCCGGACGTCACCCTGGAGGAGCTGGTGGGCGCGGTCCCCGCCATCCAGGCCAGCAAGCGGATCCGCGGCGCCTTCACGAGGAACGCCTGGGAGAACGTGGTGAAGCCGCGGCTCGCCAACGCCTTCGAGAACCGTCAGTCGTGGGTGCTCGACCGGGACTCGGCGGAGGACGAGAAGGCCACGCGCGCCCAGCTGCGCACGGACTACTTCGCGACCTACATCCAGGAGTGGTTCAACTTCCTGCGCTCCATCCGCGTCCAGGAGCCCAAGGACCTGGACCAGACGCAGGAGCTGGTCGACAGCCTCCTGCGCGGCAAGCCGGCCGCGTACCAGCGGCTCTTCGCGGCCCTCCAGCACAACGTGCAGCTGGAGAAGAAGCCCGCGGGGGTCAAGGAGGCCTCGTCGCCGGGCTGGATGCAGCGGCTGCTGGGTGAGGAGGAGGAGGCCGCGAAGAGCCCCCCGAAGCTCGTCGACGAGCGCTCCCCCAATGGCGACAAGGAGCTGGTCCCCCGCGACGTGGAGAGCGCCTTCCAGCCGCTCATCCTCTTCGCCACGGTGACGAACAAGTCCGACGACGGGCAGGAGTCCCAGACCGCGTTGGAGCTCTATCAGGACCACCTCGCCGTCGTTCAGGACACGCTGCTCGCGGTGAAGGAGAAGCCCGCCGAGTCGCGCCTGCTGCTCGACCGGATCCAGGTCACGCGCAAGGCGGTGGAGCTGCTCATCCGCCAACAGCAGAGCGGCGCGGTCATCCTCGAACGGCTGCTGCTGCCGCCGCTGCGGGACGTGCACGGCATCGTCTACACCGGCGTCGCGAACGGCAAGAGCAAGATGTGGTGCGAGCAGATCGTCACGCCCTACGAGCAGCTCATGCTGGACCGCTATCCCTTCGTCCGCACCTCGCTGCGCGACGCGCCGCTGCTGGAGGTGGCGGAGTACCTGCGCCTGGACGGCGGCACCATCCGCAAGTTCCACAAGGAGCAGCTGCTGGAGGACGTGGCCCCCAAGGGCCGCAAGTGGGAGTTCGTGTCCCCGCAGAGCGGCGCGAACTACCGGCCGGAGATGCTGACCTTCCTGGAGAAGAGCGGCGCGCTGGCCAGCACCCTCTTCCCGACGTCCGAGTCCGTGGATCCGCTGGTGCGCTTCCAGGTCCGCATCCGGGCGGGCACGTCCGCGGACAACGCCGCGTCGGAGATCTCCGCCGTCGCCTTCACGCTGGACGGCACGGACGAGACGTACCGCAACGGCCCTGACACGGTGTGGAAGCCGATGAGCTGGCCGGGGCAGGCCGGCAAGCTGGGAGCGCACATCCACGTCGAGCACGCGTCCGGGGCCACCGGCGACATCGACGAGCCGGGCGAGTGGGGCCTGTTCCGCCTGCTGGAGCGCGTGAAGCGCATCGAGCCCAGCGCGGACGGCCGCTACTTCACCGCGACCTGGGAGATCGAGGACATGAAGGGCGCGCTCATCTCCATCGACATCCGTCCGGAGCGCACCAGCAACCCGTTCTTCGGCCTGTCCGGCAACAAGGGCAAGCTGATGCAGATCTTCCGCGACCCGGGCCTCCAGCCGCCCCGGGGCATCGCCCGCGGAGATTCTGACTGCGGCGGCAACCACCTCGTGGCGCAGGACGGGCCTCCCTGATGGTGGTGGCTGCCCTTCCGCACCGCATCGGCGTGCTCGGCAAGACGCCACGTCACGCGGAGTTCGTCCGGCACAACACGGCCAGCCCCCTCGCCCAGCAGCTCCACCGCTGGCTGGAGGAGGGCATGGCGCGCGTGCAGCGCGCGCGGGCGGAGCTGCCCGCGACGCCGCACCGCTTCGTGTTCACCGCGCCGGGGCAGTCCACCGCGCTGGTGGGCGTGCTCACCGCGAGCGCGGACAGCGTGGGCCGGGGCTTCCCCCTGGTCGTCTTCACGGAGCTGTCGGTGACGGAGCTGGCGGAGCGGTACGCCCTCCTGCCGGAGGCCTTCGAGCCCTTCCTCCGGGCGGGCTCGGAGCTGGTCCAGGAGGCGCCGCGCTTCAGCATCCCCGAGCTGCTGGAGCGGGCGGCCCTTCTGAATCCGCCGCGCCCGGGGGACTTCAAGCTCGCGGAGCGGCTCAAGGGCAGCATCCTCTCCGAGCACTCCTGCGCGGAGCTGCTCAAGCCCGTCTGCACGGACACCCCGCCCGAGGCCCGCTACTACGCGCTGCACACCTTCCTCACCGCCTGCGCCGGGGAGCACCACCGCGAGCAGGGGCTGGCCCAGGTGGTGCTGGACTGTCCGCTGGACGGGCGCATGGGCCCGACGGCGTGGCTGGAGCTGGCCTCGCGGCTCCTGGGCTGGACGTCCATGGCGCCGGGCTTCCTCTGGTCCGAGGGGAGCCGGCCCCGGCTGCTGCTGTGCCTGGGCGCGCCGACGTCCGCGCTCCTGCTCTACGTGGCCCAGCCCGACCTGGCGAGCTCACAGCTCTGGCCGCTGCGCACGGAGCGGGCCGCCGCGCTCGCCAGCGCGAAGCGCGCGCTCACCCCGGCGCAGCGCCAGGTCCTCGACTCGTCCACCAGCTCCATCGAACAGCTCCTGCGCGCCGTGGCGCGGAAGGTCTGACACGCCATGACCCTCTCCGCTGAAGCCCTTCGCGAACGCTCCCGTCCCTGGCTGACGCCCATCTCGCAGGAGAAGCCCGCCGGCGTGCAGGCCCGGCACGACCCGACCTACGAGGCCGTGTCCACGGAGGTCGCGAAGCTGGAGTCGCCCGCTGGCGACGCGGTGGACTGGGGCGCGGTGGTGCGGGGCTCCAGCCAGCTCCTGCAGCACACCACGAAGGACCTGTGGCTCGCGTCCTACCTCGCCTACGGGATGTACATGACGGAGGGGCTGACCGGCGCGCTCACCGGCATGGCGGTGCTGGCGGAGGTCACGGACCAGTACTGGCCCACCCTCTTCCCGGAGGCGAAGCGCCTGCGCGGCCGGGTGAACGCGGTGACCTGGTTCGTGGAGCGCATGGGCCGCGTGCTGCCCACGGTGAAGGTGTCCTCCGCCGACAACGAGCTGCTGACGAACCTGGGGGTCGCGGCCTCGCGGCTCGCGGAGCTGGCGCGAACCCGCTTCGAGGGACAGGGCCCCGCCTTCGGCCCGCTGCTGGAAGGCGTCATGAGGTTGCGCGCCTCGATCCAGCCCCCGACGCCCAGCCGGGCCTGGGTGAAGTCCAGCACGTCGCGCAGCATGCGGCGGGCCCGCTCGGCGCTGGCGAGGATGCGGGCGACGGCCTTCTGGTCGCGCG
>NZ_RAWB01000599.1 GCF_003612055.1 Corallococcus llansteffanensis
CCTCTACGTCCACTTCATGAAGCCGCCCCACACCACGCTCTTCCACGCCCTCTTCTCTTCCGAACCCGAGAACATCCTCTGACAGCCAGAGGTGCGACGGAGGCCCGCTTCCACTTCACGGGCCCCCGCACGCGGCAGCTTCTCAGCCGTCCTTGACGACGTCGCCGACGCGCGACTCGCCCATGGCGGTGACGCTGGCCGTCGTGAACTTCGGCGCGAAGTGGCTCAGCAGCGTCTCCAGGAAGCGCCCGTGGTACGCCGCGTAGGCCTCCGTCGTGATGGCCTTGCCCTTCACCGAGATGATGGTGAACACCACCCCGGCGCCCGGCACCGTCGTCGGCCGGAACCAGGCCTGGTTCTCCAGCGGCGACGTCTCGGACGTCACGTCGCCCTCGGCGTCGTAGCGCCAGCCCGCCACCTTCTTCGATTCCACCGCGCTCTTGAGTCCGTCAATCAAGCCCTGCGGGTCCGTCGTCGTCACGAAGATCGCCATGAGTGCGTGCTCCTTGGATGAGTGTCCGAGACCTTCAACCCGCTCCCCCCTACGATCCAGTTCCTGGAAGCGGGCCCCGACCACCCCGTTCGACGCAGTGGGTCGGGACTTCTCCGCACTAACAGAGAAGGCCGACTGATTGTAGCTGGTGGATTTCTCAGGTTTTGCGACAAAGTGCGCCGCCTTCGCCGGGAGGGGCATTCCGTGTCCAGACGTAACCGTGTCATCCGTGGGCTGTGGCTCGCGGCGCTGCTGTGGGGAACCGGGGCATTGGCCCAGGGCAACTCGGTCATCACCGGGACGCTCCAGAGCGCGGAGGACAAGCGCCCGCTGGAGAATGTCGTCGTCACCGCCACCTCGCCCCAGTTGCAGGGCGAGCGCACGGTGGTCACCGACAAGAGCGGCCTGTACCGCATCCCGCAGCTGCCGCCGGGCACGTACACGCTGCGCATGGAGGGCCAGGGCTTCCACCCGTTCGCGCGCACGGACATCCTGCTCCGCATCGACCGCACCATCCGCTTCAACGCGGAGCTGGTGCCGGACGCCATGAACATCAACGTGGAGGTCGTGGGCACGCCGCCCAGCGTGGACGTGGGCTCCAGCGCCGCGGGCGTCACCGTGGACCAGGAGTTCATCCGCAACATCGCCGTCATCCGCCCCGGCACCAAGGGCTCCGCGTCCCGCTCCTTCGAGGGCCTGGCGGAGCTGGCCCCCGGCGCCACCGAGGACCGCTACGGCGTGAGCATCAGCGGCAGCAGCTCCCCGGAGAGCCAGTACGTCGTGGACGGCCTGTCCGTGAACGACCCTGGCGTGGGCACGCTGGGCACGCCCCTGTCCGTGGAGTTCGTCAAGGAGGTCAACATCATCACCGGCGGCTACATGCCCGAGTACGGCCGCTCCACCGGCGGCGTGCTCAACGTCCTCACCAAGTCCGGCTCCAACGAGTTCCACGGCTCCGTGTTCGCCAACATGGCGCCCGGCGCCTTCCAGACCGCCGGCAAGGTGGTGCGCCGCGAGGGCAGCGTCATCTCCGCGCAGGGCAGCGCCCACAACCTGGGCGACTTCGGCTTCGACCTGGGCGGCCCCCTGCTCAAGGACAAGCTCTGGTTCTACGTGGGCGTCGCGCCGTCCTTCAATCGCATCCAGGTGGACCGCCAGCTCTCCACCTTCGAGATCTGCACGGAGAAGGACGACAACGGCTGCGCCGCCGTGGGCGCCCGCCGCAAGGACCTCACCACCGGCTTCTCCCAGGCGACGCCCATCGAAGGCTCCCAGGTGAGCCGCTTCGCGGACGAGCGCAGCGTGCAGTACCTGGGCAAGCTCACCTACAACTTCAACCCCGACCACAGCCTCGCGGTGTCCGTCTTCGGCACGCCCCGCTCGTCGGGCGGCAGCGGCAAGTACTCCTTCAGCGACGACGGCGAGCCGGAGGTCTGCTCCAGCCTGTCCTGCACCGGCTTCGTCCAGGGCGCCTATGAGGCCATCGCCACCCGGCGCGAGAACAGCGCGCTGGACCTGGTGGCCAAGCAGTCCTCGTCCTTCTTCGAGAAGAAGCTGCTCGTGGACGCGACGCTCGGCTGGCACCACCAGGCCGACTCCATCCTCCCCTCGGACGGCTCCGGCCTGGGCTCCGGGGAGGGCCTGTCCGCGCGCTCCAACATCGCGTGGCGCCGCACCCGCAACCCCGGCCCCCACACCATCAACGAGTTCGAGACCCTGCCGAACGCCGACGCCTGCGGCACCACGCCCGCCGAGCAGGCCCTGCGCTGCCCCGTCACCGCCTATTCCACCGGCGGCCCCGGCACCATCAGCATCCAGCGCCTGGACCGCGTGCAGGGCAAGGTGATGGGCACCTACCTGCTGGAGGCCCTGGGCCACCACATCCTCAAGGCCGGCGCGGACATCGAGCGCATGAGCTTCTACAACAACCGCGCGCGCACCGGCCTCACGCCCTGGCAGGAGTGCACCGGCGGTGACTGCTTCTTCAGCCTCAACCAGTACGGCTACCTGGAGGCCCCGGACCGGCCGGTGTTCCTCGCCAGCAAGGAGGGCACCTCCACGTCCACCACCGTGGGCGGCTTCATCCAGGACAGCTGGTCGGTGCTCGACAAGGTCACCATCAACGCGGGCCTGCGCTACGACGTGCAGACGCTGTACGGCCTGGACGGGGAAGTGGGCCTGCACCTGCCCAACCAGTGGTCCCCGCGCCTGGGCGTCATCTACGACCCGACGCAGGCGGGACGCGCCAAGGTCTTCGCCAACTACGCGCGCTTCTTCGAGAACGTCCCCCTGGACATGGCGGACCTCTCCTTCCCCCAGCAGCAGCTGCTGTCCGCCACCTACAACACGCCCCCGTGCACCCTGTCGCGCGAGGGCTCGCTGCTCACCGAATGCGACCTGGACGCCAACCGCAAGGCCATTGGCAGCCGCGAGAGCCCCAACCAGCTCTGGGACGCGCAGGGCGGTGACCGCGTGCCCGTGGATCCCCAGATTCGCGCCCAGTCCGCGGACGAGTTCGTGGTGGGTGGCGAGTATGAATTGCTGGCCGCGAGCCGCGTGGGCGCCACGTACACCCGGCGCTACCTCAACGACGTCATCGAGGACATGAGCCGCGACGACGGCAGCACCTTCTTCCTGGGCAACCCGGGCAAGGGCTACTCGACGGACTTCCCGCTGGCGAAGCGCGAGTACGACGCGGTGAACCTCTACTTCCAGCGGGCCTTCACCAACGGCTGGCTCGCCCAGGCCAGCTACACCTGGTCCACGCTGCGCGGGAACTACTCCGGCCTGTTCCGCGCGGACACCGGGCAGCTGTCCCCCAACCTCACGCGCGACTTCGACCTGCTGACGCTCACCGTCAACCGCGAGGGCCAGCTCCCCGGTGACCGCACGCACTCCTTCAAGGTGTTTGGCGCGAAGGAGTTCGTCATCGGGCCACGCACCAGCATCAACGTGGGCGGCAACTACCGGGCACGCTCGGGCGCGCCGCTGAACTACCTGGGCGCCAACCCGCGCCGCAGCGGTTCGGAGACGTTCATCCTGCCGCGCGGCAGCGCCGGCCGGCTGCCCTGGGTGCACGGCGTGGACGGCCACGTGGGCCTCAACCAGCGGCTGGTGAAGGACTCCGTGCTCACGGTGTCGCTGGACGTCTTCAACCTCTTCAACTTCCAGCAGTACACGGACGTGGACCAGACCTTCACCACCTCGCGCGTGTACGCCATCGAGCAGGGCGGGGCGCCGGACAACCTGACCGCGTGCCTCAATGACCTCAGTGACAACTGCAAGGTCATCTCCACGACCACGAACGCGCGCATCACCTCGCAGGAAATCAACCCCAACTTCAAGCGGCCCACCGCCTACCAGGCACCGCGCGCCATCCGTCTGGGCGCGAAGCTGAGCTTCTAGGCCCCGGCCGCACACGAGGACACCCGCGATGAACCTTCGATGGATGGCAATCAGTGGAGCCCTGGCGGCGGCGGTCGTCACCGCCGGGGCGTGTGGCAGCGAACCGGAGCCCGTGTGCGTGGTGGCGCGCGCCGTGTCGGACGGCTCCACCGGCTCGTTCGCCACGACGTACCAGCTCAAGCAAGGGCAGAACCCGGACCAGGTCTGCGCCCGGCTCAAGCCGGAGGCCGTGGGCCTGCAGAAGTACTTCAGCCAGGCCCCGGAGGCGCCCGACACGGTGGGCGTGCGCAGCACGCGGCTGGGCCAGCTCTTGAGGGACTTCGCGAAGCGGCTCCCGGCGGGGGCCGCGGATACGGCCACGGCGGTGGGGCCCTTCACGTCGGAGACGCCGGCGGCGGACCACTTCTGCTCGGTGACGGAGCTGTCGCCCACGCGGCTGCAGGTGCCCGCGTCCACGGCGCCCGACGGCGGCGTGCTGCCCGCGCAGGACTTCGGCTACACGTGGAGCAACCTGCGCATCTACAACACGCCGGAGATCCCGGGCACGCAGTTCACGTCGGACCTCGTCTACACGGAGAACGGCTGCACCGCCGAGTACGCCGTGAAGGGCATCTGGCCGGTGGTGACGTGTCGGGGCGCGGACGCCGGGCCGGACGAGGCGAAGTGCGACCCCTACGCGGACCTGGACGCGGGGCGGCTGCGCGGCTCCGGCATCAACCCGCTGTTCCCCGTGAAGTGCGACCCGGACGCGCTCATCTGCGTGCTCACGGGTGAGGTGCCGTCGGCGCCGTGAAGCCCGGGCTTCCGGGGCGCAGCGCGGCCGGCAGGTCCCGGAAGTCCTTCACCAGCCAGTCCGGGTGTTCGCGCACCAGGATGTCGCGCGGGAACGAGGTGGCGACGGCGACACACGCCGCGCCCGCGGCCCGCGCGGCCCGCAGGCCCGCCACCGCGTCCTCGAACACCACGCACCCCGACGGCGCCACGCCCAGCGCGGAGGCCGCCTTCAGGTACACCTCCGGGTGCGGCTTGCCCTGGACGACGTCCGTGGACGTCACCCGCACGGGGAACAGGTGCTCCAGCCCCACGCGCTCCAGGGCCAGCTCCGCGTTGTCCGCCAGCGCGCTCGTGCCCAGCGCCCAGGGCACGCCCGCCTGCCGCAGCGAGCGCAGATAGGCCCCCACGCCGGGCACCGCGGACACCGGCTCGTTCTCGAGCAGCCGGTGGAAGGCCATCTCCCGGTCGTACGTCAGCGCCTCCACCTCCTCGTCGCTCAGCATCGCGCCGAACCACGCGCGCAAGGTCTCCCCCGCGCGCCGCCCGTTGGTGGCGAGCAGCTCCTCCCGGGTGGGCACGTAGCCCCGCTCCCGGGCGAACGCCTCCCAGACGCGGTAGTGCAGTTCGGTCGTGTCGATGACCACGCCGTCCAGGTCGAAGAGGACGGCGTCGAAGGGAGCGATGTTCGAGGTCGATGAGGACATGGAGGCTCGCGCTTTCTCGAAGATCCACACGGCAGGCACTTCAACCCTATTCACGGGGGGGGCCCGGGGCGCGGCATTCGCCCCCACTGATGACGCCCGGCGTGCGAGCAGCCGAGGGGATGGTTTCCGGGCAGCACCGTCGAAAAGGGCCGCTTCGGGTGAAGTGGGGGGTGATGGGGCTCGCTTGGCCGGTCCAGGTCCAGCCGGCCCGTTGTAGGCTTCCCCGGAGGTCCATGCCGCCCCCCAAGAACCCCGCCGAATTCTCCACGACCGCCGTGCGCACGCAGGGCACGCCCACCCAGGCGGCCCATGCCGTGCCCGCGCTGACGCTCATCGGGCATGCCCAGCCCCAGCGCATCGGGGAGCGGCTGTTGCTTGAGGGGCTGCTGTCGGCCGAGCGCTCCGTTTCGCTGTCGCGCAACGCCCCGGACTTCAGCCGGCCCGGCGGCATGCTGTCACTGCCGCTGGGGGATCCGTTCCTCAGCCGCACACCGGTACGCTTCGAGCCCGGGGTGCGCGGCGGGGTGCGCCTGCTCGTGCCGGAGGACGGGACGCCGGTGCTGGTGGGCGGCGAGCCGGTGAAGGGCGGGCG
>NZ_RAWB01000059.1 GCF_003612055.1 Corallococcus llansteffanensis
CGAAGGGCCGTTACCGAGGCACGCGCCGCAACCTCTTTGACCTCAGGCGACTCGCGGTCGTCCAAAACCTCGAGGTCGCCGCGCGTTACCAGCGCGCGGCGTGACCTAACCTGTTCGGCGCTCTAGGGACTCGGCTTGCGCCTTCAAACCATGCTTGCGGCAAAGTGCAGCCAACTGACGGGCGGCTTCAGGCGCGGTGGAGGAGCGCTTCTCCTCGGGGGAGGCCTTCTCTGCGGTCTCCAGCGCACGCCGCCAGGCGAAGGTTGCCTCCTGCAACCGCCCGTTGGCGGCCAGTAACTGGCCAGCCATGCGGAACCCTTCGATGGCGAGCACTGGCGATGCGCCCTCCAGCCCCAACCGCCCCGCCTCGGCATAGGCGATGGCCGCGTCATCGGTGCGCTGGAGGGTGAGGAGGGTCGCCCCCTGGGCAAGCTGAGCCTGGACGGCGACATCTGGAAGGCCATGGTTGGTGGCGTGTGTCCCTGCTTCACGAAACAATTGGAGCGCCCTCTGGGGTTGGCCTGCCTGCATGACATAGCCACCCAGTGCCACATCCAGCGTGCACGCCTCGCGTATCAGGCCTGCTGCAACGCACAGGTCACGAGCTTCGGTCTGCTCACGCACGGCATCGGTTGTCCTGCCCTCACGCAGGGCATGCGCCGCGCCAAACACCTTGAGGCGTAGCGCCTTCTGGAAGTCCTTGTCCATCAAGGCCGTGGGGACGCCCATGGACAGGGGCTCCTTGCCCGATCCTCCGCCGATGTTGCCTCGAGACGAGGCTGCATCGCCCATGGGGGCGGGCGATGGATCCGGGGGAAGCGGGCCCTTCTGGGCGGACCTGTCGACTGGCTGCCTGTCGTTGTGCCGAGGTGGAGGAGCTACGCGGGGACCCGCCGCGCCCACTGCCTGGAATCCTGTCGCGACCGTGGGGACCGTCGCCATGGCTGCCAGAATCTGGGTCATGTTTTTGGCGACCGCAGTGTCATTCACCCGAACGTCCACGCTGTCGGCCTGCGTACCCAGTGACTGGACAAGGGGGGCGAGGTGCGGTCCATCTGCCTCCACCACGATCCAGCGCACCCGCGCCAGCTCCGGCCGCGCGAGCAACAGCTGTATGTCTTGAGCCCATTGCCTCGACTCCCGTACCCATACAGGCGCCAACACCAGCACCAGCCCCTCCAGGGGTTGCTTCAACCTGCGCAGCGCCTCGCTCACATCCACACCGAAACGAGCCAGGGCCACTTGGCCACGGAGCGCTGCTCCCATCCCAGACAGTACGATGCCTGGATTGTCCATGGCCAGCAGCGTGCGCAGTTCTTCCCAGTCCGCCCGCACCTCCTCGGACCGGCCTGTCCACCCATCGTCATCTTCCGTCTGAGGTGTCTCCAGCACGAAGAAGGGGGCGTGGTTGTCCCCGTGGTGTTCCGCGGCGGCGATGTGTTCGAGGGCTGCCAGCCGCAGAGAAGGGCTCGTCGTCACGTGCAGGAGTCGCAGCTCCCTGGCCACGGTGAACCATTGCATTGCTTCTACAAGCCGTGACAGAGGTTGTGTGATCGAATCCATGGCTCTCGTTCGTGAGCGCTCCGGACACGGGGCTCGTGCTCAGTTGATCTTGACGATGGGACCTGAAACCTCATTCAGTCCGGACGCGGATGAGCTTATTTTCGGTCCGGATACCGCCACGCCCGCAGGATCCAACTTCACGATTCCGGCTCCGCCTGAGAGAGAGACTTCCACCGCACCGGTGAGTTCGATCTTCGTGGGCGAGATCTTGATGGAGCAGCCGCCGCAGGCCAGCTCGATGCCCGTGGCGGAGGTCACCAGCACCTTTCCGCTGTTGTCGATTTGGATGCTCCCCGGCTCGTGGACAAGATGAATGTAGCCGCCTGCTTTCAGGTCCACGTGTCCGCCTTCGAAAACAAGGGTGGTGGGGCCTTGGGTGAGCTGGTGCTTCACATCGGCTGTGACCAACCGCTCGGCGCTCACGGTGAGTTCGTCGTTGGTGGTGATCGTGGTCAGCCGACCGGCCTCCAGCGTGACGGTCTCCTTGCCAGTGACCTTCTTGTCGCGCGTGCCTCCGACCGTGTACGTCTCCTGGCCATCCACCGTGAGGGTGCGGGCACCGTTCACAGTGACGGTCTCGTTGGCCTTGACTGTTTCGGTGCGGTTCTGCTCGATCGTGACGGTCTCGTCCTTTTTCACGGCCTTGGTGCGGTTGCCAGAGATGGTCATGGACTGTTCTCCGCCCACGCTCTCGGTCTGGTTTACCTTCACGGTGTTGGTCTGGTTCTTCTCCACGGTGTTGGCCTGATCATTGTTCACTTGTGTGGAGTGGTCGTGTTCCACCACCTCCTCCAGGTCCTTCTGCGCATGGAGGAAGATCTGCTCCTTGTCCCTGGCGTCCTCAAAGCGCAGCTCATTGTAGCCCTCGCTTCGCGGCGAACTCTGGGTGCGCAACGTGCTGCGGGTGCGAGCCTCTGGCAGCTTCGTCGGTGGAGGATTGATGCCGTTGTAGACACAGCCGATGACCAGGGGACGGTCGGGATTGCCTTCCAGGAAGTCGACAACAACCTCCATACCCACACGGGGAATGAAGAGCGTGCCGAAGCCGGCTCCTGCCCACGCCTGCGCCACGCGCACCCAGCACGATGCCTTCTCGTCTTCTGGGCCTACGCGGTCCCAGTGGAATCGAACCTTGATGCGGCCGTGCACATCCGTGTGGATTTCCTCATTCGAATCTCCCGAAGGGCCTACCACCGTGGCTGTTTGCAGGCCGGGGACTCGGCTGCGCACTAGTGGATATTCGGGCCGGAAGGGCACTGACAGTAGAATGCATTCGAAGCGGTTCTCGTACCTTTCGCGCTTCGTCTCATCTCCCGTGCCCTCCTCGGGAAATGGGGGCTGCTCCTCGGGGGCCTCTCCCAGGTGTTCGACGCGGGTGATGAGGTAGGACTGGTCCAGATCGGCGCGCGCGTGCCCCTGCAACTCGAAGGTGTTCCCAGGGCAGAAGCCCGTCACGTTGCCACGGCCATGTCCCCGCTTCTGGCCCAGTTGCTGGCCTTCGCGCAGCAACCGGGCGCGCGCGGCCATGTCATCCTTCGTGTACCTGTGGCTCCCCATGTCGTACGCCGACAGGGTGAGTTCCGCCGGATACAGGTATGACTCCCATCCACCTTCCTGCTCTTCCCGTGCCGCCTTCGTCAGGTTCAGCCGCGGTCGCGTCCAGTCGAAGTCACGGACCACCATGCCTGTCGGGCGCAGGGAACTGGACCAGTCAAACCCCCGAAGCGTCTCCACGTGCGCGAGCCCCCCGGCCTGATTGGCGATCGACACATGGCCACCGTCGAGTGTCGAGAGTGGATGAAAAGGACCATTGGTGTCCGCCAGGACGAGTTCCTCGACGTCTCCTGCGTGCTCGAAATAGAAAGCGATGCCTTCTTCCTTCATCAATCGCAGGATGAAGTCGAGGTCCGATTCCGCGTATTGCACGCAGTACTCCCTCTTGGGATACTCACGTTGGAGCGACAGGCGTGCCTTGCGTTTGAACGGTGTCAGCGCTTCCTCCAGCACATCCATCAGTACTTCGGGCACGGACATCGCCTGGAAGATATACGAATCGATGCGCTGGGAGAGCGTCCAGAGGGCTGGGACAACATGGACACGAACGACCCCCTTGTCTGCAAGTGAGCCCAGGTCCTCCGTGTGGCGCACGATACCCATGAACTGGCGAGACAAGGTGCCTCGCTGGACTCCGAGCACGCACGAGGAGCCGAGCATCGCGTCGACGTCCGTCGTGGGGCCGTCAAAAACCAGGTCGACGAGGACCTCGTAGAGTTCGGACAATCCCTCGCGCGCCTGGACACGCCGCACGTGCCAGGGGCTCATTGGCATGTCCGAGGTGCCGAATGTGAAGCGGACCGCAGGGATTGGACTGCTCCCGCCGAGCAGCGAGAGAGCGCCCGCAACGGCTTCCCGTAAGCCCCCTCGCTCAAGACTCTTTGCGAGCTGGGTGGCCGTGGCGGACACCTGTGCTGCTTGTTGGAGTCTTTCGTCGAACGCGGACATGGGCCCTCCTGGAACAGGCGCAAGGAGGATAAGGTGGAGCGGGCAATTGAACGTCAGGGCGCTCAGGCCCGATGCTGATCAATCAAGTGGGTGCTGAAGGACCACTCAGCTCTGCGTTCGGAGTGTTCCTCTTGAATTCTAGCACGCCAGAGTATCTTGGCGTCAATGTGGCGATTGAGTAGGGTTGCCTCCATTCGCTGAAAGGAGTTCCCAGCTCAGACTTCGCGGGCCGATTGTTCTTCAGTGAAATGAGTAGATGCTTTGCGCGGTCCGCCACGCTCATGCTGCCTGCGTCAGTCTGCCCTTTGATGGCGAACGCCTCCTGCTGCGGCGCACCTGGTGTTCGGGCTTTGGGCGCCCGCACCATGGTCCCGACAGCATCTTGGCTTGTCCGATCTGGGTCGGTTGGGCGCCAGGGTTGAAATAAACAGACGGCGTGACCGCTTGAGGTCGTGTCTGACTTCGGCGTTCAGCCTGACCATCTGGGCAACGAGGTTCGCGCTGAGGCAACCGCTGGTTGAGGCGATGCTCCCGGGTCTTGGGTGCCTCATTGACGCTCGCAGAATATGGCACCCCGTTCGACGAGATCGGGGAGATGTGGACGCCCACGGCGGAAGCTGATGTGCCGGAGGACGTGGGCGCAAGCTCGACGTCTCCCGGACAGCCTGGGAACATGCCCGACCCGGCTCCTCCGGGACGGAGCGTGGATGACGGACCTTGCGACCTCCCCGTTGTTTGAACGACTCCAGCGAGCCGGGCACGTGCTCCTCGCGGGCACGGGCGGCGGCTTCGATGTCTACAGCGGGCTGCCGCTCTAATTCCGCCTGCGCTCGATGGGTAAGCAGGTGTCGTTGGCGAACCTGAGCTTCACGGTGCTGGACCGCGTGGACGGGTGCGTCCTGGTGTACCGCACCGGATTAATGAGACACTAGGCTGGTCGCAATCAGGCTGCTTGCTTCTGCATCAGCTCCCGCCGGGCCTGACTCGGCGAGAGGAAGTGGTGGCGCTCGGGCAGCCAGTGCTCGTTGTACTGGGGGGCCCACTCCAGCAGGGCCCGCCGGAGTCCCTCTACGGTGGCGAAGGTGCGCACCCAGAGCAATTGCTCCTTGCGGGTGCGGATGAAGCGCTCGGCGCAGCCGTTGCCCTCGGGACTGCGGACGAAGGACGGGCTGGACTCGGCGCCCAGGAAGCGCAGTTCGTCCTGGAAGACGTCGGAGGTGTACTGGCTGCCGTTGTCGTGGCGGATGGACAATCCCGTGGCCACGCCGTGGCGGTACGCGCCGAAGCGAGCCTTGATGCCCTGTCGAATGGGATCGAGGGCTCCGAAGCGATTTCCGACCTTTGCGGCGTGGATGCCGACGCACTCGGAAGTGCCTTGGTCGACGGATATGAAGACGGTGGCCTCCACCTGAAGTGTCGTCTGGGTGCAGGTGGCGTTGGTGCCCCACATGACGTCCGGAGCCTCAGTGGTAATCGTGCCGTCGTGGTGGCGCGCCTCCATCACCCTGCGGGCCCTGCCCGGTGCCAGCAGCCCCGCCTCGCGCATCAGCCGCAGGCAGCGGGCCTTCGAGGTTCGCGCGTCCCGGGCGCGCAGCCGGGCCCACACCTTGCGGTGCCCCTCGCCCAAGAAGGGTGAGCCGGCCAGCACGCCGCGGATGGCCTCCAGCAGCGCCTCGTCCGTCAGCGCCGTCTTCGGGCCACGTCGGGCCATCGCGGGGGCTTCGGCCTGCCGGCGGGCGCGGTGCCGGTACACCGTGGCGCGAGGCACGCGCCAGGTGGCCGTCACGAGCACCAGTCCGTACGGCTTGCCGCTGGAAGGCGAGAGACGGGCGCTCATCCTCTCGACTTCCTCCAGGGAAAACCCGGGGCGTTGCCCTCCAGCAGCCGGGCCTTCTCCGCCAGCAACTCGTTCTTCATCATCAGCTCGCCCACCATGGCCTTGAGCCGCAGCACCTCGTCGTCCGCAGGCTCGGGCTCGCGGCTCTTGAGGTTCGCCTCGGCCCCCGCCAGGAACTTCTCCCGCCACTCGCTCAGTACCGCTGCCGTGACGCCCAATTCCCGCGAGAGGGCGTCGAGGTCCTCGCCCTTGAGGAGCCGGAGCACGGCCTCCTTCTTCCGCTTCGCCTAGAACCGACCGCGCTCCGACGTCCTGTCCTGCTTCTGCTGCTTCTTCACATCCACCTCACGAGGGGGAGGCTATCCCCCAGAAAGGTGTCTCAGGAATCCCTGGGGCGGAGGACGCCTCGACAAGGGGGCCAGACTGCTCGACGGCATGCCGCCACCCTCGCGGAACCACCTGCACCCAACCACCGACGACACGCCGGATTCTCTCCCGGCACCTTCGCTCGAAAGTCCGCGGGCGATTGCCTCCCAGAATCGTTGCCGGTGCTCACGCCTTCCCACGGATGGACGACCGGGGGACGGCATAGGAGGACGCCCAGCACGGGCACGCCGTCGACGCTTGCTTGCTCCCATCGCAACTCCTCAGGTTCGAAGCGTTGCGACGACCAGTTGAATCCACCCTCGCCGGTGAGCAGGGCGGACGCTAAACCGAGGACTTCCGGAACCCTCACCGTCGATGGCCGCGTCCGCTGGCTGGAAGGACGCGGTCAGGTGACCTTCGATGCCAGGGGAAGCCGGCGCGGTTCATTGGCCCCGGGCTCGATGTCACCGCGCGGAAGCAGGCGGAGCACGCGATGCGCGAGAGCGCGAATCTGATGACCGAGGTCACCGATGCGCTCCCGGTGATGACTGCCTTCGTCGGGCCGGACCTGCGCTGCCACTCTCGCGCCTGCGCCACGGAGAGCAACGTGTTGAGCGACAGCCCCTCCATGTTCTCCATATCCATGAGACGTGGCGTGTGCTCTACCGGCGCGCTGAAGGGGGCTGCGGATATCACTGCAAAACGTCATGCTCTCCTTGGCCCCTCTGCACCCGCTCGCCATTCTCAACAGAGCCCCTCTTCGTCCCATCTTCCGCTGTCGTCAGAGAAGTACAGCCTGTGGGTAGCGAGGACTCCGGCGTTGCGCCCGGGCTTTCTCCATGTGATAGCCGCGCCCCAACCCTGGAGGCGTGATGTCTAGATGGAGTGCCTGGCTGTCCCCGTGTCTTGCCTTGCTGGTGTCGGGATGCATGTCATTGGAAGTGGATGACGCGCGGGAGCCGGAGGTTCAACAACAGGCCCTGACCGGCACGCAGGTCATCGACTTCACCTCCGCGAGCACGACGGCGAACACGGATGCGTCCGGCAAGAGCGGCGGCATGACCGTGCTCAAGGCGAACAGCTCCAATTGCACGGTCGGCGCGTACGTGGATTGCTACGCGCAGTACATCGAGTTCAGCCCGTCCTACACGGGCTACCTGAGCTTCAATCTCTCAAGCCTCACCCAGGCCGCGCCCACCCCTGCTCAAGTCACCCAGCTCCAGCTGCTGACGAAGTACCAGGGGCCCGCGGCCTCCACGTCCTACTACCAGTGGCAGCTCTACCGGTTCACGACCTCGAGCTGGGTCAACATCGCCAACTCGCAGGGGCGCGGCGAATGGGTGTGGACCCCGGCCCTGACGCTCAACCTCCCGGGCACCGAGGTGGCTTCGAACTTCGTCTCGAGCACCGGCGAGATCCGCGCGCGCCTCGTCAAGGGCGCGGGGACGGATGCGGCGCAGCTCGACAGCCTCCGCCTCCAGGTGTCCTGGGACATCCCCACGACGTGCACCGCTGAAACCAATGCGGCCTTCTGCACGCGGCTGGGCGCGAACTGCGGGCAGGTGAGCGGCACCGACAACTGCGGCCAGGCGCGCACGGTCTCCAGTTGCGGCAGCTGCCTGAGCCCGGAGACGTGCGGCGGTGGCGGCACCTCGAACGTCTGTGGTCAGGGGACGGCCTGCACCCAGGCGACCTTCCCCAAGGGCACCACCTGGATGTGGGACCTGGAGAACAACGCCCTTCCCACCAACCTCAACGCCCAGGTCTACGTCGTCGACCTCTTCAACACCTCAAGCACGAAGATCCAGGAGTACAAGAACGCCGGCAAGAAGGTGGTCTGCTACTTCAGCGCCGGCACCTATGAGAACTGGCGGAGCGATGTCAGCCAGTTCCCGCAGGACACCTGGTGCAGCCCCGGCGAGAACTGCGCCCAATCCATCCACATCCTGGGGGACTGGTGCGAGAGCGGCGGCGGCTGTGAGTGGTGGTTGGACCACCGCAAGCCGGCGGTGCGGGCGGTGATGACGTCCCGCATGCAGCTGGCGAAGAACAAGGGCTGCGATGCGGTGGAGCCGGACAACATCGACGGCTACTCGCACGACGACAGCATCAGCTGCACCGACCAGGCCTGCTGGGGCCTCACGGCGACGAACCAGCTCGACTACAACCGCTGGCTGGCCACCACCGCCCATTCCCTGTGTCTGGGCATCGCGCTCAAGAACGACGTCGACCAGATCCCCGCGCTCGCCGCCTCCTTCGACTTCGCCATCAACGAGCAGTGCCAGAAGTACAACGAGTGTGGCGCCTACAAGACCTGGTTCACGAACAACAACAAAGCGGTCTTCAATGCCGAGTACCGCGTGGACTCGGGGGGAGTGACCACGAACTGGACGAACTGCACGGGAACGGGGGCGACCTGCGCCTGCGGCGAGAGCGGCTTCGTCCAGGGGGACATGCGCACCCTGGTCTTCAGCACCGCGTCGGTCCGCTACGACAACATCCACCTCGCCTGCTGGTAGTGCGGACAGGCCGGGGCGGTCATCCTGCCCCGGCCTTCCCCTCCCCGGGCTACCGTGCGGCCGGCACGAGGCCGTAGAGGGTGGTGACCTCCCGGGAGCGCGCGGCGTGCAGGGGGTCCGCCTTGTCCTTCGCCTTGGAGTGCCGCGCCGGGGTGGACTTCCGCCACGCCACCGTCAGGCCGCAGCGCGCGAACTGCTCCTCGAGCCACCCGGGCGGACGCAGGCCCAGCAGCACCGCGAGGTCCGACAGGATGAGCAATCCCTCTCCTCCCGGGGTGAGCGCGGCGGGGAGCCCTTCGAGGAAGCGCCGCAGGAACTGGCTGTCCTCGTCGAACACCGCGCGGTCCACCCGGTTCTTGGGCGGCTCGGGGATCCACGGCGGGTTGCAGACGACGAGGTCCGCCTTGCCTTCCGGAAACAGGTCCGCCTCCGTCACCTGGAAGCGCTGCGAGAGGCCGAGCCGCTCCGCGTTCTCCCGCGCGCACGCCACCGCGCGGGAATCGCAATCCGTGGCCTGCGCGGACGCCGCGCCGCGCTGCAGGAGGAGGAAGGAGAGCACGCCGGTGCCGGTGCCCACGTCGAACACGCGCTTGCCTTTGACGTCCGGCACGGCCGCCAGCAGCTCCACGTAGTCGGTGCGCGTGGGCAGGTAGACGCCGTAGTGCGGATGGAGCAGGCCCTTCAGTCCCGGGACGGCCAGACCCTTGCGCTGCCACTCCGCGGCCCCGAGCATGCCGAGCAGCTGCTTGAGCGGCACCACGGTGAAGTCCGTCGTGGGCTCACCCCACACCTGCCGGCACGCTTCAGAGACGTCCGGTGCGCGCGCGAGCTCCAGGCGGTAGCTCCGGTCGAGCGCGACGACGATGCGCGACAGCGTCGCATGCTCCAACTGCCGCGCGCGGCGCTCGGCCCGGAACGCCTCCAGCGGCGAGCGGGCCTGCCAGGGCCGTTCGAGCCGCCGGCCCAGCGCGCCGAGCAGCTGCTTCGCGTTGTGGAAGTCACCCGTGTAGCGCAGGAACTCGCCCCGGCGGACGCGCTGGAGCGCGGTGTCGGCACGCAGCCGGTCATCCACGGGTGACAGGCGCGTGGGGGCGGGCTCGTCACTCTCCGAATGCCAGGTGAACGCGGCGTCGGGCGGGAACGTGAAGGTCGCGGCTGCGGGCGACGGCCCCTTCGGGGCAGCGGTGGCGGGTCGGCGGGGGCGGTCCATGGGCCTGGGGTAGCACGTCCGTGCCCCACCGTCGCGCATCCGGTAGGGCAGCCGGGTGCCGGCAGGAGACCCACGTCTGCCGACAAATCGTCTCAAGGGCTGCTCTAACTGGTTCCTGGGGCTCAATCCCAGCGATCCAGCGTGTACGTCGCGACCGCCCCCTTGCTCGTCACGCGAAGCACCACGCCCCAGGAGGAGGGGTTCGCAGGGGGCGTGAGCATGAGACCGCTGGCGAGCGGCTCCCCCTCGGGAACCTCCAGCTTGCGGCTGCGCGAGAACGCCTCGACGGTCGCGCGAATTCCATGCAGGTCGCTGCGCAGGAACTCGGGAAACAACATCAGGTTGTCATTGCGGCTGTCGCGCGCGCCCTTCAGGACGAAGAAGGCGCCCTGGCCCTGGTGAGCGAAGCGATCTCCGAACCAGGTATTGGGCTTCATCGTCAGGCCGAGGACCTCCACGTAGCCCGGAGACAGCCCCCAACTGCTTGCAGGGGTGGGATTGACGTAGAAGTACCAGGTGACCGGGTTGCGTTGCTCCGGAGCGTCCCACTGGATGATGGGCGGCGCGTCGGGATGGACGGCCGTCACCAGCGCCGAGAACGCCGAGCTGCTGGAGGGAACCCTCAGCTCCAGCTTCTCCGCCGAGGGCAGGACGGTGTCGCGGAACTTCACCCACGTCAGGGTCTTGTCAGGCAGCTCCGTGACCCGAGCCTCCTCCTTGGTCTTGAGATGCCCGAAGACGCCCTTCGCCTTGTCGGGCTTGTCCGTCAGGGGCCTCCAGGTGAGCTGGACCTCCGCGAGCGTGGCGAACCGGCGCTCCAGCGAGGGCGCAAGCCCCAGTCTGGTGATGGCCTCCTCGGCCTGCCGGATGTTCCCGGCGGACGGGGCCGCCTGCGGGCGTTGGTACTGGAGCGGGTGCATCTTGTCGTCGAACCGCTTCTTGACCGTCTCGAAGGGGAGGCCCGCCGCGAGATCCTCCAGCAGCGTGCCGACCATCGAGCTGCGCGGCGTGCAGAAGCCCGCCGGGGCCGAGGCCACCGCCTTCCAGAGCAGGTTGCGGCCATGGGGCTGCTTGCGCTCGCGCTGGCGGGCGATGAGCCACTCGACCACGCCGACGAACTTCTCGGAGCGCGTGAGCGCGTCTGCCTGGAGCACGACCCGGGCCTGTTCCAGGAGGCCGGGCTTGAACTCGTCGAGCGCCACGTTCAAGCACCGGTGGTGCTCCTGGAACTCAGCCCTCTTCTGGCTGGCATTGAGGAGGCCCGGCTGGAAGACGCGGGCCTTGGGGACGATCACGGCCAGGTGCTGCCAGGAGCCCTTCTCCGGAGTGCCCCAGACCGGCGCGGACGACAGGAAGACGCCGTTGACGTGAGCCTTCTCGACCATGCCACGCAGCTGCTGCACGGCGGCGAAGTTCTCAGCGGACGCCAGGCGCTCGTGCCAGAAGGGGCTGCGCGGCTGGCCCGTCTCGTCGAGGGTCACCAGATGGCCGAAGCGCTCGACGAACGTGCGGCAGCTGGCGCAGTTGTTGAGTTGGCGTGTCTCCTCGGGAATGGAGGTGAGGTAGGCCTCCCAGAGACCGGTGGCATCCGTGGTGAACAGCTGTTGGTGGGCGACGAGCTCCTCGAAGCTCGCCTGGAGGCGGCTCAGGAAGCCTTGATAGTCGCGTCCGTCAGGGGCGTCCCCCTGCTGGGATGGCGAGCCGACCTCGGGGTTCTTGTTGCTCATGGGGTGTCTTTCTAGCGGAGGGTTGGATGCGGCGCGACCCGGGGCCGCGGCGTCAGGATGCGCGGCACAGCCGGTCCACCTGGGTCAGCAGCTTCGGCATGCGCGAGGCGCCGTGCATCCGCCGGATGTGCTCCGCGGCGGTCGCGGTCTCCATGCCGATGGCGGTGATGAGCAGGGGGCGCAGGCTCTGGCCGCGCACGATGGGCAGGGCCGGGCCGGTGGTGACATAGGGCGTCTTGGCCACGCCGATGACGGGCACCGCGCGACAGAGGGCCTCGTACAGGTGGGCGCCCAGGCCCGGCTTGTCGTCCCCGAGCCACACGTAGCCGTCCACGACGATGGCCTCCAGCGGCTCCTGCACCCCGGCGAGCACGCGCAGCAGGTGCGGCAGCTCGCGGCGGTAGAACTGGCCGGGCTCGTAAGGGGCCGCGATGGGGCCGCGGTCCACCAGGTGCGCGGCCTCCGTGGCATCGGTCCAGTGACGGAAGAGGACACACGCGGCCACGGTGACGTCAGGCCGGTAGTCCACATCCACGCAGGCGAGCATCCGTTCTCCTCAGGGCCGCACGACGTCCGCGATGAACCGGCTCAGTGCCTCCGCCATCCTTGCATGCGTGGCGGCGGACGGATGCCAATCCTCGCCGACACCGTCGACACCCGGATTCTGGACGTCCATCAGGTGCCGGTAGACGCGGCCATCCCCCTGTTGCTGACGTTCCACCACGAGGTCGGTGATCCACTGGCCGACATGAACGGACGTCGCCGCGCCATTCTCTTCCCGCTGCTTGTAGCCGTCCGTCATGCTCCCCAGCGTGCAGACGATGTGCGCGCGGGGGTGGAGGGTCCGGAGCCGCGCGAGGAACGCCCGATAGGCCGACTTGAAGGAGGCTTCATCCGGAAGGAACGCGTCGGTTCCACTGCCCGCGAACGCATCATTGGTGCCGGCGTTGATGACCATCACATCGGGTGGATCGCGTGAGAAGTCCCACCCGGCGGGATGGTCCGGAACCGCGAGCTCGTAGAGCGCGGGCAGCAGCCCTGACGTCGACATGTCCAGGTTGCGGTAGACCCCATGGCCCGAATAGCAGACGAGGACGGGCTCCGCTCCCAGCTTCATGGCCGTGAGCCAGGCATAGCCCCGGCGGGGGTTCTCGTTCTTCGACGTGAAGCCCGGCGCTCTCCAGGAGGGCGATGCGGGGATGAGGGCGACGTCCGCGCCGTATCCACAGGTGACGGAGTCCCCGATGAACTCCATCCGGAGCCCCGGGCGAAGGGGAGGGTCCCGAAGCTCGCCATGGACCTCGAGCGCGACGAGCGTACTGGGGCCCACCGAGGACTCGGTGCGCTTGACGAGCTCCACCGTGTGGAGTCCCACCTCAAGGCCGTCGGCGAGCAGATAGGTGGACTCGCTGCTTCGCACCGCGAGCTGCCTCGGTGCCGCCCCATCCACAGTGACATCGAAATAGTTGGTCCCCACCTCGCCGCCGGGTCCTGCGTCGGAGAGCTGCATCCGGAGGGCGTCGCCCCAGAAGCGCGCGCGAATCGTCACCCCGGGATGGGAGAAGACAACTCCGGTGCCGGAGCGGTACGTCCGCCCGATGTACTGAATCCGTGCGTCGGCGGCGGGAAGGGTCACCCAGGTCATTGACGCCACGGGGCGCACGGAGCTGCACGCGGCCATCGCCATCCCGATGCCGAGGAGGGCGCCACGGAGTCCAGGTGTCATGGGCCTCATCACGCGGGGATCAGCGTCCGGGCGACATGCTGGATGTAATCCGCGCGAGCACGGCTCGAACTCAGCGTCGCCGGGCTGGCGATGGCGAGGTGCAGGAGCCCCACGTAGGTGGAGTACGCCTGCAGGGCCCAGTTGCGCGCCTCGCGGGCCGGCAGCCCGAGCGCCCGGTACAGCTTCACCATGTAGTCGAGGCGCCGCTGCGACACCCGCGCGAGGACCGGCTGGATGCGCGGGTCCGCACCCGCGCCCGCGACGATGGCGACTTCAATCTTCCCATGCGGGCCCAGGTCGAACGTCAGCGCCAGCAGCTGGTGCAGCCGCTGCTTCGGATCCGGCAGGGCCTCCAGCCGTTGGATGAACTCCGTGGTCGCCAACTTCTCCCAGCGCGCGAGCGCGGCCTGGAGCACGTCCGCGCGGTCCTTGAAGTGCCAGTAGAAGCCGCCCTTCGTCACCCCCAGGCCGCGGGACAGCCGCTCCACGGACAGGGCGTCCACGCCCTCCGCGAGGCTCCAGAGGGCGGCGTCCGCCCAGTCTTCCGCGGACAGGCCCGGCCCCCGGTGCCGCTTGCGGATGTCCTCGATGCTCCGGAAGGGCGACGGCTCCGGCGGGCGGGAAGTAGGGCGTCTCATCGTTGACCGCAAGTCTGGCGGACCCCCTCCCTGACGTCCAGGGCGCATTCCCGGCGGCCCCGGGCTATACGGTACCGTATCGGTATACGGTGCCGTATCCGATGACAGGACTGGAGGCCGTGCATGCGGGTGACGACGGGGACGTTGCTGCTGCTGACTGGAGGGGCTCACACCGCCATCGGGTTGGTGCTCTTCCGGGCGCCGCTGCTGGCGATGGTGCGAGCAGGCGTGTTCGACAGCGTGGGCAGGGACAGCGCCCGCGCGGCGGCCTTCTGGTTCCTGGCGATGGGCGGAGGGCTGCTCCTCGCCGGGGCCCTGTGCCGCTGGCTGGAGCGCGAGTTGGAGCGGCCGCCCCCGGCGGGCTTCGGGTGGGGGCTGCTCGCGCTGGGCCTCTTCTGCGTGGTGCCCATGCCCCTCACCGGAGCGTGGGTGCTCTTCCCGCTGGGCTTGGGCGTGCTCTTCCAGTCCCGGACGTCCTCCCCGCTGCCGGAGGTGCTGCGCCCGTTCGCGGAAGGCGCGGACCATGTGGACGTGAAGACCGTGGAGTCGGAAGCCACGCTGCGCGAGTTCCTCGCGGCGCTCCTGTCATACCAGCCCGCGTGGGTGACGGCCCTGTACGGGGTGCGCGCTGTCTTCGTCCGGTTGCTCGGGATGCGCCAGCACGGCCTGCCCCGGGCCCGCCTCCTGCGCCCGGAGGACATCCCCATGACCCCGGGCAGCGCGGCCTCGTTCTTCACCGTGCGCCACGCGGAGGAGGAACACGTCTGGGTGGTGGCCGCGACGGACAAGCACCTGGAGGCCACCCTCGCCGTCGTTGCGGAGCCGGCGCCTGGTGGTGAACCCCGGCGGCGCTTCCACGTCGTCACGCTGGTGCACTACCGGAACTGGGCCGGGCCCGTGTACTTCAATGTCATCCGGCCCTTCCACCACCTCGTCGTCGGGGGCATGGCGCGCAGCGCGGCGGGTGCGAAGTGTGCACCCGGCGGCGCACACGGGCTTCTCCATGAAAGCCGTATTGACCGCGTTATCAAGAAAAGCTAATTCCACGGCCTGTGCGAGGGCTTCCGACCTGGTGCCCGCACGTTCCCGAGAGGCCGAATGAAACTGAAACTGACCCATGCGGTGAGTGCCATCTCCCTGCTGGCCGCGGCCTGCGGCCCGATGCCGGAGGCCCAGGAGTCCGACAGCGAGCAGTTCGGTCACACGGCGCAGATGATCCGCCGGGAGCGGGCCATCCCCGGCGAGTACATCGTCGTCCTGCGCGACTCCCAGCAGGAGGTCCGGCAGCAGGGGGCGGCGAACATCGCCCGGGAACTGGTGTCCCTCAACGGTGGCCAGGTGCTGCGGACCTATGAGCACACCATCCACGGCTTCCTGGCGAAGATGAGCGAGGCCGAGGCCCAGCGCCTCCTGTCCGACCCTCGCGTGGCGTATGTGCAGGAGAACGGCCTGATCCATGTGTCGGCGACGCAGACCGGCGCGACCTGGGGCCTCGACCGCCTCGACCAGCGTGACCTGCCGCGCAACAGCTCCTACACCTACAACGTCGACGGCACCGGCGTGCATGCGTACGTCATCGACACCGGTATCCGGCTGACCCACACCGAGTTCACCGGTCGCACCGGCAACGGCTACGACTTCATCGACAACGACAGCGACCCCTCGGACTGCCATGGCCATGGCACGCACGTGTCGGGCACGGTGGGCGGCACGACCTGGGGCGTGGCGAAGAAGGTCACCCTCCACGGGGTGCGGGTGCTCGACTGCACGGGCTATGGAAACGACGCGCAGGTCATCGGCGGTATCGACTGGGTGGCGGCCAACCACATCAAGCCCGCGGTCGCCAACATGAGCCTGGGCGATGTCGCCATCCAGGCCGTCGATGATGCGACGGAGCGGTTGATCGCCGCGGGCGTCACGACGGTGGTCGCCGCCGGCAACGACAGCGCCAACGCCTGCAACTACTCGCCGGCCCGTGCGCCCAACGCCATCACCGTGGGCTCCACCACCAGCAGCGATGGCCGCTCGTCGTTCTCCAACTACGGGACGTGCGTGGACATCTTCGCTCCGGGCTCGAGCATCACCTCGGCCTCGAACTCCGGCAACTCGTCGAGCACCGTGCTGAGCGGCACGTCCATGGCCTCGCCGCACGTGGCCGGCGCCGCGGCGCTCTACCTGAGCGCCAACCCCACCGCGACGCCCGCGCAGGTACGTGACGCGCTGGTGAACAACTCCACGCCGAACAAGGTCACCAGCCCGGGCACCGGCTCGCCCAACAAGCTGCTGTACACGCTCTTCATCACCGGTGGCGGCAGTGACACCACCCCGCCCACGACGTCCATCACCGCGCCCGTGGGCGGCGCCACGCTGAGCGGCAGCGCGACCCTGAGCGCCAGCGCCTCCGACAACGTGGGCGTGTCGCGCGTGGAGTTCTACGCGGGCACCTCGCTGCTGGGTACGGCGACGAGCGCGCCGTACAGCTTCGCGTGGAACACGACGGCGGTGGCCAACGGCACCTACGTGCTGACCACGAAGGCGTATGACGCGGCGAACAACATCGGCACGTCGGCGACGGTGTCGGTGACGGTGAACAACGGCACGGGCACCTGCTCCATCTCCGAGCAGCTCCTGGTCAACGCGGGCTTCGAGAGCGGCAACACGGGCTGGACCACCTCGACGGACGTCATCGACGGCACCACGTCGGGCAATGCGCCGCGCACGGGCACGTACAAGGCCTGGCTGAACGGCTACGGCACCACGCGCACCGAGTTCGCCTACCAGGACGTCACCATCCCCGCCACGGCGTGCAGCGCCACGCTCAGCTTCTGGGCGCTCATCACCACGTCGGAGACGACGACCACGACGGCCTACGACAAGCTGGCCATCCAGATCCGCAACAGCGCGGGCACGGTGCTGGCGACGCCGGCCACCTACAGCAACCTGGACAAGGGCACGGCCTACGTGCAGCGGACGTTCGACCTGGCCGCGTACAAGGGCCAGACCATCCGCATCTACTTCAACGGCACGGAGGACTCGTCGCTGAAGACGAGCTTCTTCCTCGATGACACCGCGGTGAACATCGTCCGGTAGTCCTCCGGACGGCGCGGACGGCCCTCGGGGCTGATGTCCAGGGGCCCAGCAATCTCTCCAGATTGCTGGGCTTGTTTGTTTTGAGCCTGGCGCCCGCCGGAGGAAGGCCGGGCGTCAGGGGCGTGCGGTCATTGGCCTTCGGTGTCCAGGGCGCGCAGGCGCTCCGTGAGCCGCTCCGCCAGCGTGGGGACCTGGGGCTCTTCCAGGAGGGTCAGGTGCGTGCCCGGTACGTGGCACACCGAGACGCCTCCTGGGAGCCAGGCCTTCCAGCCTTCGTCCTCGGCGCGGGTGGGGTCGCTCGCGCGGACCGCGGCGCGGAAGAGCTCGGCGGGGCCCTCGTAGCGGCTGGCGGGCACGTAGCCCCGGTTGGCCTCTCCGAGCCGTTCGTGGACGGAGAAGAGACGCTCGATCTGTCCCGGCTCCAGTCCGCCTGCGGCGGGCAGGTTCCGCAAGACCTCGATCATCCGCGACAGCAGCTCGTTGCCCTCCAGGCTGCTCAGCCGCTCCAGTTCTGGGGCGGAGACGTCCTGGACGGGAAGCCCGACCATCTTGCCAAAGGCGGCCAGACGGATCAGCGGCGGCGGCTCCGGATCCGGCTCTCCCGAGGGCGCGAGGCTGTCGAGCAGGGCCAGCAGCTCCACCGGCTCGCCCAGGGCCTGGAGCTGGCGCGCCATCTCGTAGACCACCAGGCCCCCGAGTGACCAGCCCGCGAGCCGGTACGGACCCTGGGGCTGCACGTCGCGCACCTGCTCCAGGTAGAGCCGGGCCAGGGACTCCATGGAGGACGGCGGCAGGTCTCCGTCCTCGATGCCGGGAGCGAACAGGCCATACACGGGCCGGTCATTGCCCAGGTGGCGCACGAGGTCGGCGTAGCTGAGCACGCCACCGCCACCGCCATGGACCAGGAACAGCGGCCGACGCTCGGAGTCTCCCGTGTCGAGCCTCGCCAGGTTGGGCCCCAGGGGGCGCTTCCCTTCGGAGGGCGACAGCAGGGCGGCGAGCCGCTCGACGGTGGAGCCCTGGAAGAGCGCGGACAGGGGAAGCGCCCGGCCCGTGCGCTCCCGGAGGAGGGCCATGAGCTGCACGGCGAGCAGGGAGTGGCCGCCCAGGTCGAAGAAGTCCGCCTCGGCGCTGACGCGCTCCAGGCGCAGCA
Source organism: Corallococcus llansteffanensis (assembly GCF_003612055.1). Classification (GTDB taxonomy): domain Bacteria; phylum Myxococcota; class Myxococcia; order Myxococcales; family Myxococcaceae; genus Corallococcus; species Corallococcus llansteffanensis. The sequence goes on from NZ_RAWB01000059.1 coordinate 18,332, forward strand.
CCTCCGCGAAGGCTTGCGCGATCAGCTGCTCCAGGGGCGTGCGCGGAGCGACGTAGCGGCCGAGGGACGCGGCGGCGTCCGGGGCGGGCAGGGCCTTCCTGTCCACCTTGCCGTTGGGGGTTAGGGGCAGGGCCTCCAGCACGACAAAGGCGGAGGGCACCATGTAGCCGGGAAGCTGTTGCTGGAGCTGGGCGCGCAGCTTCTCCGCCAGGTCTTCTGTCAGAGGAGAAGAGGGGACGACGTAGGCGACGAGGCGCTTGTCGCCGGGCACGTCCTCGCGGGCGAGCACCAGCGCTTCCGCGACGGCGGGAATCCGGCGCAGCGCGGCCTCCACTTCGCCGGGTTCGATGCGGAAGCCGCGCAGCTTCACCTGGTGGTCGGTGCGGCCGAGGAACTGCAACGTGCCGTCGGCGAGCCAGCGGGCCTTGTCTCCTGTGCGGTAGAGGTGCTCGCCCGGAGTGGTGGCGAAGGGGTGCGGGATGAAGCGCTCGGCGGTGAGCTCCGGGCGGTGCAGGTAGCCCCACGCGAGGCCCGCGCCACCGACGAACAACTCACCGGGAACGCCGACGGGCACGGGCCGCAGCGAGGCGTCCAGCACGTAGGTGGTGGACTGGGAGAGGGGCCGGCCGATGGGGACGGCGTGGCCGAAGTCACTCCGCGAGTGGAGGGTATGGGTGGTGGAGAAAGTCGTGTTCTCGGTGGGGCCGTAGCCGTTGACGAGCACGGCGCCTGGAGGAAGGCGGGAGAGGTGCTGGCGCACATGCTCGGCGGGCAGCACGTCGCCGCCGACGAGCAGTTGGGGTACTCGGGCCAGCGTGTCGGGCTGGTGGAGGGCGACCTGCTCGAAGAGGGCGGCGGTGAGCCAGAGGGTGGAAGGGGCATGGCGGCGCAGCAGGGCCGCGAGCTCCTCGATGGAGAGGGCGTGAGGAGGCGCGAGCACGAGGCGGGCGCCGTGCAGCAGCGCGCCCCAGATTTCGAGCGTGGAAGCGTCAAAGGCGGCGGGGGCCAGCTGGAGGAAGGAGTGCTGGGGGCCGAAGTCGATGAAGGAGGAGCCGCACACGAGGCGCACGACGCCACGGTGAGGAACGAGGACGCCCTTGGGCCGGCCGGTGGAGCCGGAGGTGAACATGACGTAGGCGAGGCTCTCCGCCGCCGTGGGCACGTTGGGCGCGTGCGTGGGCTGACGCGCGAAGAGCGAGGCCTCCTCGGAGTCCAGCAGCAGGATGCGGCCGGCGAAGCAGGGCAGGCGGTCCTTCAGGCTGGAGTGGGTGAGGAGCAGCGGCGAGGCGCAGTCCTCCAGCAGCAGGGCGAGTCGCTCGCGGGGATGGGCCAGCTCCAGGGGGACGTAGGCGGCGCCGGCCTTGACGACGGCGAGGAGGGCGACGATGAGGTCGAACGAGCGCTCCAGTCCCAGTGCCACGGGCGTGCCCGGAGTGACGCCCATGCTGATGAGGGCATGGGCGAGCTGGTTGGCGCGCTCCTCCAGTTGCCGGTACGTGATGCAGTCCTCACCGAAGACGAGGGCCACGGCGTCCGGAGTGCGCCGGGCCTGGGCCTGGAACAACTCGGGGAGGGTGGCGTCGCGCGGGAAGTCGGTGTGCGTGTCGTTCCAGTCGAGCAGCACCTGCCGCTGCTCATCCAGGGAGAGCATGGAGGCGGAGGCGAGAGGCGCCTCGGGATGGGCGACGAGGGCTTCGACGAGGGCACCGAAGTGCCGCGCCATGCGCTGGACGGTGGCGGGAGCGAAGAGAGCGGTGTTGTAGCTGAGAGAACCCTCGAAGCCGTTGGTGGACTCGAAGAGGAACAGCTCCAGCTCGGCCTTGACGCTGTGGCCCTCCACGTCCAGTGGGCGCAGGGCGAGGCCCGGCAGTTGGAGGGCGGGCATGGAGGTGTTCTGCAGGGCGAAGAGGGCTTGGAAGAGGGGCGGCCGCGTCAGGTCGCGCTGGGGCCTCAAGTCTTCGACGAGGCGCTCGAAGGGGACGTCCTGGTGGGCATAGGCACCCAGGGAGGCCTCGCGCACCTGCTGGAGCAAGTGGTGGAAGGACGCGCCCGGTGCCACGAGGGAGCGCAGCACGAGCGTGTTGACGAAGAAGCCGATGAGGCCTTCGGTCTCCGCGTGGGTGCGGCCAGCGATGGGCGTGCCGACGCGGACGTCTTCCTGGCCCGCGTAGCGCGAGAGCAGCACCTGGAAGGAAGCCAGCAGCAGCATGAAGGGCGTGACGCCTTCACGCTGGCCAAGGGCCTTGAGGGCTTGAGCAAGTGGCGGGGCCAGCCGCAGCGGGACGAGGCCGCCGTGGAAGGACTGCACGGCGGGGCGGGGGAAGTCGGTGGACAGCTCCAGGGGAGAGGCGTCCGCGAGGCGCTGGCGCCAGTAGGAGAGCTGGGCCTCCAGGACGTCACCGTGCAGCCAGGAGCGCTGCCAGAGCGCGTAGTCGGCGTACTGGACGGGCAGCTCCGGCAGGGGCGAGGGCAGGCCCTGGGAGAAGGCCGAGTAGAGGGCGGCCACCTCGCGCACGAGGACGCCGCGGGACCAGCCGTCGGAGACGATGTGGTGGAGGGTGAAGACGAGCACGTGCTCGGTGAGCGAGAGCTTCAGCAGCAGGGCGCGCACGAGGGGGCCTGAGGCCAGGTCGAAGGGACGCTGGGCCTCGGCGGAGGCCAGGCGTCGCGCTTCATCGAGAGCGGCCTCGCCCAGGGGGCTGAGGTCCACCGTGGGCAGAGGCAGGTCGGTGGGGGATGCGATGCGCTGGAAGGGCTGGCCCTGGCGAGAGGGGAAGCAGGTGCGCAGGGCCTCGTGGCGGCGCACCAGCTCGGTGAGGCTCTGGCGCAAGGCTTCGAGGTGCAGCTCGCCTTCCAAACGGAGGATGGAAGGGACGTTGTAGGTGGAGGCACCAGGGACGAGCTGATCAATGAACCACAGGCGCTGCTGCGCGAAGGACAGCGGCAGCTCTCCCGTGCGCGACGCTGGCACCAGCGGTGGCGCCTGAACGCCGGACACCTGCTTCCCCGCGTCGTCAATGCGGCGCGCGAGGTCCGCCAGGATCGGGGCTTCGAAGACGGAGCGCAGGGGCAGCTCCACGCCGAACGCCGCGCGCACGCGGGCTACAAGCTGCGTGGCCAGCAGCGAGTGGCCGCCCAGTTCGAAGAAGTGATCCTGTGCGCCCACGCGGGGAAGGCGCAGCACTTCGGCCCAGAGCGGAGCAAGCAGTTCCTCGGTGGGCGTGCGAGGTGCCACGTAGCCGGAGCGCGATGCGGAAGCCTCCGGAACGGGAAGGGCCTTGCGGTCGACCTTGCCGTTGGGCGTGAGGGGCAGGGCCTCCAGCACGACGAAAGCGGAGGGCACCATGTACTCGGGCAGCATCTGCTGGAGCGAGGCGCGCAGGGCTGGAAGGTCCAGCGCGGCCACGGAGGACGCAGAGGGCACGACGTAGGCGACGAGGCGCGTGTCGCCAGGCGAGTCCTGACGAGCAACGACGACGGCCTCGTGCACGGAGGGAAGCGAACGCAGCACGGTGGCGACTTCACCGGGCTCGACGCGGAAGCCACGCACCTTCACCTGGAAGTCGGTGCGGCCGAGGAACTCCACGCGGCCATCGGGCAGCCAGCGCACGCGGTCGCCGGTGCGGTACATGCGAGCACCGGGAGCGGGGCTGTAGAGGTCGGGCACGTAGCGCTCGGCCGTCAAGTCAGGGCGGGCGAGGTAGCCGCGCGTCACCTGGGCACCGCCAACGAAGAGCTCGCCTGGGACACCCAGGGGCGTGGGCCGCAGCGACGCGTCCAGGACGTAGAGGCGGGAGTGGGCCAGGGGCCAGCCCAGGGGCACGGAAGTCGAAGCGGAGTGTGAGGCGGGCAGTTGCACGCGGCCGGCGAGCACGCCGACAGTGGTTTCGGTGGGGCCGTAGTGGTTGTGCACCTCGCAGTCCGGAGCGAGGGCGTGGACGGTTTGTAGCAGGGCCCAGGTGGAGGACTCGCCGCCCAGCACGAGGCGCTTGTGAGGCAGGACGTGGCGGGGCTCAGGCGCGGTGAGGAGGGCGGCGAGGTGCGAAGGCACCACCTTCATGCAGTCGATGGGGTGACGCGCGAAGTAGTCGGCGAAGGCGGCGGGGCTGGAGGCGCACTCCTGGGAGAGGACGTGAAGCAGGCCGCCGGTGGTGAGGGCAGGGAAGAGGACGGTGTTGCCCAGGTCCGCGACGAAGGTGGAGACGAGGGCGAAGCTTGAGCAGGCCTCCAGCCCAAGCCGCTGCGTCACCGAGGCGACGTAGGAGGAAAGCTGCGAGTGGGCGACGGCGACGCCCTTGGGCCTGCCGGTGGAGCCGGAGGTGAAGAGGACGTAGGCGAGGGAGTCCGCGAGTGCCTCACCCGGAGGCGCGTCGGTGCGCAGGCGGGAAAGCAGTGAGGCATCTTCATCCATGCGCACGAGGTGCGTCGAGGAGAAGGCGGAAGCGTGGCGGGCCACCGTGACGACGACGGGAGCGGCCACCTCTCGCACGAGGGACTGCAAGCGCAGGGCGGGCTGGTTCGGGTCGAGCGGCACGTAGGCGCCGCCGGCCTTCCAGACGCCGAGCAGGGCGATGACGGTTTCAACGGAGCGCTCCAGGCACAGGGCGACGCACGAGTCGGTGCCAACGCCGAGCGAGCGCAGGTGCCAGGCCAACTGATTGGCACGTGCATCGAGCTCCCCGTAGGTGAGCACCTGTCCGTCGCAGGCCACTGCGGGCGAGTGAGGATTCAGAGCTGCCCGCTGCTCGAAGAGGGAGTGCACGGCGAGAGGCTGGCGAAGCGGCGCCTCCGTGGAGACGAAGTCCTTGAGCAGCAGCCCTCGCTCCGCTTCGGTGAGCAGCGGCAACTCACTGACGCGTGAATCTGGCGCAGCGAGCGCGGCCTCCAGGAGGATGCCCAGGTGCTCGATCATGCGAGCGACGGTGGACGGCTCGAAGAGGTCGGTGCGGTAGCCCAGGGAGCCGGTGAGGCCGTGAGGCGACTGGGCGAGGGACAGGGTGAGGTCGGACTTGGTGGCCTCGAAGTCGCGCGCGAGGGGCTGGAACGACAGGCCTGAGAGACTCAACTCCGAGGCCGGCGCGTTCTGCAGCACGAGCATGACCTGGAAGAGGGGCGATTGACTCAGGCTGCGCTGGGGTTGCAGCTCCTCGACAAGCTTCTCGAAGGGCAGGTGCTGGTGCTCATAGGCGGCCAGGGTGGTGTCGCGCACCTGCTGGAGCAGTTGGCGGAACGAAGCATCGGGTGCGACGTGGGAGCGCAGCACGAGGGTGTTGATGAACAGGCCGATGAGGCCCTCGGTCTCTCCCCGGGTGCGGCCGGCGATGGGCGTGCCGACGGAGACATCCTCCTGGCCGGAGTAGCGCGACAGCAGCACCTGGAAGGCGGCCAGCAGGGCCATGAAGGGCGTGACGCCCTCGCGCTGGCAGAAGTCGGACAACGCCTCGGACAGGGACAGGGGCAGGTGGACCGGCTGGAGGGCACCGCGCTGGGACTGCACGGCGGGACGCGGCTTGTCGGTGGGCAGCTCCAGCAGGGCGGGAGCGCCGGAGAGCTGCTGCTTCCAGTAACCCAGTTGCGCTTCGAGCACCTCCCCCTGCAACCAGGAGCGCTGCCAGACGGCGTAGTCCGCGTACTGGACGGGCAGCTCCGACAGGGGCGAGGACCTGCCCTGGACGAAGGCCCCGTAGAGCCCCGTCACCTCGCGCACGAGCACGTCCATGGACCAGCCGTCGGAGACGATGTGATGCATCGTCAGCAGCAGCACGTGCTCCCGCGAATCCAACCGGATCAGCGAGGCGCGCAGCAGCGGCCCGCGAGCGAGGTCGAACGGACGCACGGCCTCGGCGGCGGCCAGTCCCCGGGCCTCGGCCTGACGCTCGGGCCCGGGCCGCGCGCCCAGGTCCACCACGGACAGGTGGAAGTCGGCGGCGGGGTGGAGGTCCTGGAAGGGCTCCGCGTCACGAACGACGAAGGTCGTGCGCAGGGCCTCGTGGCGCTGGAGGAGCGCGCGGAAGGCCTGCTCCAGGGCCGGCACGTCCAGCTCTCCCTGGACGCGCAGCGCGAAGGGGATGTTGTACGTGGCGCTGCCAGGCTCCAGTTGATCGATGAACCATAGCCGCTGCTGAGCGAACGAAAGCGGCAACGGGCCGGTGCGCGGCACCGGCACCAACGGAGGCGGCGGGGGCGGCTCCACCTTCCGCTGGGCGACCAAGGTGCGGTGCACTTCGCGGGCACGCCGGTGCGCCTCGGCCCAGGTGAGGGTCTCGCCCTCCAGCTCCGCGGCCACGGCCTCCGGCGTGAGCCGGGCCTGGGCCTGGAGGAGCCGGTGCAGGCCGGCGTCCCTCACGGTGGCGGCGGACGGATCGCGCCACGCGCGGAACAGCAGGTGCCGCTCCTCGGATGTGAGCAGGGGCAGCGCGGCGAGCGGATGATCCGGCGTCGCGAGCGCTCCCTCCAGCAGCACGCGCAGGTGTCCCATCATGCGCTCCGCCGTCGAGGCGTCGAACAGGTCGGTGCTGTACTCCAGCACGCCTCGCAGGCCCTGGCCCCGGTCGCTGACGGACAGGACGAGGTCGAACTTCGCCGCGCGGTGCTCGACCTTGAGGGGCGCCATCCGCAGCCCGGGCCCGAGCACCTCCGGCATCGGGGCGTTCTGGTACGCGAGCATCACCTGGAAGAGCGGGGCGCGGCCGGGGGCGCGCTCGGGCCGCAGGGCCTCCACCAGCTTCTCGAAGGGCACGTCCTGGTGGGCGTAGGCGCCCAGCGTCATCTCCCGCACCCGGGCGAGCAGCGCGCGGAAGCTGGGGACCCCGGCCAGGTCCGTGCGCAGGACCAGGGTGTTGACGAAGAAGCCGATGAGCCCCTCCAGCTCCGCGTGCGTGCGGCCGGCGATGGGCGAGCCCACGCTGATGTCCTCCTGGCCGGAGTAGCGCGACAGCAGCACCTGGAAGGCGGCCAGCATCACCATGGAGGGCGTGACGCCCTCCTGGCGGCAGAGGGCCTGGAGCGCTCCCGACAGCTCCATGGGGAACTGGAAGGCGTGCGCGCCACCCTGGAGCGTCGGCGCGGTCGGGCGCGGGCGGTCCGTGGGCAGCTCCAGCGTCCGGGGCGCGCCCTGGAGCCGGGCCCGCCACCAGCCGAGCTGCGCCTCCAGCACCTCGTCGCGCATCCACGCGCGCTGCCAGAGCGCGAAGTCCGGGTACTGCACGGGGAGCGGCTCCAGGAGCGCGGGACGCCCCTCGGCGTGGGCCGTGTACAGCGTCGTCAGCTCCTGGACGAGGACGCCCATGGACCAGCCGTCGGAGATGACGTGGTGCAGGGTGATCAGCAGCGCGTGTCGCGCCTCGGCCAGCCGGACGAGGAGCACGCGCCAGAGCGGCCCCGTCGCCAGGTCGAAGGGCCTCCACGCCTCGTGCTCGACGCGGCGCTGGAGCGCGACCTCGCGCTCGGTGTCGGGAAGGTCGCTGACGTCCGCCCAGACCGCGGGCAGCGGGGGCTCCGGGGCGATGACCTGGACGGGCTGGTGCCCGTGCTCCTGGAGCGTGGTGCGCAGGGACTCGTGGCGCTGGAGCACGTCACGCAAGGCGCGCGTGAGTGCGGGCACGTCGAGCACGCCCTCCAGGCGCACGGCGGTGGGGAGGTTGTAGTTCGCGCTGTCGGGATCCAGCTTCGAGAGGAACCACAGGCGCTGCTGAGCGAAGGACAGGGGCGCAGGGGCATGCGCGGTGCGCGCGCGGAGCGGCGGCACGGACGCTGCGGGCCGGTCCAGGGCCAGCGCGTCGATACGGCGGGCCACCGCCTCCACGGTGGGGGACGCGAAGAAGTCAGGCAGGGAGAGCTCGACCCCGAAGTGCTGGCGGACGCGCGAGAGCACCTGGGTGGCGCTCAGCGAGTGGCCACCCAGCTCGAAGAAGTCATCCTCGCCGCCCACCGCCTCGACGTGGAGCACGCGGCCCCAGAGCGCCGCCAGCTCGCGCTCGGTGTCGGAG
>NZ_RAWB01000005.1 GCF_003612055.1 Corallococcus llansteffanensis
GAAGCGAGGCGGGGAAGGACGCGTCGAGCGCCAGGAGGCGGGGCCCGGAAGGCAGCCAGGAGGTGTCCAGGTGGGAGTGGCTGAGCAGGACGGGGGCCTGGCAGTCCTGGAGCATGAAAGCCAGACGCCGCGGGGGGTAGGCCGGGTCGAGCGGGACGTAGGCGCCGCCGGCCTTGAGGACGGCGAGAATGGCGACGAGGGAGTCGACGGAGCGCTCGAGGTAGAGGCCGACGGGGACGTCGGGGCCGACGCCGAGGGAGCGCAGGTGCCAGGCCAGCTGGTTGGAGCGGGCATTGAGCTGGTGGAAGGAGAGGCAGGCGCCTTCGAAGACGACGGCGGGGGCGTCGGGGGTGCGCAGCACCTGGGCCTCGAAGAGGTGGTGCAGGCAGTCGTCGCCCTGGAAGGCGGAGGCGGTGTCGTTCCACTGCACCAGCAGCTGGTGGCGCTCGTCCTGACGAAGCAGGGGCAGTGAGGCCAGTGGCGCGTCAGGTGAGGCCAGAGCGCCTTCGAGCAGCACCTGCAGGTGCGCCATCATCCGCGCGGCGGTGGCGGGCTCGAAGAGGTCCGTGCTGTAGACCAGCGTGCCCGTGAAGCCCTCGGGCGCGTCTCCCAGATTGAGGGTGAGATCGAACCGCGCGCCCTGCGTCTCCGCCTCCACGGGGCGCAAGGAGATGCCCGGCAGGCCCGCCTCCATCACGGGGGCGTTCTGTTGGACGAACATGACCTGCACGAGGGGCGAGCGCCCCAGGTCACGCCGGGGCTTGAGCTCCTCCACCAGCTTCTCGAAGGGGATGTCCTGGTGCGCATAGGCGCCCAGCGTCGTTCCCTTCACCTGCCGCAGGAGCGCGCGGAAGGACGGGGCGTCCTCCATCCGGGCACGCAGCACCAGCGTGTTGACGAAGAAGCCGATGAGGCCTTCGAGCTCGGCGTAGCGACGGCCGACAATCGCAGAGCCGACGAGGAGATCGTCCTGGCCGCTGTAGCGGTGCAGCAGGGACTGGAAGGCGGCCAGCAGCAACATGAAGGGCGTGGCCCCCTCTTGCTGCGCCAGCAGCTTGAGCTGCTCGGAGAGCGCGCGAGGCAGCCGCACGGGCAGGATGGCCCCTCGGTGGGACGGGACGGCCGGGTAGGGCCTGTCCGTGGGGAACTCGAGCACCTGGGGCGCACCGGCCAGCTGCTGCTTCCAGTAGCTGAGCTGTCGCTCCAGCACCTCGCCGCGCAGCCAGTCGCGCTGCCACACCGCGTAGTCCGCGTATTGCACGGGCAGCTCCGGCAGGGGGGAGGGCTTGCCCTGGGCGTGCGCCGCGAAGAGGGCGCTCATCTCCCGCACCAGCACGCCCATGGACCAGCCGTCCGAGACGATGTGGTGCATCGTCAGCAGCAGCAGGTGGTCCTGCTCCCCCAGCTTCACCAGGGACGTGCGCAGCAGCGGCCCCTTTTCCAGGGAGAAGGGCCGCGCGGCATCCTCGCGAGACAGGCGCTGTGCCTCTTCCTCGCGCTGTCCCATGGGCAGCGCCGTCAGGTCCACCACCTCCAGCGGCAGCGGAGCCGCGGGCTGGATGCGCTGGAGGGGCTGTCCGTCGATGACCGCGAACGTGGTGCGCAGCGACTCGTGACGGCGCACGACCTCCGTGAAGCACCGCTGGAGCGCGGCCACGTCCAGCGGGCCCTGGAGCCGAAGGGGCGTGTGGATGTGGTAGGTGCTGCTGCCCGGCTCGAGCTGCTCCAGGAACCACAGGCGCTGCTGCGCGAAGGACAAGGGCAGCGGGCCGCTCCGGTCCGCTCGCATGGGTGGCGGAATCTCGGTGGTGCCACCGGTCTGGAGCGCCGCCTCCAGTCGCGCGGCGATGGCCCGCACGGTGGGCGCTTCGAAGAGGCTGCGCAGCGGCAGCTCGACGCCGAAGTGCGCGCGGACGCGGGCCACCACCTGGGTGGCCAGCAGCGAGTGGCCGCCCAGCTCGAAGAAGCCGTCCTCCGCCCCCACCTGCTGGACGCCCAGCACCTCGGCCCAGAGTTGCGCCAGCCGCTCCTCCGTGGCCGTGGCGGGCGCCACGAAGGTCCGCTGCAGCTCGGGGCGCGCTCCAGTAGGGGCTGGCAGCGCCTTGCGGTCCACCTTGCGGTTGGGCGTGAGTGGCAGGGCCTCCAGGGTGACGAAGAGGGAGGGCACCATGTACTCGGGCAGCCGCGCCCGGGCCTGCTGCCGCAGCGACTCCACGTCCACGGACTGGCCAGCCCGCGGCACCACGTACGCCACCAGCCGCCGGTCTCCGGGGGCGACCTCGCGCGCCACCACCACCGCCTGCTGAAGGCCCGGGTGCTGGCCGAGCACGGCCTCCACCTCGCCCAACTCGATGCGGAAGCCGCGCACCTTCACCTGGAAGTCGGCGCGGCCCAGGAACTCCATCGTCCCATTCATGCGCCAGCGCGTCAGGTCGCCGGTACGGTACATGCGCGCACCGGGCCGGTGCGAGAAGGAGTCCGGCAGGAAGCGCTCCGCGGTGAGCTCCGGCCGGGCGAGGTAGCCGCGCACCACGCCCAGCCCGCCGATGTACAGCTCACCGGGCACGCCCAGGGGCACCGGCTGCAGCCGCTCGTCCAGCACGTACAGCGAGGTGTTGGCGATGGGGGTGCCGATGGGGACGGGCCCCTCCTGCGCTTCCACGCGGTGCGAGGAGGACCAGACGGTGGTCTCCGTGGGGCCGTACATGTTGAGCACGGCGCCCTCGGGCACCGCGCGGGCCAGCTGCGCGGCCAGGGGCACCGGCAGCGCCTCGCCACCCACCAGCAGCCGGCGCAGGCCCGAGAGCGCCTGCCGGGATTGCGGCTCCAGCACCAACGCCGCCGCCAGGGACGGCGTGCACTGCAGGTGCGTCACCGCGTGACGGCGCACCAGTCCGGCGAGCGACGCGGGGTGCAGCGCTTCGGCCTGGGAGCCTTCCGGCAGCACCACCTTGAAGCCGCGCGCCAGCGTCCAGAGCAGCTCCAGGACGGAGATGTCGAACGAGACGCTCGTCACGGCCAGCCACGTCCCCACGGGCTGCGCGCCCACGCGCGCGTCCATGGCATGGAAGAAGTTGGCCACCGACTGGTGGGGCACCATCACGCCCTTGGGCCGGCCCGTGGAGCCCGACGTGTAGAGGACGTAGGCCAGGGTGTCCGGCCCCGCCCCGGAGGACGCTTCCGCCGCGCGCGGCTCCGCGACGGCCAGGTCCTCCAGCAGCACTGCCTGGACGGGCCGCGAGACGCCGGGCACCTTCAGGTGCCGCTGGGTGAGGACCACCGGAGCGCCCGAATTCTCGAGCATCCACGCCAGCCGCTCCTCCGGATAGGCAGGGTCCAGCGGGACGTAGGCGCCACCCGCTTTCAGGATGGCCAGCATGCCGACGACCAGCTCCAGTGAGCGCTCCGCATGCAGGCCCACCACCACCTCGGGCCCCACGCCGAGCGTCCGCAGCCTGCGCGCCAGTGCTTCGGCCCGCTGCTCCAGCTCGCCGTAGGTGAGCTGCACGTCCCCGAAGATCAGCGCCACCGCGTCGGGAGTCCGCGCGGCCAGGGCATCGAAGGGATGGTGGAGACAGTCGGCCGGAAAGTCCGAGCCCGTGGTGTTCCACTCCACCAGGAGCTGACGGCGTTCGGGATCAGGCAGGACGGGCAGCCGCGACAGCAGTTGGTCCGGGTCCGCGCACGCCGCCTCCAGCAGCGTGGTGAAGCGCGCCGCCCACCGCTCCACGGTGGGGGCGGTGAACAGGTCCGTGCTGTACTCGAAGGCGCCCTCCAGGCCCTGATCCGTCTCGCTGAGCGTGAGGGTCAGGTCGAACATGGCGGTGCCCGCCTCCACCGCCTGCCGGGTGACTCGCACGCCGGGCAGGACGGGAGGCGTGGAGCGCTCCCGGGGCTGGAGGATGAACATCACCTGGAACAGCGGCGCGTGGCTGCGGTTGCGCTCCGGCCGCAGCTCCTCCACCAGCTTCTCGAAGGGCACGTCCGGATGTTGGTAGGCGCCGAGCGCCACCTCGCGTACCTGCGCGAGCAGGGCCCGGAAGCTCGTGTCGGCACGCACGCGCGTGCGCAGCACCAGGGTGTTGATGAACAGGCCAATCAACCCCTCCACTTCCGGCCGGGAGCGGCCCGCGATGGGCGTGCCCACGGACACGTCGTCCTGGCCCGACAGGCGGAACAGGAGTGTCTGGAAGGTGGTCAGCAACGTCATGAAGAGCGTGCCGCCCTCATGGAGGGCCAGCTCCCGGGCGGCCTCCGTCTGGGCTCGCGACAGCCGGAAGGGGAGCCGGGCGCCACGGTGGCTCTGCCACGCCGGGCGGGCGTGGTCCGTGGGCAGCTCCAGTACCCCGGGGGCGCCCTCCAACTGCTGGCGCCACCAGGCGAGCTGCTCCGTCAGCTCGGGCCTGCGCAGCCACTCGCGGTGCCACACCGCGTAGTCCGCGTACTGCACGGGCAGCTCCGGCAGCGGCGAGGCCCGGCCCTCGCACAGCGCGGGGTAGAGCGCGGCCATCTCCCGCACCAGCACGCCCATGGACCAGCCGTCCGAGACGATGTGGTGCATCGTCAGCAGCAGCAGGTGGTCCTGCTCCCCCAGCTTCACCAGGGACGTACGCAGCAGCGGGCCCCGAGCCAGGGAGAACGGACGCGTCGCCTCCCGCTGGGCCAGATGCCAGGCCTCTTCCTCGCGCTGTCCCAGGGGCAGCGCCGTCAGGTCCACCACCTCCAGTGGCAGCGGGGCCGGCGGCTGGATGCGCTGGACCGGGTGTCCGTCCTCGGAGCCGAAGGTGGTGCGCAGCGACTCGTGACGGCGCACGACCTCCGTGAAGCACCGCTCCAGCACGTCCACCCGCAGGTCACCGCTCAGGCGCAGGGCGACGGGCAGGTGGTACGTGGCCTGGCCCGGCTCGAGCTGCTCCAGGAACCACAGGCGCTGCTGTGCGAATGACAAGGGCAGCGGGCCGCTCCGGTCCGCCCGCATGGGCGGCGGAACCTCGGTGGCGCCACCGGCCTGGAGCGCCGCCTCCAGCCTCGCGGCGATGGCTCGCACGGTGGGTGCTTCGAAGAGGCTGCGCAGCGGCAGCTCGACGCCGAAGTGCGCGCGGACGCGGGCCACCACCTGGGTGGCCAGCAGTGAGTGGCCGCCCAGCTCGAAGAAGCCGTCCTCCGCCCCTACCTGCTGGACGCCCAGCACCTCGGCCCAGAGCTGGGCCAGCCGCTCCTCCGTGGCCGTGGCGGGCGCCACGAAGGTCCGCTGCAGCTCGGGGCGCGCCCCGGTGGGGGCGGGCAGCGCCTTGCGGTCCACCTTGCGGTTGGGCGTGAGCGGCAGGGCCTCCAGGGTGACGAAGAGGGAGGGCACCATGTACTCGGGCAGCCGCGCCCGGGCCTGCTGCCGCAGGGACTCCACGTCCACGGACTGGCCCGTCCGCGGCACCACGTACGCCACCAGCCTCCGGTCTCCGGGGGCAACCTCACGCGCCACCACCACCGCTTGCTGAAGGCCCGGGTGCTGGCCGAGCACGGCCTCCACCTCGCCCAACTCGATGCGGAAGCCGCGCACCTTCACCTGGAAGTCGGCGCGGCCCAGGAACTCCATCGTCCCATTCATGCGCCAGCGCGTCAGGTCGCCGGTACGGTACATGCGCGCACCGGGCCGGTGCGAGAAGGAGTCCGGCAGGAAGCGCTCCGCGGTGAGCTCCGGCCGGGCGAGGTAGCCGCGCACCACGCCCAGCCCGCCGATGTACAGCTCACCGGGCACGCCCAGGGGCACCGGCTGCAGCCGCTCGTCCAGCACGTACAGCGAGGTGTTGGCGATGGGGGTGCCGATGGGGACGGGCCCCTCCTGCGCTTCCACGCGGTGCGAGGAGGACCAGACGGTGGTCTCCGTGGGGCCGTACATGTTGAGCACGGCGCCCTCGGGCACCGCGCGGGCCAGCTGCGCGGCCAGGGGCACCGGCAGCGCCTCGCCACCCACCAGCAGCCGGCGCAGGCCCGAGAGCGCCTGCCGGGATTGCGGCTCCAGCACCAACGCCGCCGCCAGGGACGGCGTGCACTGCAGGTGCGTCACCGCGTGACGGCGCACCAGTCCGGCGAGTGACGCGGGGTGCAGCGCCTCGGCCTGGGAGCCTTCCGGCAGCACCACCTTGAAGCCGCGCGCCAGCGTCCAGAGCAACTCCAGGACGGAGATGTCGAACGAGACGCTCGTCACGGCCAGCCACGTCCCCGCGGGCTGCGCGCCCACGCGCGCGTCCATGGCGTGGAAGAAGTTGGCCACGGACTGGTGGGGCACCATCACGCCCTTGGGCCGGCCCGTGGAGCCCGACGTGTAGAGGACGTAGGCCAGGGTGTCCGGCCCCGCTCCGGAGGGCGCTTCCTCCACGCGCGGCTCCGCGACGGCCAGGTCCTCCAGCAGCACCTCCTGGACTGGGCGCGAGACGCCGGGCACCTTCAGGTGCCGCTGGGTGAGGACCACCGGAGCGCCCGAGTTCTCGAGCATCCACGCCAGCCGCTCCTCCGGATAGGCAGGGTCCAGCGGCACGTAGGCGCCCCCGGCCTTGAGGATGGCCAGCATGCCCACGACCAGCTCCAGTGAGCGCTCCGCGTGCAGGCCCACCACCACCTCGGGCCCCACGCCAAGCGTCCGCAGCCTGCGCGCCAGCGCTCCGGCCCGCCGCTCCAGCTCGCCGTAGGTGAACCGCTGCTCGCCGAACTCGATAGCGATGGCTTCCGGGCGCAGGGAGACCTGCTGCTCGAAGAGGTGGTGGACGCAGGCTTCCCGTGGGAAGCGGGCGGCGGTGGCATTGAAGTCCACCAGCACCTGCTGGCGCTCGGCCGGAGGAAGCAGGGACAGCTCGCCAATGGGCTGACCGGGCCGGGCGAGAATCTCGCCGAGCAGCACGTCCAGGTGGCCGACCATGCGGGCCACCGTCCCGGGCTCGAACAGGCTGGTGCTGTAGCCGAGCGTGCCGGAGAGTCCCTGCGCGGACTCGGTGAGGGACAGCTCGAGGTCGAACCGGGAGGTGTGGTCCTCCAGCTCCAGCGCCCGCAGCGACACGCCCGCGAGGGCGGCGTCGGAGAGCGGGTCCGGCAGCAGCGCGAGCATCACCTGGAAGAGGGGCGAGCGGCTCGTGTCGCGTTCCGGGCGCAGCTCCTCCACCAGCCGCTCGAACGGGACATGCTGGTTCGCGTAGGCCTCCAGCGTCGCCTGGCGCACCCGGCCCAGCAGCTCCCGGAAGGAGAGGGGGCGCTCCACCCGCGCGCGCAGCACCAGCGTGTTGACGAAGAAGCCGATGAGGCCCTCCAGCTCGGGGCGGGGCCGGCCGGCGATGGGCGTGCCGACGCAGAAGTCCTCCTGACCCGAGTAGCGGTGCAGCAGCACCTGGAAGGCGGCCAGCAACAGCATGAAGGGGGTGACCCCCTCGTCGCGCGCCAGGGCCTTCAGGGCGTCCCAGCGCTCCCGGGACAACCGCACCGGGACGGCCGCGCCCCTCAAGCCCTGCATGGGCGGGCGGGGCCTGTCGGTGGGCAGGTCCAGCGCCTGGGGCACGCCGGCCAGCTGCCGCCGCCAGTACGCCAGCTGCGCCTCGAGCACCTCGCCTCGCAGCCACTCCCGCTGCCAGCGCGCGTAGTCCGCGTACTGCACGGGCAGCGGCGCAAGCAGCGCGGGGCGTCCCTCGACGAAGGCCGAGTAGAGCGCGCTCACCTCGCGCACCAGCACGCCCATGGACCCACCGTCCGACACGATGTGGTGGATCACCAGCACCAGCACATGCTCGGTATCCGAGCGCCGCAGCAGGGTGGCGCGCAGCAGCGGGCCCCGTGTCAGGTCGAAGGGGCGCCGGGCCTCCTGGGAGGCTCGGTCCTGCACGCCCGCCTCCCAGTCCGCGGCGCTCAGTCCGGACAGATCCCTCTGGGACAGCTCGAGGCGCGCGTCCGGATGGAGCACCTGCACGGGCTTCCCCGCGTCGGAGCGGAAGGTGGTGCGCAGCGACTCATGGCGGCGCACCACCTCGGTGAAGACGCGCTCGAGCGCCGCCGTGTCCACCGGCCCTTCCAGCCGCACGGCCGCGGCGATGTGGTAGTGGGCCTCCCCCGGCGCGAGCTGATCAAGGAACCACAGCCGCTGCTGCGCGAAGGACAGCGCCTGCTCCTCGCGCGATGTCGCGGGGACCAGGGGCGGCAGCGACGGGGCCGCCTGCTGCGCCCGCGACTCGTGGAGCCGCGCCGCCAGCTCCCGGACGGAGGGGCCGCTCAGCAGCACCTCCATGGGGAGCGCAACGCCCAGCGCCCGCTCCACGTCGTGGCTCAGCTCCACGGCTCCCAGCGAGTCCAGGCCATGGCGCGTGAGCGGCTCACTCCGTTCCAGCCGCTCGGGAGCCACCTGGAACCTCCGGGCGAGCCGTGCATGCAGCCAGTCCTCGAGCGCCTCCAGGGTGGCGGCGGCCGGGGCGGCCTCCTCGGGGAGCGGCGACTGCGTGGCCGCGGCCGAGCCTGCCCCGGACCGTGCGCTCCAGGTGCTCACCACCGGCAGCTCGCCAGCCTGCAGCGCCGAGCGGCTCGCCCGACGCTGGATCTTGCCGCTGGACGTCTTGGGCAGACTGCCCGGCTCGATGAGCGTGAGCGTGTGCAACTGGAGCTCATGGTGCTCGGCCACGTGCTGTGCGACCGCGCGGGCCACGTCTTCGATGGGCAGGTGCTCCTGCCGGCGCCGGTCCACCTCGTACACGATGGACAGACGCTCCTCGCCGTCCACCTCCACGGAGAACGCCGCGCCGCACCCGGGCCGCAGCGCGGGGCTGGCCTGCTCCGCGGTCAGTTCGATGTCCTGCGGGTGGTGGTTGCGGCCACGGATGATGATGAGGTCCTTGAGCCGGCCGGTGACGAACAGCTCCTGGTCCGCCCGCAGGAAGCCCAGGTCACCCGTCCTCAGGAAGGGCCCTTCGCCGGTGGCGGTGCGCGCCTGGAAGACGCGCTGTGATTCCTCGGGATGGTTCCAGTAGCCCCGGGCCACGCTGGGCCCCTTCACCCAGACCTCCCCCACCTCACCGGGGGCGCACGGGCGGAGCGTCCCGGTGTTCACGACGATGAGGTCCTGATCTTCCAGCGCCCGTCCGCAGCCCACCAGCGACCGGGTCTCCGCCTGTCCGGGCTCGGCGGGCACGGCGCGCCCCTCGAGGAGCCGGTCCACGTCCAGCGCCTGCACCACGGGCGGAGTGCCCGCCGCGGCGCCCGAGACGATGAGTGTGCCCTCGGCCAGGCCATAGCAGGCGTAGAGGGCCTCGCGGCGGAAGCCCGCGGGGGCGAAGGCCTCGGCGAAGCGGTCCAGCGTCTCGGGGCGGATGGGCTCGGCGCCACAGAACGCCACCTCCCAGCGGCTCAGGTCCAGCGCCTCGCGCTGCTCGGGGGTGGACTTGCGCACGCACAGGTCGAAGGCGAAGTTGGGCCCGCCGCTGATGGTCCCCCCCGTGCGGGAGAGCGTCTCCAGCCAGCGCATGGGGCGCCGCAGGAAGGTCAGCGGCGACATGAGCGTGGTGGCGAAGCCCCCGTGCAGCGTGCCGAGGATGCCGCCAATGAGCCCCATGTCATGGTAGGGCGGCAGCCAGATGACGCCCGCGCTGTCCTCGCGCATGCGGAACGCGCCGTGGATGAGGCGGAGGTTGTGCAGCAGGTTGCCGTGGGTCAGCTCCACGCCCTTCGGCGTGCCGGTGGAGCCCGAGGTGTACTGGAGGAAGGCCAGCGAGTCCTCCCGCAGCGCCGGGGACCGCCAGCCGTCCTCCACGCCCTCCGGGAGCGCGTCCGTCGCCACCCAGCGCAAGGCCCGCAGCTCCGGAGCCGACTCGCAGAGGGTCTCCGCCATGGACGCGATGAAGGAGGTGGTGAGCACCACCGTGGCCTGGGCGTCCTGGATGATGGCCTGCAGGCGCGGCAGCGTGCGCTCCAGGCGGAGCGGATCCGGCGGATAGGCGGGCACCGCCACAAGCCCCGCCGCCATGCAGCCGAAGAATCCAGCCACGTACTCCAACCCCGGTGGGTAGAGCAGCACGGCCCGCTCGCCGGGCGCCGCCTGCTGCTGGAGGACGGCAGCGATACCCTGTGCGCGCCGCTGCAGGGTGGCCCTGTCCATGATCTCCTGCTCGCCCTCTTCATCCCCGACAAGGGTGAAGAGGGGGGCGTGGGGCCGCTGCTCCGTGCGCTCCGCGAGGAGGTCGAGCAACGTCGAGACACCAATGGCAGGCGCGGACAACATCATCCCTGGGAACCCCATGCATGGCCTGGCCCGGATCGTGGCCGGCACCGGTGAGAACGCAGATTACGGAAATTCCAGACTTAAGTCTGGAACAGAGGCCTTGCGCGCGCTGCCGGCCTCCGAGCCGCGAATTGGCACTCCACCGGACTAGTTCGCCTGCTCCGGGCTGCCATGGCCGTTGCCCGGCGTCGACAGCACGTGGCCGTGCTTGTCGACGAGGAGTCGGGAGATATCGCGCACGCATCGGCCCTGGTACATGACCGCCACCGGCAGCTCGATGCCGAGCACGTCGCCTGCCTGTGCCGCGAGCTCATGCACCGCGATGGAGTCCAGCCCCAGCGACTCCAGCACCTCCAGCTCCGGAATCGACGCCGCGTCCACCTTGAGGAAGGCGGCAATCAGCTTCTTCAGCTTGAGCGAGACCTCGCCCTCGGGCGTCCAGGCCCCCTCCACCTGCGCACTCTCCACCGCGTGCTCGATGGCGGGTCGTGGAGGGCTGGCCTCGAGCGTGTTGCGGCGGCGCTGGAAGCCCTCGAAGGACCGGGCCGAGAAGCCACGGAGCAGCGAGCACACGCCGGCCTCGTCCTCGATCGAGATATCAAAGGTCCCCTCCGCTCCGGCACGCCTCCTGGCCACCGCGTAGAGGGCCCCGCTCGTCGGGAACGGCCGCACGGAGTGGAGCTCCTCGAGGGTGAACGCCAGCGCCGCCCCCGAGGTTTCCCCCGCTTCGATTCCGAATGCCAGGGTCACGCCCAGGGCCGAATCGAGGAGCGCGATGTCTGGCAGCGGCACGGGCACCGGGACGGGGCTCATGACGCCCACGAGGCTGTCCCCCACGCGCTGGATGCTTTCGATCCGGCGCATGAGCGGACCGTGCTGCTGCTTCGACGTCACCGAATCCGCGACGCGCCAGTAGGCGTCCGCATCGACGACCGCCTTCGCGTCCGTGAGCGCTGGCGGATCCAGCTGCCTGTCGAGCGCCGCCGGCTCCTCCCCCGCCAGGTCCATCCGGCCCGAGCAGCACAGGCTCGTGGCGACGCCCTGCCGGCGATAGGCGCGAAAGCGCCCCTTGGCCGTGAACTCGATGCGCAGGAGGACCGGCTCTTCCGTCACCTCGAAGGGCGCGAGCCAGGTGACGTCCCGCAGCACCGGCTGGCCACGCTCGAACACGGTGCGCACAATCATCGACAGCAGGCCGAGGTACCCGGTCGCGGGCATGATGGGCCTGCCATCCACGATGTGCTGCGCGATGAAGTAATCGTCAACGCGGATCGGCAGCTCGACGACGACCCCCTCCGGCTCCCGGGTGACCAGGAGCCTCTTCTCGAGCGCGGGGCCATCCGCGGCCGCGTCCTTCCTCGCCAGGCGGAGCCACTTGCCCGCGAGCGGTGCGGGTGGGAGCGGGAGCTTCTGGGCCATGCCGTCACGCAGCTTCGTCCAGGAGACCTCGGCCCCGGACACCCACAGGACCGCGAGCTCGCGCGCGAGCCGCCGCTCGACGCAGACATCGCCGAGGGCGCGGAAGTCGTGCGACGGCAGGCCGCCGCGAGGCGTGACGATGTCGTTGCGCTCCTCGCCGTGCGCGAACGCGTCGAACGCGTGCAGGAGGTCGGAGAGCGATCGTGCCAGGAAGACCACGCGGTACGCCTCGTTGCGCTCCCGCGGCGCCAGCGTCGACGACAGGGACTCGAGCAGCGCGCGCTCGCTGCCGCACAGCCGCTCGTAGTGCCGCCGGGTGGTGGGGTCACGGAGCCGTGCCGCGATGCGCTGAACGTAATCCACGAGCAGCTCGGGCGTCCGCGCCGAGAACGGCAGCGGGACCTCCCCATCCCAGGACTTGCCCGCCCCAGCCATGGCGCCGTGCTCGTGGTCGCGCATCACCACGTGCGCGCAGGTCCCGCCCAATCCGTAGGCGACGCTGCTCATGTAGTGACGTCCGGAGGAGCCCTGTTCGAGGGGCGTGTTGGACGTCGGGACCGTGATGGGGGATGCGTCGATGGCGAAGCTGGGGTCGGTGCGCTCGAAATGGAGCGTTGCCGGAATGAGCCCATGGCTCAGCGACAGCGCGCACCGGGTCACCTGGGCGATTCCGCCCGAGGCCTCCCCGAAGCCGATGTTCGACTTGACCGAACCGACGGGCACCTTGCCCTTCGCGCCGCCCAGCGTTCCCAGCAGCTTCTGGAACGCGACCAGCTCGACGACATCGGTGGCGTTGCCCGAGCCGTGGCCCTCGATATAGGAGATGCGGCTGCCGTCGACCTGGAGCCGCTGGTACGTCTTCGCCATCAGCTCCGCGAGCGCCTCGGCGGACGGCATGGTCAGGCTGCCGGACGCCCGGCCTGGATGGCCCACGTCAGTGCCGCAGATGACGGAGTACACGAAGTCGCGGTGCGCGACCGCGTCGCGGAGCGGCTTGAGCCAGAGGGCGCCGGCGCCCTCACCGAGGATCTCTCCGTTGGCGGGGTGGGAGTAGGGGTTGCACACGCCGCCCTCGCTCAGGATGCCCATTCGCGAGAGGGCCCGGACGCGGCGCCCCGTGAGCAGCAGGTTCACGCCCGCGACGATGGCCTGATCGCAGTCGCCCGCCGCGATGGCCTGCACCGCCCGGTGGACCGCCACGAGGCCGCTGGAGCACGCCGTGTTGTAGACCTCACTCGGCCCGCGCAGCCCCAGCAGGTACGAGATGCGATTGGCCATGATGGTGCCGGCCGTCGCCGTCGCGAGGTAGGGCTCGCTCGACGCTTCAACCGACAGCCCGTCGAGCAGCTCGCTGTACTCGTAGTTGTAGAAGGAGACGAAGATGCCCGTCCGGCTCCCCGCCAGCTCCCTGGGTGAATAGCCGGCGTTCTCGATGCACAGCCACACCTCCTCGAGGAGGATGCGCATGTGCGGATCCATGAGCTCCGCCTCTCGCTCCGACAGGCCGAAGAACGCCGCATCGAAGCGATAGACGCCGTCGAGCAGCCCGAAGTGCCGGTTCTCCACGGCGGCACCGGGCGGCATGTCGGCCAGCCGCGCCGCATCGAGCTTGCGGATCGCGTTCCGGTTGTTCACCAGGTTGTCCCAGAACTCGCTCAGTGTGCGGGCCTCCGGGTACCGCCCCGACATCCCGATGATGGCGTACTCCGGCGCCGGGCGCGGCGTGCTCTCCGGAGCGCGCCGGAGCTCTGCACGTGCCGGCTCGCTGACAGCGGGCCGGGGGCTCGGAGCCAGCGGCTCCACCGCGCGGCCCGTGTTGACGCGCGCCATCACCTCGCGGATGAACGGCAGCGTCCCGTAGATCTCCTCCTCGCTCGGCCCGAAGTCGACGAGGCACGCGATCTCATTCACGCCTGCCGCGCGCATCTTGTGCGCGACGGCGACGCAGTGCTCGACGTCACCGAACAGGGCGCTGTGCTGATACTGGTGGTGGAAGGAGTGCTCCGCGATCTGGCGGATCTCCTGCTCCGTGGGCTTCTTCTCCATCCGCTCGATGTGGCCGCGAAGGCCGCTCTCGATGTACGAAAGGAAGTGCGCCTCGACGGTGCGCCGCACCTGGCCGGCGTCCGGGTGGACGTAGCTGTGGAGCATCAAGGTGACGCGGCCCGTGTCGGGGTCGAACCCGTTCTCCTGGCGGGCGCGCCGGTACGAGGCAATCTCATCGCGGAGCTGCTCGACCGAGCGGCTCTGGAGCATGGTGAGGATGTTGTAGCCGTTCCTGCCCGCCTCGATGAAGCTCTCCGGCTTGCTGGTGACGGTCATCCAGACGTTCAGGTCCGGTTGAACGGGGCGCGGGTAGATGGCGACCGACTTCGCCTCTCCCTTCCCATTCCGGAACTCGACGGACTCGCCGCGCCACAGCCGCCGGACGAGCGCCATCCGCTCGACCCAGGTCTGCCGCATGGTCGCGTAGGTGTCCGGCGAGAGGATGAAGTCGTTCGGATTCCACCCGCTGGCGAACGCCATGTCGACACGGCCGCCCGACAGGTTGTCGAGCATGGCCCACGACTCCGCGACGCGCGCGGGGTGATGGAGCGGCAGGACCACGCTGCCGGAGCGCAGCCGGATCCGCTTCGTCTCGGCGGCGATGTGGGAGAGGAGAATGGCCGGGTCGGGGAAGCTGCCGCCGAACGGCAGGAAGTGGCGCTCCGGAATCCACAGCGCCTCGAAGCCGTGGGCGTCGGCGTACTTCGCGACCTGCGTGACGTAGCCGTACTTCGAGGCGAGCTCCCGCTGGCCCGTGGTGGAGAAGAAGATGAAGCTGAAGCCCAGCGACTCCGCGCTCCACGGAGCGGAGGTGACGGGGGGCTCCCGGACCGATGGAGCGGGCGCGGCGCCCAGGCGCGCTGACAGCGCGTCGAGCAGCTGCGGCGAGCGCGAGAAGGCGGAGAGCAGCTCGTCAATCAGCATGGACCTCGCGGGCGGCCCCTGCACGGCCTCGGCGCGAGGGCGGGTCTCTGGCACGGTCGCGTTGGAGGGCGCGGGCTGCGCGCCTGTCGCGCGCGGAGCCGCCTCGGGCGAAGGGCCGGGACTGCCGCCATGCTGCTCCAGTGCCGCCACGAGGAATGACGTCAGCGATGCAATCGTCGGGCGCTCGGCGACGGCGCGCACCTCGACCTCGAGGCCGAGTGCCGTTCCGAGGAGTCGCGACAGCCTGAACGCGGCGATCGAGTCCAGCCCGTACCGGTCGAAGGTGTCGTTCGGATCGATTCGCAGCGAGGGGGCTGCTCCGAGAACTTCCCGCAGCCTGGCTTCGACCGTCTCGGCGACCGTTGAAGGATTCATCGTCCGCTCCGTGTCTGCTGCGCGGCGACCGCGGCCGAATGAAGGTCCAGCAGCTGCTCGTACGACAATGTCTCCAGCGCCTTGCGCAGCCCGGGCAGCCGCGGATCCAGGGCCACCGCGTTCTGAGACGGCGCATCCCGCCGGGGCGCGGCGCGGCCGGCGAGCATGCCGCGCGCCTTGTCCTTGTCCGTGACAGCGGTGAAACCCAGGACGCCGTCCGCGCTGTTCATGCACGCCTCGATGACGCGCAAGGCGGACGGCGCATCGATGAGGTCGAGGCCGGAAGCCTTCAGCTCGTTGCGCCGCTCGGCGCTGACGTACTTGTCGGCGTCCCACTGTCCCCAGCACAACGCGAGCGCGTCACCGCTCCGTTCGCCGCGATCACGCATGCGGTTGCGGAGCCGTGCGAACGCGTTCTGGAACGCGCAGGCATAGGCGTAGTCGGACGAGCCCCGGAGCCCGAACGACGCCATCGAGGAGAACATCACGAAGAAGTCGAGCGGCTCGTCCTTTGTGACGAGGTCGACCAGCTCCGTCCCCGCGACCTTCGCGGCGATGGTCCGCGCGAAAGCCTCCGGCGTCTTGCTCACGATGAGCCCGTCGTCGACGGCGCGTGCCAGGTGCAGCACGCCGTCGATTCGCGGCACCGCTCGCTTGATGTCAGCGAAGGCGCGCGACATGGAGTCGCGGTCCGTGATGTCCGCCGAGAACCACAGCGCCCGCGCCCCGGTGGCGCGCAGCTCCTCGAGTGTGCGCTCGACCTCCGGGTCATGCGCTCGCCGCGAAACCAGCACCAGCGTCGGTCGGTACTTCCTGCCAATCTCGATGCACAGGCGCCGGCCCACCTCACCGAGCCCGCCGACGACCAGGTACGTGCCATCGGGCCGGAAGCGGCGCTCGGTGGGCGTCACCGGAATCGACTGCGCTTCCCGGTACGTCGTGGCGAGGCGGAGCCCTTCCCGGTAGCGAACCAGCGGGGCAGGGCGCGCCGCCTCCGGACGGCTGCACGCGCTCAGCCATTCGGCGGCGAGCTCACCGCCGCGCACCGCCGGCCCGCCCGCCGCGTGCTGGACCCAGTGGTAACGGTGATTCGCGCTCTCCAGCGACGCCGAGCGCAGCAACCCCGACAGGGCCTCGCCGTGCACCTCCAG
Organism: Corallococcus llansteffanensis; assembly: GCF_003612055.1. Taxonomy (GTDB): domain Bacteria; phylum Myxococcota; class Myxococcia; order Myxococcales; family Myxococcaceae; genus Corallococcus; species Corallococcus llansteffanensis. Next base: position 16,159 of record NZ_RAWB01000005.1, read on the forward strand.
GCGCTCGCCGCCGTCCTCGAGGCAGACAAAGACGTCGATGGGGTGCTCGTAGCAGTGCAGCGACAAGGCGCGGCAGCACCCGAGCACGGCGCGCAGCCGGTCCTGGGGCTCCCTGTCCGTCAAGAAGAGGAAGACCGCATGAGGTGCCTCGCGCCGGCGCAGCCAGCCGTCGAGCTCTTCGGGAGCCGAGGGCGTGAGGCGCTCCACGGTGGGAGCTGGCAACGAGGCGTCGCTGAACGCCCGGGCAAGAGGGTCGCGAATCGCGGCGTGGACCGCCTCGTCACCGCCGATGACGAGGACCCGTGGTTCGCCAAGGCGGCGCCGGAGCTCCATCCAGTCGATCGGCGAGCGCTCCGAGCGCTGCGCGCCCCACTGCTCGGTGAAGCACAGCCACTGCTTCGCCGACGAGACCTCGAGCGCCTGCAGCTCGACCGCCTCCGCGGCTGTAGCGGCGGACGCGTCCCCTGTGCGCGGCCTGGCGCCGAAGCCTCGCACCGGGAACCAGCAGGACTCCCGCGCGAACGGATACGTCGGCAGGTGGGCCGTGCCCGGCGGGTCGCCCCGCCACAGTTGCTGCCAGTCGACCTCGGCTCCCTGCGTCCACGCTCGCGCGACGCCCGTAAGGTCGCCGGCCAGCGCCGGAGCATTCGCGCCGCCGCGCGCAGCCCGCCCGCGGATGACGCCAGCGGCGTCCTTGTCTCCGGCGAGGAATGCCTCGAGCGCCTGCACCAGCTCGCGCCGCGAGCGCGCGACCACGGCCAGCCGCTCGTCGAGCGCCACCCGTCCCCTCTGGAGTGTGGACGCAACCTCGCGGAGCCCCCCGTCCGAGTCGTCGCGCGCGAGGAAGCGCACCAGCCGCTCCGCGTACTCATGCAGGCGCTCCGGGTCGCGCGCGGAGAGCGGAAACACCATCGCCTCCTCGGCGGCGCGCCCGCCCCTGGCAGGGGGCCGCCGGTACTCCTCGATGACCACGTGGGCGTTGGTTCCGGCCAGCCCGAACGCGCTCACCGCGGCGCACCGGGGCGTGCCGCCGCCCGGGTTCCACGAGGCCAGCTCCGTATTGACGTAGAACGGGCTCTCCGCCAGCGCGATGTGCTCGTTGACCGACGCGAAGTTGATGCTGGGGGGAATCCGCCCGTGCTGCATGCACAGGAGGACCTTGATGACGCCCGCGACGCCCGAGGCGAAGAACGTATGGCCGATGTTGGGCTTGGCCGTTCCGAGCGCGCAGAACGAGGTCTTCCCGGTGAACTCGCGGAATGACTCCGTCAGGGCCTGGACCTCGATGGGGTCTCCGAGCTTGGTGCCGGTGCCGTGCGCCTCGAGCAGCGTGATGCGCTCCGGGTCGATGCCGAACCGGCGGTAGACCGACGACTGGAGGCGCGCCTGGGAGCGCATGCTGGGCGCCGTGATTCCGTTGGTCTTCCCGTCCTGGTTGGTGCCCCAGCCCTTGATGACACCGAGGATCGCGTCCTTGTCACGCTCCGCGTCCCGCAGCGGCTTGAGGACGATGGCCGCGACCGCTTCGCCCAGCACGGTGCCATTCGCGCGGTCGTCGAACGCGTAGCAGCGCGCGTCGGGCGAGAAGAGGAGCGACTGGCTCGACGAAATCAGCGTCGTCGGCGTGCTGTAGACGCTCGCTCCGCCCGCCACCGCGACGTCGCAGTTGCCGAGCACCAGGCTGTCGCACGCGAGCGCGATCGCCATCAGGCTCGACGAGCACGCGGTATCCACGCTCACCGCGGGGCCGACCAGGTTCAGCAGGTAGGACAGCCGCGCGGCGCTGAACGACTCCGTTCCGACGAAGTACGTCTCGTTCTCGCGCTGGATGTAGGCCTCGTAGTCGCCCTTGACCGCGGCGAACACGCCCCAGCTCTGCCCGCTGATGCGGCCCGGCGCATAGCCTGCGTCCTCGATGGCGCGCCAGGACTCCTGCAGGAACAGCCGCGCGGCGGGGTCCATGAGCGCCGCCTCGCGCGGCGAGATGCCGAAGAAGAGGGGGTCGAAGCGGTCGATGCCCTCGAGGAACGCCCCCTTGTCGACGTACGTCTTGCCCGGCGTCTGGGGCTTGGGGTCGAAGTAGTCGCGGATGTCCCAGCCGCGATCCGTCGGTGCCCGGGAGACGCTCGTCCGTCCGGAGGCGAGACAGCTCCACAGGGCGGCGACGTCTTCCGCGCCCGGGAAGCGCCCCGACATGCCGATGATGGCGATATCGGTGCCCGCTGGCGCCCGCTCGGACGCCGCGGGCGCGGGGCGTTCATCCGTCGCGGCGCCGCGGCGCTCCGCGGTCAGGATGCGCTCCAGCGCGGCGCGAGCCTGCTCGAGCGATATCTCGCCGGACTCCAGGGCCTTCAGCACGGCGCGCTTGTCCATGTTCACGTGCTGCCTCCCGCGCCTGCGGGTCCGCCGACCCACTCCAGCAGATCCCACGGCTGATACGTGGTCCAGATGTAGTCGCTGGTGACGCGCTCCCGCGTGCCGTGCAGCGGCCCCGCGTCCATGAGCGCCAGGAAGTTGGAGAACGCCCGCTCGTCCGGGAACTGGACCACGAGGAACCATTCCCGGAGCACGTCTCCCTCGAGCATGCGCATGGGGTCGCGCCCGGCGGCGACCACCGAGGCGCCAACGCGTTGGAGCACGCGCCCGGCCTCCACGGCGTAGCGCTTGTATTCCTCCTCCGCGCCCTCGACGAGGTTGAAGAGGTTCATCGCGTAGATCATCGGTCCTTCCCGATTTCGCAGCGGTCCAGCCGGTCCAGCGTCTGGTCAAGCCCTGCGCGGCGGTTCACGAAGTCCTCCAGGATGGACCCAAGCCCCGAGCCGCTCGCGTCCACCGCCTCCCCGGCGTTCCCCGCGCCACGCCCGGCGGACTGCGCGCTCACGTGGGCCGCCATGGACTCGATGTCGGGGTAGTCGAAAGGCGTCGTGCGCGACAGGGAGAGGCCGAAGCGCTGGTTCAGCCCGTCCACCAGCGCGGCGAGCTTGAGGGAGTTGAAGCCCATGTCCGAGAAGCTGGTCCGGTCCGCGACAGCGTCCTCGGCGGTGAGCCCGAGGATGCGCTCGACCATGGTGCGAAGGGCGCTCACGACGGCGCCGGAGGTGGCCTGCGGTGCGGGGGCATGGCCGTGGTGCTTCACCTCACCGCCAGGCGGCTTCACGGCCGCGGCCGCGAGGCGCCCCGCGACAGGCGGCGCCTTTCGCCACAACCCGCCGCAATCCCGCCGTGCGAACGGATAGGACGGGAGCCCGGCCACGCGACGCCGCCCGGCGCCTCGGTGCAGCGACTCCCAGTCGACCTGGGCGCCGCTCATCCAGCGTGCCGCGACCTGGTCGAGGCCGCCGGGTTCCGAGGCCACGGGCCGTGTCCCGACGCCCGTCTCACGCCACGCACGCAGCCGGGCGAGCAGATCCGCCGTATCGGAGGCGACCACCGCCAGCCGGTGCGGCATCTCATCGCGCCCCACCTGCAGCGTGTACGCGATGTCCGCGAGGCGGGGGCTCGGACGCGGTGCCGCGAGGTAGTCGATCCAGCGCTCGACGTAGCGCTTCAGGCTCTCCGGGTTCCGGGCCGAGAGGACGAACAGCCCCGGCTCGCCGTAGGCCGGGGTGCCTCCGGGGGCCTCGTGCTCCTCGAGGATCAGGTGCGCGTTCACGCCCGCCGCCCCTGTCGAGGTCACGCCAGCGCGCCGGGGGACCTCCCGGCCGTCCACCTGGACCCGCTCCCAGTCCGAGAGCGTGCGCTGCAGCCGGAACGGGAACCGCTCGAAGTGGATGTCCGGGTTCAGCTCGCCCGAGAGCAGTGTGGGCGCGAGCTTCCTGTTCGCGAGGCACAACACCGCCTTCATCACCTGGGACATGCCGGCGGCCGCCTCGCAGTGGCCGACGTTCGGCTTGACCGAGCCCATCGCGTAGGTGCCGTGGCCGCCGGTGCGTCCGCCGAACACCTTGTCGAGCGCGGCCATTTCGATGGAGTCGCTCAGCTCCACGCCCGCCGCCGCGGCCTCGATGTAGCTGATGGTCCGCGGCTCGACGCCGGCCAGGGCGAGCGCCTCGGTGATCACGGCGGCCTGCCGCCTGGGGTTCGCCACGCCGAACGCGTTCATCCTTCCGCTGTGATTGACGGCGCTGCCGCGAATGACGGCGTAGATGTGGTCACCGTCGCGGAGCGCGGCGGAGTGTTCCTTGAGCACGAGCACTCCGACACCTTCACCGGGAACGTACCCGGTGCCTCCCTTCTCGAAGGCGGCGCAGCGCGGGCCCGGTGACAGCAGCCCTTCCCGGGACCGGTTCACGTAGACGCCGGGGTGCAGGTTGAGGTTCACCGCGCCCGCGAGCGCCATGTCGCCGCGACCACGGCGGATGTACTCGCACGCCTCGTGGATCGCGACCAGCGACGAGGAGCACAGGTTGTCGATCGCCAGGCTCGGCCCGCCGAGGTCGAGCTGGTGGGAGACCCGGTTGACCAGCCGGGAGAACGAGCACTGGCGTGCCGTGCCTTCGCTGCCGTCGTCGAAGATGGCATTGGTGACGCCAGCGAAGACCCCCGTCCGGTCGCGCTGGCCCGGCGACAGCCGCCGCGAGCTGTAGCCCGCGTCCTCCAGCGCCGCCCACGCGGATTCGAGGAAGATCCTCTCCTGGGGGTCCATGTCCTCCGCGTCCTTCGGCGCGATGCCGAAGAAGAGCGGGTCGAAGCGCTCGACGTCGTCAAGGAACGCCCCCCACCTGCCATAGCTCTTGCCGTGGGCGACGGCCGCGGCGGGGTCCGCCTCGAAGTACGCCTGCCACTCCCAGCGGGACGGTGGGATCTCCCCGATGCTGCTCTTCCCCGACGCCAGGTTCTGCCAGTACGCGTCGAGGTCGGGAGCGGAGGGATAGCGCGCCGACATCCCGATGATGGCCACGTCGCGGCGCTCCTGCTTCTGGCGCCGCCGGCCCGCGGTCTCGGGTTCCTGCGTGGCGGCCGGGGCGAGCGCCGCCGCGAGCTGCTCGGCGAGTCCATCGCCGGGGAGCCCGAGCGGGAGCGCGAGCCGCACACACCCGTTGAGCGAGGTGTCTCGCTGGTTGCCGGTCAGGTGCGCGGCGCCGCGGATCCCCGCCGTCCTGGCGAGGCGCTTCAGCAACGCCTCCTGCGGGTGCTGTTCACGCTCGAGACCGGGAACCTGGTTCGCCCGGATCACGATGCAATGTCCACCCCCGGGCTGCACGACAGGCGCGCCTCTCCGGGCCAGCTCCTGGTGGAGCCGCGAGGACAGGTCCAAATGCGCCCGCACCTGCGCCGCGACGTGGTCCCGGGTCGAGAGCGCCGCGGCGATCAGCCGCTCCTGCTTCGGGCTGGTGAGGCCGCCTTCGAGCTTCCCGAACGCCGCCAGGCGCTGGAGGAAGTCCTGGTCGCGCGAGACAATCACCCCGCCGACGTCGATCGCGAAGTCCTTGCACAGGCTCCCGATGGCGAACGTCGCGTGGCCCATGATCTCGTCGACGATGTCCCAGACGGACCGCTCCGCCTGACCCGGCTCGTGGCGGCGGATGAGCTCGGCGTTGCGCACGATGCGCGTGATGTCGATGGCCAGCGGGACGCCGTGCTCCCCGCAAGCGCGCGCCACGGTGCGGATCTCCTCAAGCGAGACGGGATAGCCCCCGGAGGCGTTGTTGCAAAGCTCCAGGAAGACGAGGGCGATTTCGTCCTTCGCGTCGCGCAGGGACTGCAAGAGGCGCTCGCGGTCGAGCCCGCCGCGGAAGACGTGCTCCGAGCGCGTCTCGAAGATGCGTGGGTCGGGAATCTCGACGGCCTCGAACCCGGCGGTCACCTGGTTGTGGAGCGTGGTCTCGAACAGGACGTTCTGCAGGACCTTGCGGCGCTTGCTGCGGAACGTCCGGAAGAACAGCCGCTCCGCGAGCCGTCCGGAGGTGGTCAGGACGTGGGGCCGGCCGTCGAGGAAACCAGGGCCGGGCCGGAGTGCACCGCTCGCCTCGCTCCTGCGCCGGAGGTCTTCCATGCGCTCGCGAACGAAGCGGGTATCGAGGTAGGGCCACGAATCGCTGAACAGATCCCACGCGCTCTCGCCGCCGAAGGCATTCGGGGCCTCGGCCGCTTCGGGCGGTGGCTGCGGAGCGGGTCGGGCGAGCTTCGCCGCCGTCTCGCGCGGCTTCAGCAGGGGCGGAGGCGGAGGCTGCGGCAGCGGTTCGGGCTCGACGGCTGGCGGCGCCGCCACCGGCGGGGCTTCGGCGGAGTCGACGAGCTTCTGCACGTCGGTGGCGTCGATGCCGGAGGCGAGGAACTCGCCCAGGCACTTCTCGATGATGCCGGTGTCGCTGTCCGCGGGCCGGTAGAGGTACATCGGCCTTGCGCCCGGGCGATACTTGTTCTTGTGCTGATGGTTCTGCTGCCCGTTGCGCAGCATGGCGGCCACCATGCCGGCGCCGCGAGCGAGGAACTCCTGGCCGGCGACATCGCTGCCTACCTCGTCGCCCTCCACGTCGAACAGCCCCCAGGTGAGGCCAAGGCTGAACTTCTGGTGCCCCTCGGCTCGGAGCGTCTCGATGATCTGGACCGCGGCCGACTCGGTCCCGCCGAGCGGCATGTCCGGGAGGTAGTACTCCAGGTCCATCAGGTATCCGCCCTCGACGGGGAGGATCATGATGATGTTCTGGAGCGTCTCGCCGATGTACGTGAGGAAGACGCGATAGCGCCGGTACAGGACGCCCTCGCTCATGTCGCGGAGCGCCACGTCGACGTTGGCGACGATTCGCTTCGAGGTGCTCCACGCGAGGATGACGGCGCGAATCGCATCGTCGGTCGCGCGGTCACCTCCGGTGTACTCGACGGTCTTCTGGTTCTCGATCTTCCGGAACCGCTGCACCATGTAGCGCAGCCGGTTCATGCGCGAGCCGGCGAGCGTGAACTCCGAGAGCGGCGCGATGGTCTGAAAACACCCGACCGGGAGCGACACCATGCGGGTGCGGCTCTCGAACCCGGCGCCGCGCTTGCCGGTCATGCCGAGGTAGCACGGCGTCCACCCGCGTGAGGAGCACCAGGCCGCGAACTCCTCGACGAGCGCGTCCTCGCCCGGGCTCTCCCGCGAGTAACCCTGTCCCGTCGCGAACACGCGGTTGCCACGCCGTGAGACGTGGAGGCAGCCATGCCCTCCGGGCGACAGGTAGAGCTGGGGCCACATCTCGAACAGCACGCTGTTCTGGAGGCGGGTGGCGCCCAGGGCCTCCAGCCTGTGATGCAGCTCGCTCCCCGAGGCGACGGCCGCCTTGTCGACGAGCGGATCGCTGAGCGCGGCCGCGTCCGTGCTGATGCGCTCGGGAGCACGGTCCAGGTGCTCGGAGTGGTTCGCCAGGAGGAAGTCGGCCAGCTCGCCAACGGTCTCGTATTCGAAGAACAGCGTCCGCGGCAGCGACCCGAAGTGCTTCTCGAGCTCCTTCGTCACCGTCGACGCGAGCAGCGAGTCCATCCCCAGGTCGCGGAAGGGCGTCTGGACGGACAGGTCGGACTCCGCCAGCCGGAACGCCTTCGCGAGTGCCGCGCACAGGAGGCCGACGGCCCGCGCTCGCTTCGGATCCCCGCTCTCGGCCTGCGGCGGCGCCTTCACGGGCTCGGCCGCGGTCGGCGCCGGCTTCTTCGCCGGGGCGCTGGCCGTGGCCTCGCGGTTCGGCGAGCGGAGGCTGAACCCGCGCAGCCTCACCAGGAGCTCGCCGCTCTCACTGGCGACGTCGAGGTCGAACTTGCGCAGCCGCCGCGACGACCCGGACCGGGCCGGCCGCACCCAGCAGAACATCTCGCGCTCCAGCGGCCGGCACACGTCCAGCTCATCGAGCGCGAAGGGCAGCAGCAACTCGGCCGCCCCAGCATTCGCGCCGTCGACGCCGATGAACGTCTGGAGCGCGGAGTCCAGGAGACCAGGGTGGAGCACGTACTTCCCGGACCGGTCGAACAGCTCGGCGGGCAGGGTCAGCCGGGCGAGCGCTTCTGCGTCGCCGAACTCGATCCGCTCGACTCCGCGGTGCAGCGGGCCGTAGTTGAGCCCCATCTCCCGGAATCGCCGATAGCACGCGTCCGCGTCGATGGTGCCGAGCTTCGCGGCGGCCCTCCGCGCGTCGAGGTCGAGCCTCTCCGGCGGGGCGGCCGGCATGAGCTCGACGACGCCCGAGGCGTGTACCGCCTCGCCTTCGGGGGCGTCATCCGCTCTCGTGTAGATCTCGTACCGGACGCGCCGGCCAGCTTCGAGCGCCACCTCTCCGCGGAGGTCGGGAAAACGGATCGTGACGTCCTGGCCCGCCCCGGTCATCACCAAGGGGCGCAGCCAGGTCGTGTTGCGCAGGCGCACGGCCTGGGTGTCGGAGGGGCGGGCCAGCGCGCGGAATGCCGCGTCCGCGATCTCGAGGTACGCCGTCCCGGGGAGTACCGGCTGGTCCTTCACCCGGTGGTCGGAGAAGAAGAAGTCCTCACCCGTCAGCCGGGTGGTGAAGCGCCGCTCCTCGGGCGTCGACGTGTCCGCCAGCGCGAGCGTGCGCGGAGCGCCGCCGTCCGTCCCGGTACTGGCACCGGTGTTCGCGGTGTTGGCGCCGGCCGCCCCGGTACTGGCACCGGTGTTCGCGGTGTTGGCGCCGTCCGGCCCGGTACTGGCACCGGTGTTCGCGGTATCGGCGCCGGCCGTCCCTGTACGGGTGGCGGTCTTCGCGGTGCTGGCGCCGGTCTTCGCGGCATTGGCGCCGCCCTTCGCGGGCCGGGTTTCGGAGGGCCCAGGCTCGGCGGCCGCGGCCTCGGGCAGCCAGTAGCGCTCGCGGGCGAACGGATACACCGGCAGGTGCATCAAGCAAGGCGGCTCGTCGCCGTAACAGCGTGCCCAGGGCACCGCCGCCCCCGCGGTCCAGAGCTCCGCCAGCCTGGCAACGTCGCGCGCCTCCACTGCCGCCTCGACCGCCGCGGCGACGTCCGCAGACGGCTTCCGCGCCGCCGTGCCGCGATGCGTGCCCGGTGGGCTCTCGCCGCGACGGCAGGCCGCCAGCACCTCCGCGAGCTCCTCGACGCTGCCCACGACCGTGGCGAAGCGCGCCTCGAAGGACTCCCGCCCGACCTGGAGCGTGTACGCGAGCTCCGCCAGGTCCAGTGACGCCGCGCGCGAGCGGACGCCTTCATCGACGAAATCGTGCAGACGCGAGATGGACTCGCCGAGCCGGTCCTGCGCCCGCGCGGACAGACACACCGCGACCTTCTCGCCTGCCGCCGCCCGCGCTGGCCGGCTCCGGGCTGGAGCGGGCTCACGCAGCACGAGCGCGGCGTTCACGTTGCTGAAGCCGAAGGAGGGCAGGAGCACGTGACGGCCCTCCCCATCCCGCGAGGGCCACGCTACCGGCTCGGCGGCGAACTTCAGGCGTTCGCCGAGGCTTCCGATGGCCTGGTTGAGCTCCACACCGGCCATCCCACGAATCGGAGGGATCCGGCCATGGCGGAACGCGAGCAACGCCTTGATGACGGAGTAGATGCCCGAGGCGGCGTGCGCGTGCCCGATGTTGGGCTTCACCGTGCTGATGTGACAGCTTCCCTGCTCACGCTTGCCGAACACCTGGATCAGCGCGTTCGCCTCGATGGCATCGCCGAGGTGCGAAGCGATTCCGTGAGCCTCCACGTAATCGACGCCCTCCGCGCTCAGGCCCGAGGACTCGAGCGTCTCGCGCAGGAGCGCGACCAGCTGCGCCTGGCTGGGCTGCGCGAACGACTTGGTCCTGCCGCCCGAGTTGCACCCCGAGCCGCGGAGCACGCCGTGAACCGCGTGCCGCCGCTCCGTCTCGGCGTCGGCGCGGCGCAGCACGAACGCTCCGCATCCCTCCGACGAGACGTACCCGTCGGCCCCGACGGCGAAGCTCTGCATCGTGTTGGACGGCGACTCGAACCGGTCGGGCGGGGGCCGGTGCATGACGGTGACCCCGCCGACCAGCGCGTAGTCGCACTCCCCACGCAGGAGCGAGGCCCGAGCGTGGTGGAGGGCGACGTATACGCTCGAGCACGTCGTGTTGAACACCAGCGATGGACCGCGGAAGTCGAAGGCCGACGAGACCCTGTTGGCGAGGAACGACGGATTGTTGCCAGGGAGCAGGAACTCCTGGTTGGGCACATAGTCGGCGTGTCCGGTATCGGCGTAGGAGCCCCAGTACCAGGCGTCCTGCGCCACGAACACACCGACCCTGCGCCCGGCCAGCTCCGTTCCCTTGAGCCCCGCGTCCTCGAGCGCGGCCCAGCACATCTCCAACAGCAGGCGCTGCCTCGGGTCAGCGAACATCGCGCCCGGCGGCGAGAGGCCAAAGAGCCGCCGGTCGAAGGTGTCCACGTCGTCGAGGAACATGCCGTGGAGCCCGGCGGCGCCACGCTTCGGGCCGTCTCCTGGGAACAGGAGCCGGCGCCGCGCCTCCGTCATCTCGGCGATGAAGGTGCCCTTTTCCTCGAGCAGCTCCCAGAACCGCTGGGGCGAGGAGCCGCCGGGAAACCGCGCCGCAAAGCCGATGATCGCACAGCCGGGGTCTCGTTCATCCACGGTTAGCTTCCGCTCCAGCCCATCTTCTCGTAGCTGACGTAGTTCTTGCGGACCTTCTCGTCGGGGACCACGACCACGGTCTTGAGGAACTCCTCGTTGAACGACACCCACGTGTCGGAGCGCATGGACTGGACGAAGTCGGCCAGGGGCGCCTGGCGCTGGACGTCATTCAGGAAGCCCCAGCGCGTGGCGACCGCGATGGTGCTGGGGGTGACGTTCTTGACCGTGTGCCACCACCAGGGCGGATTGATGAGCAGGTCACCGGGCTCCAGCGTGATGGTCAGCTTGGGCACGCGGTTGTAGAGCGGGAAGTTGGCCTCGATGAAGCCCTTGGGCGCGAGCGCCTTCACCGGCGAGCCGATGAAGTATCCCTTGTTCATCAGCGTGGGATTCATCGCGATGGAGTACAGCGGGTGCAGGAAGGTCCACTTCTTGCGGCCGTAGATGTTGAGGAAGCAGTTCAGCTCGTTGGCACAGTGGTACGCGGCACCAGTGCCCAGGCCGCCGAGGAAGAACTGGGAGATCTGGTGGTAGCTCGCGTAGCCCGTCAGGCTGGCGCCAATCCGGTCCAGCCCCAGCTGGTCGTGCAGCTCGGGGAACGCGTTGAAGATGTCCGACAGGTTCTCGACGTACGCGCGGCTCTTGTCACCAGCGAGGACGCGGTCGACGAAGTCGCCCAGCCGCATCTGGTCGTCGTTGATGATCTTCTCCGTCGACGTGTAGAAGATGCGGAAGTCGCCGTACTTGTCCCGGAAGTGCTCCGGCGTCCAGGTTCGCACACAGTCGTGCTGCGACACGTAGCCGCGCAGGACGATGGGCCTGAGCTCGGTGGCCCACAGGTCCTTGATGTCCTCGAGCTTCTTCTCGCCGGGCTGGTAGATCTCCGGCTCGAAGTGGTCGTTCTCCAGCACGGGCAGCTCGCTGGCGAGCCGCTGGCGCAGCCCGGCGAGCTCCTCCTCGTACATCAGCGGGTCCTGGAAGTAGTTGCGCAGGAAGAAGATGTGCTTGGACCGCGCGAGGATGTCGTTCGGGACGGGCACGGACCGGTAGAGGGGGGTGGCGTTGCTCATGAACGGGCGCCTCCAGAGGCGGCGCTGGCGGGCGCCGGGGTGGTGAGCTTCGAGTGCACCAGCTCGGACGCCTCTCCCAGCGTCTGCCGGTGCAGGAACTCGGCGATGGGGATGTCGCAGTTGTAGGCGGTGCAGACGTCCTTGAGGATCCTGGCGAGGGTGACGGACTCCAGACCGAAGTCGGAGAAGAGATCGTCGTCGCCGATCTCGCCAGGCTCCATGTACATGGCCTTCGCGATGCGGCTCGCGAGGTCCGCCTTCACTTCTTCTCTTGAGTGCACGCTGAGCTCCTCTCGGAAAGGTTGTGCATGATCTCCGGGTAGATCGGAAACACGTCCTGGTCGGACAGCGCTTCCAGGGAGGCGCTGTCGAGGAAGGTGCGCGTGCTCACGCGCAGCTGCTCCAGGCTCTTGAGGACACCGGCTGCCTCCGGGCTCTCGATGGGGTGGGCGTAGTCGAACTCCGCGATCTGGGTTCCGAGCGATATGGCGTCCGCCAACATTTTTCTGAGTGCTGCGCGCTTGTCGTTCATGGGCCTTCCTTTTCTGCCTTCCTTGCCGCCCCCGGTGCCGCCAGCGCCGGCTCGATGGGCGAGGGGCGCGCGCCGTGCTGCCGTGGTGCCTCCTCGCCATCGGGCCGGCTCCAATAGCGCCGGGTGAGATCAAATGGATATCCAGGGGAGGGGGTTCTCGGGTGGTGCGCCGCCGGCCACGGGACGGAGGCGCCAGCGACCCAAGCCCGGGCCACCGCGTGCCAGTCCCGCTCCGCGACGGTCCGCGAGAGGTCGACGCCATTGACGTTCTCGCGCGACGCGGCCACGGCCTCCCCGCGATAGGTGTTGTCACAGGCCCGACCCGCCAGGAGCGCGTCCGCGGTCCGCCGCAGCTCGCCAGCGTCCGCCGCGACAATGGCCAGCCGCGTGCGCATGGGGTGGCGGTCGTGCTGGTAGGTCGCGATGAGGGAGGCGAAGTCGACGGTCTCCCCGCGCTGCTCGGCGTCAGCGAGGCTGTCGCGGACCCGGGTGAGGTAGGCGTCGAGCACCTCGCGTGACGCGGCCGAGAGGACGAACAGCCGCGGCTCGGCACCTTGCCGGAGCGGCTGCGGCGCGGCAGCGGCTTCGGGCGCCTTCTCCAGGACGATGAAGGCAGACACGCCGCCGAGCCCGTAGGCGTGGAGCCCCGCGTGCGGCCGGCCCGCGCCGCGCGGCGGCGGCAGCGGCTGGGGCTCGGGGCTCAGGCGGAAGTAGCCCAGGTCGAGGTCGGCGCGAACCTTCTCGAGGCCGGGGACTCCGGGCACCTGGCCTCGCTGCAGCACGAGGATGGCCTTCAGCAGCGCGGCGATACCGGACGCGGTCTCCATGTGCCCGAGCGTCGACTTGACGGTGCTGAGGACACACGGCTGCTGCCGGTCCCGCGAGCGCTCCCGGAACACGGAAGAGAACGCGGCGACCTCGCTGGCATCGCCGAGCGGCATCGCCGTTCCGTGGGCCTCGATGTACGAGAGGTCATCGACGGAGATTCCGCTCCGGGTCAGCGCTTCCGCCAGGGTCCGGCGATGGGCGGACTCGTTCGGCGAGGTCAGGCCCATGGAGCGGCCCCCGTGCCAGACGCTCACGCCCTGGATGACCGCGTAGACGTGGTCGCGGTCCGCGAGCGCCTTTCGCAGCGGCTTGAGGATGACGGTGCCGACACCCTCGGTGCGCGTGTAGCCGTCCGAGGCCTCGTCGAAGGGGCGCGCCCTGCCAGCCCGGCTGAGCAGGCCGTGCTCGCCGAGCACGTCGAACCCGGTGGGGTCGAGGTTCAGGTGGACGCCGGTGACGACGGCCTGCTCGCTGCGCCCGCTGCGCAGCGCGGCGCAGGCGCGGTCGATGGCGACGAACACGCTGGAGCAGGCGGTGTCCACCGTCTCACTGGAGCCCTGGAGGTTGAAGACGTGCGAGATGCGGTTGGGGCCCATGTACCGCCAGACCCCGCGGCCGTGGAACTCGTCCATGCGCCCGTCCTGCGCCGTGATGGCGGCGTAGTCCTCGGGGCCGATGGCGAGGTACACGGAGGTGACGTTCCGCGCGAACTCCGTCTTGCTGTAGCCGGCGTTCTCGATGGCCTCCCACACGCTCATCAGCGCGAGCCGGTGCTGCGGGTCCATCAGCATCGCCTCGCGCGGCGACGTCTCGAACAGCCGTGCGTCGAACGCGTCGACGTCCTCCAGGAACGCGCCCACATAGCGCGAGCGGTCCCGACCCTCGGTCCAGCGCGGCGGCAGGGCGTTCCACCGCCGCTCGGGGTAGGGGATGGCGCGGGCGTCGCTCCGGAAGAAGGTCTGCCAGAGCTCCTCCAGCGTCGCCGCGCCGGGGACGCGGATGCTGACGCCCACGATGGCGATGTCCTCGCCGGTGCTCTCGGCACGTGCGGCGGTCGCCACGGTGGGCGGCGCAGCGGGCACGGGCACCTCGCGCGGGCCACCGTCGAGGTACCGCGCGAGCGCGCCAATCGTCGGGTAGCGGTGGAGGTCCAGCACCGACAGCTTGCCGCCGAAGCGCTGGTTGAGCTCCTTCGCCATGCGCTGGAGCATGATGGAGTCGACGCCGTAGTCGGAGAGGTGCCGCCCGGTGTCAAGCTCGGCCGGGGACATCGCGAGCGCGCGCGCGGCGATCTCCGTGACGGTGGCGAGCATGTCGCCCGAGGCCTGGCTGCCGAGGGATGGGGCGTCCGCGACGTGCCTCGTCCTCACCTCGGGCTGGCGACCATGGAACACGGCGACCTCGGGGGCCGTTCCCCCGAGCGCGGCCTCGAACGCGGCGAGGCCCTCACGCGTGGGGAGCGGAACGGTGCCATGCAGCTCGCCGAGGCGCGCGACCTGCTCCTCGTCGAGGCGCATCCCACCGTCGGCCCAGTAGGGCCAGTGGACGGTGAGCGTCGCGCCCGAGCGGGCACCCGTTCGCTCCAGCGCGCGACGGCGCTCGGCGTGGACCTGCAGGAACGCGTTCGCCGCCGCGTAGTCCGCCTGGCCGGGGTTGCCGAGCACCGCCGACAGCGACGAGAAGGTCATGAAGAAGTCGAGCGCACAGTCGCGCGTGACTTCGTCAAGCACCAGCGCGCCGGTGACCTTGGGGCGCAGGACCGCCGCCGTGTCTTCCGCGGTGCCCAGGAACAGGGTGTGGTCTCGCGTCACGCCAGCGGAGTGGATGACGCCGTCGAGCGCGCCGTGCTCCTCGAGCGTCCGGTCGAGCATCGCCCGGACGGCGCGTGCGTCGGCACAGTCGGCGACGTGATAGCGGATGGAGCCCTCGCGGAGCGAGGCGCGGAGCTCGTCCAGCGCCCGGGCGTCATCGGGCCCGAGCTCGGAGCGGCCACAGAGGACGACGCGCGCCGCATACTCGCGGGCGAGGTGGGCGGCGAGGTGCCGGCCGATGCCGTGGTGGCCGCCGGTAATCCAGTAACAGCCCCCGCGGCGCAGCGGCAGCTCGGCGGGGAGCGCGAGCGGCGCGGGTGCCCATGCGCGCTCCTCGACCTGCAGGGCGCCGCCGGTGGAGATCAGCCGCTTCAGGCCGGGGACGGCGGACTCGTGGAGCGCGTCATCGAGCGCCGACAGCGAGAGGACGTCGGGCGCGCGGGGCAGGGTGTCGTCCCAGGTGTACCCGTGCACCGGGAAGCCGAGTTCGCGGCCCACGCACAGCAGCGCCGCGTGCAGCATCGCCATCAGGCCGCCGTCGCTTCCGTCGGAGATGAGGACGCAGTGGGTGGGCCGTTGCTGCTTGATGGCGGCGCGCACGCGGTCCATGCCGTCGCGATAGGCGGCGGCCCAGGCTTGAGCGTCACCGGGCTCGAGGATGGCCGGCACCGTGACGTGGTGCCGCACGGACGCGCGCAGGATGGGCGCGAGCCCCACCTCAAGGGTCGAGAGGAGCAGCACGCCGGCGTGGCGCTCCGCAGGCGCGGGGCCGTGGAGCGGACGCGGCGGCATCCAGCGCGGAGAGGCCACCCACGCTCGCGGGCCGTCGCCCACGGTGGGCTGCACCCGCGCCGCCGGGGCCACCGCGCGGGCGCGCGGCACGTCGTTCGACAGCCAGTAGCGCTGCTGGACGTCGAACGGGTACGTGGGCAGCGGGACCACGCGCGGACCATGGCCGCTCTCCGCGGCGCTCCGCCAGAGCGCCTTCCACTCCACGGGCGCCCCTTGCGTCCAGCGCGAGGCGAGCTCGGCGGCCTCGCCGCTGGTGAGCGGGGCGGCGGCGCCGTGCTCCATGCGGTCCCGGACCGTGCCGCGGAAGGCCCCGTCGATACCGTGCACGCGCGCGACGAACTGCTCGAGCTTCTCGATCAGCTCCGGGGTCGAGCGCACCACGAGGGCGAGGCGCTCGCTCAGCGCGGCGCGCCGCTGCATCGTGTACACGATGGACGCCAGGGAACAGGCGCGGCCCGCCTTCAGGTGGCGCAGGAGCGCTTCGGCGTACCGGAACAGCGCGCCCTCGGTCTTCGCCGAGAGCACGAAGGGGAGTGGCCGCTCGCCAGGGACGTCGTCGCCGGGCGAGGCCGCGTGCTCCTGGAGCACCGCGTGTGCGTTCGCGCCGCCGATGCCGAAGCTGCTGATCGCGCCGCGCCGGGGGTGGCCCGTCGGAGCGAGCCATGGCCGCGTCTCGGTCACCGGGTAGAGCGCGCTGTCCTCGAGCTGGATCTTCGGATTCAGGCGCTGCAGCGAGTAGTTCCGCGCCAGCTCGCCGTGACGCAGGCTCATCGCCACCTTGAGCAGGCCGGTGATGCCGGCCGCGGCCTCCAGGTGGCCCAGGTTGGTCTTCAGTGCCCCGAGCCCGCACGCCGCGCCGGACGGAGCGGCACGCCCCGCCGTGAGGGCCTCGCGGATGCCCTGGATCTCGATGGGGTCGCCCAGGGAGGTGCCGGTTCCATGCGTCTCGAAGAACCCGATGGACTCGGGTGCGACGCCACCGCGCTCCCAGGCCTGCTTGAGCAGGTTCGCCTGCTGGCGGGGGTTGGGCACCGTGAGGCCACCGGACTGGCCGCCGTGGTTGACGGCGGTGCCCTTGATGACGGCGTAGATCTGGTCGCCATCCGCGAGCGCCTGCTCGAGCGGACGCAGGAGCATCACCACCGCGCCCTCGGCCCGCACGTAGCCGTCGGCGCTCTCGTCGAACGTGCTGCACTGGCCGCGGCGCGAGAGCATCCCGGCCTTGTGGTAGGCCACGCTGTTGCCGGGGTGGCAGATGATGTTGACCCCGCCCACCAGGGCGCCGTCGCACTCGCCGCGCGCCAGGGACTGCACTGCCTGATGCACCGCGACGAGCGAACTCGAGCAGGCCGTGTCGATGAGGATGCTCGGCCCGTGGAAGTCGAAGAAGTAGGAGATCCGGTTGGGCAGGAGCGCCATCGCCGCGCCGGTGGCGAAGTGCGCCTCCGTCGGCCGCGAGGCGAGCAGCGTCCCGTAGTCGGAGCCGCTCGCGCCGATGAACACGCCGGTGGTGGCGCCGGGCGCGAAGCCGCCGCTGTAGCCGGCGTCGTCGAGACATCGCCACGCGAGCTCGAGGAGGATCCGCTGCTGCGGGTCCATGGACGCGGCCTCCGCCGGGGCAATGCGGAAGAACGAGGCATCGAACGCGCGCACGTCGTCGAGGAGTCCCGCCCTGGCGATGCCCGAGTGCTCGCCGTCCGGCGAGATGCCGCGGGGCCACGCGAGCCGCTCGCGGGGGATGTCGCGGATCCCACTCCCGCCCGTCTTCAGGAACGCCCAGAACGCCTCCGGGTCGTCGTTACCGCCAGGCAGCCGACACGCGCAGCCGACGATGGCGACATCCGCCGTCCTCGCGCCGGGGGAGGTGTCCCTGCGCGGCGGCACCGCGGCCAGCGCGGCGACCGCCTCGGGTCGTGCTCCCGTCGCGCCGCGCAGGAACGCGACCACCTTGGCCGGCGTGCTGTGCTCGAAGAAGAAGGCGGGCCCGAGGTTGACCGCGAACTCGTGGCGGATGTGGCCGGTCAGCTCCAGGAGATCCGCGGAGTCGAGGCCCATCTCCATGAGCGGCCGGCTCGGCGAGTATGCCGCCTCCCGCTGCGGCCCGAGGCAGGCGCGGATGATGCGTTCGGTGAGCGCCTCCACATCGGCGCCCGGGCTGGCCGGCGCCTCGCCGCCCCGCGGGCGCGCGGCGTGCTTCGCCACGCGGTCGTGGAGGTCATAGACGACCAGGACGCCGCAGCCCTCGTTGGCCGTGTCGCGCGGGCGGTAGGCGCGGACCACGTCGCCAATCTGCGCACCGTGGGACGCGTGGTAGTGCAGCATCGGGTCCACGGGATTGCCGCGCTCGTCGCGCTCGCGGACGTACTGCTCGATGGGAATCCCCTGGCCGCGGTCGTACGCCTTGCAGCGCGTCACGCCGGCCGCGTGGCGGACGCCGCTCAGCAGCGTGCTCCGCTGCAGCATGAACTCTAGGAGCTGGTCGCCGAGCTGCCGCTGCTGCATTTCCGGGTCGACGTTGAGCGCGATGAGCTGGACCACCGGCCCGTTCGGGACGTGGAGCGACGCTGTCTGCTCGGCGGTGCTCATCTCCACCGCGCGCACGCTCTCGACGCGCTGCGAGTACATCACCGCGACCACGCGGCCGCCGAGCTCGAGCACGAGCTGGCCCTCGGGGAACACGCGCACCCGCTCCCGCAGCGTGGCCTCCGAGGAGCGCAGGTGCTCGGGCCAGCACAGGCGCTCGAGCTCGACGAGCGCCGGCAGGTCGTCCGGCTCCGCGAGGCGGACGATGTAGTCGCGCTTCTCGAAGTGCGTCAGCGTGATGCGGCAGAACGGCAGCGTCTTCGGGAACCGCTTGGGGCTGACGCGGGGGAACAGCCCCACGCTCGCGGCGACCACCAGATAGGTCTCCGCGCTGATGAGGTATTGCTGCGAGAGCGCGTGCAGCGTGTCGAAGTAGAAGCTCTCGGTGGAGTCGAAGTTCTCCCTCGCGCAATCCGTGGGGAGGCTGTGCGCCTCGAGCACGACCATGCCGTGGTCCGACGCCGCGTCCGACCACCGCCGCAGGTGCTGCCGCCACGCGGCGAGCACGTCGGCCGTCGTCACCCGCTGCCCGGTCTTGTCAGCGTACGCCGCGTCCGACTGCCAACGCGCGTCCGAGGCCCGGCCCGCTCCCGCGTCCTCCCGCACGTCGCGGAAGTCGTGGTCGAGGAACGAGCGGATGTGCAGGACCTGCCGCGGGTCGCCAATGCCGTGCGTCGACAGGTCGGCGACCAGTCGATCGGGCCGGGCGATGTCGCCGGTGAGCGTGACGTGCGGCAGCCCGGTGAGCGTCTTCTTCGTCTCCCGCAGCGCGTCGAGGCTGACGTCGACGCCCACCAGCGTGAGCGGGTGCTCCTTCAGGTGGGCGCCCCGCGCGGTCTGCTCCCGCACCACGTCGTAGGCGTGCTTGAGGAGCGTCCCGTCGCCGCAGCCCATGTCGGCGATGTAGCGGGGCTGGCTCTCGATGGGCATCCGGTTGAAGATGTCCGCGAGCATCGCCTCGGCCTCGGCGAAGTAGCGCCGGTGCTGATAGCCGCTGGCCACGACGTTCATGGTCCGGTCGACGTGGGCCTCCTCCTCCTGGCCGCTCTTGTGGATGACCTCGAGGGGGTTTCCGAAGACCAGCGTGTCGAGCCGCGCCAGCATCGGGCGGTACGAGGCGGCGATCGCCATGACGTTCGCGCGTTCGAACAGCTCCTTCCCCATGCGGGTCAGGGCGGTGCCGCCATCGGGCTCAAGCCACGCCTTCGCCGCGAGCAGGCGCACGAGGCAAGCGCGCAGCTCCGCGTCGAGGCCGCCGAGCGGCGCCTCGCCGGGCGCGGTCTGGTGGCGCTTCAGGCCGATGATCAGCGGCAGCAGGAGCGCCCCCTCCGTGTGCCGCGACAGCGGCGACGCCGGGGCTTCGATCAGCCGGGTGGCGTGACGGATCAGCAGGTCGCGCGCCCGCCCGGGGACGAGCCACTCCCCGGGCGCGAAGCCGTAGAGCTCGACGACGTCACACGGCACGCGGTCCGGCTCGGCGCTCGCGTCGAGCAGGTAGCCGCCGTCCTGCTCCTTCACCCAGCCCAGCGTGAGCAGGGCGCGGAGCACGATCTGCAGATAGCCGCTGTTCGCGCCGGTCTTCTCCTCGAGCGAGGTCAGCGACCGGGGGACGCGGGCGTCGAGGCAGCCGAAGAGTCCCCGCTGTACGCCAAGCGCGAGGATGGGCGTGGCGACGTAGCCGTGACAGAAGGCGTTGAGGACGGTTAACACGTCGCCTCCCGCGACGGGGCCGCGCGGGGGGCCGGCGCGGCGGCTTCGCGAATCTCCTTCACCAGTCGCGTCAAGACGGAGGTGGGGCCGAGCTCTTCGAAGGTGAAGTCACCCTGCGCCATGATGAACTCGATGCTGTCGACCCAGTTCACCGGGCTCTCGATCTGCCGCGCCAGCATCTCCCGCAGGCTCTCGTGCTGGTGCGGCCGCGAAGACGCGTTCGCCATCACCGGGACCCGCAGCGTGCGCAGGTGCACGTGGCCGAGCTCGCGGGCGAACTCGTCCGCGGCGGCGCGCATGTAGCGGGAGTGGAAGGGCGCGCTGACGTTCAGCGGTACGAAGCGTGCCTGCTGCGCCTCGAAGAGCGGGGCGGCGCGCGAGATGTCGTCGAGCGGGCCCGACAGCACCATCTGCCGGGGCGCGTTCAGGTTCGCCAGGTCGAGGCTGGTCAGGCCGGCGCGACGCAGCGTCGACTCCACGGTCGCCCGGTCGCATCCCATCACCGCGGCCATGCCGCCCCCAGTGGCGCGGCCCATCAGCTCACCGCGGCGCTTGACGAGCTTGAGCCCCGTCTCGAAGTCGAACACGCCGGCCGCGAACAGCGCGACGTACTCGCCCAGGCTGTGGCCGATGAAGAACGCCGGGTCGGTGGAATCCGTGCGGGCCCGGTCGAGGTACATGAGCGCGCAGACGACGTACAGCGCCGGCTGCGTGTACTCGGTCCGGCGGAGCTGGTTCGCCTCGTCGGTGAGGCAGAGCCGCTGGATGGAGTACCCGAGGATGGAGTCAGCAGCACGCGTATAGGCCGGGAAGCGCTCGAAGAGCCCCTGCCCCATGCCGAGTTTCTGCGCTCCCTGTCCGGGAAAAACATAGACCTTGTGCATGCGCACCCCCGTCTCCGCTTTCAATCACTGCGGCGATTCACAATCGAGTCCCCCCCAACCCAGGGACCCGTCAGGCTTTTAGCAGGATCTCGGTCAGGTACGCGCGTGCTTCTTGCGGCCCGACGGTGATGCGGATGAGTCGGTCGAGCGGCGGCTCGACGACGTGGCGGACGAGGATGTCGTGCGCGTCCAGGCGGGTCGCGACGGCCTTGGCGGTCCGTGCGTCGCCGAAGTCGAAGGCCACGAAGTTGCCGGAGCCTGGCAGCGTCGTGACACCGAGCCGCGCCGCGAGCGCCTTGTAGTCCTCGATGCCCTTCGCGGTCTCGGCCACCACCCTGCCGAGGAAGTCGCGGTCCTCGAACGCCGCGTGCGCCATCTCCTGCGAGAGCTTGCTGACGCCGAAGTGGTGCCGGATGCGCTCCACCTGGGCCAGCAACCCGGGTTCGGCGAGCGCGTAGCCGACGCGCGCGCCAGCGAGGCCGTACGCCTTCGAGAAGGTGCGCAGGCGGATCAGGTTGCTCCGCGTCTCGTTGGTGGGGAGCACGGCGCTGGGATCGGCGAACTCGACATAGGCCTCGTCGAGCAGCAGCACGCACCCGGCGGGGAGCCCGTCCAGCAGCCGCTTGATCTCCGTCGGCCCGGCCAGCGTCCCCGTCGGGTTGTCTGGGTTGGCCAGGTAGAGCAGCTTCGCGTCATGGCGCCGGGCGGCGTCGAGCAGCCCGTCGATGTCGTTGTGCCCGGACTGGAGATAGGGCTGGTGGACCAGCCGACCCCCGCACCCGCGGACGTAGTAGTCGAAGCTGGGGTAGCCGCCGCGCGAGTTCACCGCCACGTCACCCGGGTCGATGAACGCGCGGGCGAAGAGGCCGAGCAGTCCCTCGATTCCCTCCGCGATGACGACGCAGTCACGCGACAGGCCACAGGCTCCGGCGATTGAGTCGCGCAGGGCCTTGTTTACAGGGTCGGAATAAAGCGCGATTTCAGCGCCGCGGGAGGACAGGACGCGCAGCGCGGCAGGGGAGACGCCGAACAGACACTCGTTGGCGCCGAGCCGGGCTTTGAAGGGACGGCCGCGACGACGCTCAAGCTCCCACGGTCCCAGAAACGGTTGTGTGATGTCCAGCCCCGCCAGGACCCGCGTAAAGCCCATCGACACGCTCCAATTGCTATCACGTTATCAAATCGCTAACACAGGCCGGATGCCGGTGGCAAGATTTCCCCGTTTTCGTCATTCGCGGCGCAGTGCGGCGCGCGAGCTCGATCAGCGCCATGACGGGACGCGGCGGACCCGGTGGCCGCCCACCCACCGCCCGGTCCAACCTCCAACCTCCTACGTCCTGGCTGCCTGCAGAGCTGCCCAGCCAGCAGCGGGCCCGGAAGTGCAGGGCGGCGTGGTGCCTGGGGCGGCCGGCTGGCCACTAAAGGACGCGAGGCCTGTCTCGTAGGGCCGTTGTCGCCACGGCGAAGTCGCAGTGGCGTGGGGCGCCCATCCCGAGGGCCTCCCCATGCCGTCGAACCGCCTGCTCATCTTCAGCCCCACGGCGTTCCGTCCCGCGGGACACCAGCAGTCGTACCTCACCGGCCTGGGTGACGCGCTCGCGCGCCGGGGCGTGGAGGTCCACGTCCACGGTCTGACGGGAAGTGTGAGCTATCCCCCGTCCATCGTCCCCCACATGTCCGGGAAGGACACAGGGGCCGGGTTCCGCTCGGAGTATCGCGAGCGATTCGGGCCGCTGGGAGACGTGGTGTGGGGCACCGCGCGCCTCACCCGCCAGCTGCGCCTGCTGAACGAGCTGGAGCACGTGCATGGCTCACTCGGAGGGCCTCCGCTGCTGTTCGAGACCTTCGAGTACCTCTCGCTGGCGGCGCACCTGTCGCGGGAGCCCCGGGCACACCGGCGGCTCTGCATCTTCCACGACACCCACTTCAACCTGACGCACGCCTCGCCCCTCGCGGGCGCCTACAAGCTCCTGGCGCGTCCCTTCGCGCGGCACATCCTGCGCAGCGTGGACAAGTGCTTCGTGCACGCCTCCGGGATGAGGGTGAACCTGCTCAAGAACATCGACCCCGGGCAGGGCTTCGCCGACAAGGTCGAGGTGCTCCCCTATGGCGCGCCCCATCCCGACACCCAGACCCATGTGGACAGCGCCACGGCACGGACAGCGCTGGGCCTTCCCACGCGGCGCAAGCTGGCGCTCGCCTTCGGCACCCTGCGCGCCGACAAGCGCTTCCGCCTCGTCTTCGAGGCCCTGGCGCGCAGTCCCGACTGGGAGCTGCTCATCGCGGGCCCGGAGGGCGACGTGTCGTACCGGGAGCTCCAGGCGCTCATCGCGCAGGCGCGTGTCCGCGAGCGGGTCCACCTGTTCCCCGGCTTCGTCCCCATGGAGGAGCACCCCCGGTTCTTCTGGGCGGCGGACGCCGTGCTGAACCTCTACGACGAGCGCATCCGCCATGAGAGCGGGACGGCGCACCTGGCCCGCGCCTTCCTCCGGCCGATCATCGCGGGAGGCCCGCCGGACCTCCACCGCTACGTGCAGGAGACAGGGGCCGGCTGGTCCGTGACGCCCCTGACGGCCGAGCGCCTCTCGGAGGTTCTCGGCCAGGCCGCCCAGATTGGAGAGGCGGAGCGCAGGGAGATGGAGCGGCGCATCCACACGGCGGCGGTCGAGCGCTCGTGGGATGCCGTGGCGTCCCGCGTGCTGACGGCGCTGAGCGCATGAGCGGCGGCTTTCGCCCGTCGCTCAATGGATCACGCTCCCCCTTGTTGATGAGTGCCAGGGCATGAAGTCCAGACGTATCAAACGTCAGCTGCACCACCGGGCAAACTTTGACTTGCTGCTTCGTCGGGTGCTACTCAACATCTGATCCCATCCATCACTCGGAGTGTGGCAGGGTCGCGGAGCCGGGCCATGCTCATGATTCGCCGCTGCCATTGCGACAGGCGCTCATGTGGTGGTTTTGGCCATACAGCCGGCTTGAGACAATGGAATCCACCGTGTCGCTGAGGTCTCTCATGTCTTCACCTGATGATTCCAGCAAGTCTGACAATGATGTCCGCACCGAGTCGCAGCAGCCCCTCCTCGGGGCGCGCGTCGGTCGACTTGTCGGCGTGAGTCTGGAGGGCCTGCCCCTGGTGCAGTTCGAAGGCGGTCCCGGGCCGGTTCCGGCCCGGAGCTTTGTAGCGCTCGATATGGCACAGCTCCGCGTGGCCGCGGGGGAGCAGCGGCAGGCCGTACTGCTCTTCGAGGAGGGTGACCCGGCGCGGCCCCTGCTTGTCGCCATGGCGCAGGACTCCCATTCTCCTTCTCTGCTGGACCAGCTCTTGGAGGGGTCGGCTCGGCCCGGGAGCTCCGAGACTCCCGCGCCCGCCACGGAAACCGGGGCAAAGAACTCCGTGCCGGAGGAGCGTGTCGTGCTGGGCGCCCAGCGGGAACTCGTCCTTCAGGTGGGCGAGGCGAGCATCACGCTGCGCAGGGACGGAACCATCCTCCTGCGAGGCGTCCGGGTGGAGAGCCGCGCCTCGGGGCTCCAGCTCATCCGCGGTGGCAAGATCGAGTTGAACTGAGTCCTACGGAGACACGCATGGGAAATCACCTCTCGGGCGCGGGCAAGTTGAAGGCACGGCTCAAGCGCGATCGCGACTACCGGAACAAGGGCTACAAGCACATCAAAGGCAATGGTGGGCGGAAGATCGTCTACGCGGACCTCGAGGTCATCCAGAACGTGCTCCAGACGCGTGGAACGCGTGCCCGTGACAAGGGGGTGAAGGCGGGCAGCAGGCTCCACGCTCGGCGCTACACCTTCACGTATGGCAGCAACTTCCAGATCGGCCAGTCCCCGTACGTCAACCAGGGGCACCACCTGCTTCCGGAAGAGGCGTTCTCCTACTTCGACAGCAACCAACTCCGGATGCTCCAAGGGGTGGACTACAACATCAACAACGGGGAGAACATCATCTTCCTCCCCGCGAGGCAGCGGGACTCGGAGTTCCACCAGCTGCCGTTCCACCAGGGCCGCCATCCGGCCTATACCGAGCAAGTCGACGCGGACATGGACGGAGTCAGGGACGATTTGGATAAGGCCCTGAATAGGGACAAGAAGCACAAGGAGTGGAATCCTCCCGAGGACCTCAAGGCCAAGCTGATGAATCTCCAGAAGGAATACTGGAACATGCTGGTTGCCGCCGGCCCCATCTCCATCAACACGTTCGTGAAGCCTGCGCCCAAGAAGAAGGGCCTTACGAAGAGCAAGAAGTCCTGAGCGAGGAGTCGATTCCGGTGAGCTACTACCCCTGGGTGGATGACGACGAGGACGAGTCCTTTGCGTGGATGGAACCGCTCCGCAAGGACCCGTTTGAGGGCAATGGCTACCTGCTGAAGGAGGGAGTCCCCTGCAAGGACTGGTTCCCAGAGGGGCTCATCTTCGATCTGTCGAAAGAGCGGGGCAGCAAGCTGACGGACAGCATCCCCAATACCTCCGCGCTGCTCGTGGTGTCCGCGAAGCTCAAGGGCATCCTGGAGAAGGAGACGCCCCAAGGCACTATTGAGTTCCTGCCGGTGCGTCTGCGCACCCCGCGCAAGAAGACGCTGGACACGCCCTACTTCGTCGCCAATGTGTTGGGCACCGTGGCCTGCATGGATGCCCAGAAGTCAGACTTCACCATGGACTCCATCATCAAGGACCAGGTGCATCGGTTCCGGCGGCTGGTGCTCCAGGAAAAGAAGATTCCCAAGGACGCGAAGCTCTTCCGGCTTGCGGAGAAGTCCCGGCTCATCCTCATCCGAGAAGATCTGGGTCAAATCATCATCGACGAGGACTGCACCGGGATGATCTTCCAGGAGCTGGGGGACTACGGCTCCGAGTTCCGCGAGCGGGTCCGCACGTAGACGCTCCGCGACCGGCGGAGGACAGGCGACAGTTCATGCTCCAGATGGACCTCATTCGCGAGAACGCGCTCACGGCCGTCGAAGACCTCGAGGACGGCCTCCGCCAGCCCCTGACGCCCCTCCAACGCGAGGAGCTGCTGACCCGGCTCTCCACCTATCGCCGTATCGCCGCCATTGGCGCGCTGCTGGCGGAGGCAGACGTCCTGGCGTTCCGCCATGACCTGCGTCTGTCCGCGATGGCCCGCCGGGAGCTGCTGCTCCTCGACTCGGACCCGGCGGCCCCGAGCCGGTTCCGCTGCGCCAGTCGGGTGGAGCCCCTGTTCGACGCGCTCGCATCCGGTGAGCTCGGCCTCGCTCGCGACCTTGTCCAGCATGCTCCACATCGCTGGGTGGCGGATGAGGAGTTCGAGGACGACTTCCGCTACGCCGACTTCTTGCGCGAGAACCTGCTCGCGGACGCGAAGGCTCCTTCCTCAGGTACGGAGCGGGCGCTCGCGGCGTTCCAGCAATGCTCCGGCGACAGTGGCTCCCCGCGGCTTGCCGTGTGTGTGGCGCTCTCCAACAGGGATCAGGACGCCTTCGATGCCGCCCTGGAGGACCTGCTCGTCGAGCGCGATGCGGAGTTCCGGAACGCGGGCCTTCCTGTTCATCCCCAGCGCTTCCACACCGAGCGCCATGTCTTCATCGAGGGACTGGCCCTGCTGCGGCTGGCCGAGGAGCACGGCCTTCGCGTGCAGCCCGAGTACCGGATGATGCCAGGACTCGCCCGGCGCTGACGCCCCACCTCATCGCGCCGTGGGCGCCCGCACGTGGAGCGCAGCCCGCTCCCCGGACCCGCCCCAGAGCCATGCCAGGACTCCTGAAGCCGGGGCATGGCCCCGCGCGAAGCTCCGCGCCGCCATGCAAACGGCCAGGGCACCCGTCGCCGCCCCCACGCCGCCCCATGCGTCCACGGGAGTCCATTGGGGCAACTCCCTCAGCGGGAAGCCGTCCATCCGCACCTGGGCGTAGCCCCAGTCCTGGGCTCGCTGCATCGTGCCGTCCAGGTCCGCGAAGACAAGGCCCGTCTCCTGCCCCCGGTCCTCCAGGTTCCCGAGCACCTCCGCGAGCACTGACGTCAGCGCGACGCCCAGGTGGGGCTGGCCGGAGAACATGTGGGCCGGCTCGGAGGCGGAGGCCAGCGCATCGATGTACGCGTGGACAGGTGCGCCCCGGCGGGCTGCCGTGCTCGCCTTCTCCACCAGCACGAAGGCCGCGCACTCCCCTGGCATCAAGCCCACGTGCCGGTTGGGCGTCTTCAGCAGTCGAAGTTCTTCCAGCGCGTCCAGCCACTCCGGCTCGACGAGGCTGTCGATGCCGCCCACGATGCATCGGTCCACCGCGCCCGAACTCAGCGCGCGCTCCGCCGCGTGCAAGGCAGTGACGAAGCCAGGGGAGTCACCGAAGAAGAGCGCCTCCTGCGAGACACCGCCCGGCAATTGGGCCTGAGCGAGCAACCGGGGAAGCAGCGTCCGTGAGTACCGCTCCCGCAAGACCTCCGCGAGCAGGGGTTCCTCCTCGGAGACTTCCAGCTCCGCGGCGTCCTCTTCCTGACTGGAGGCGGCCGCCTCCTGCTTCGCGGCCTCGCGTGCATGCCGCTCCGCGGCGGCGAGGAGGAAGCCGCTCGGCAGGTTGAGGAAGAGGCCGGTACGCGGTCCTGCGGCAAGTCCGGTCTGGTGGACGAGGTCCGCGAGGGCCGCCTCGCCCATCCGCACCAACCGTCCCACGCCGCTGAAGCCCTGCGTGAGGTGGGGGATGGCATGCCCTGTTACCGGCAACTCCTCGCCCGAGTCCTCGTCCACGACTGGAGTGCCCTCCATCGCCCCCGGCCGGGCCACGCCCACCCGTGCGGCCGCGCAACTGCCCACCACGCCATCCCCCAGGGACGACACCAGCCCCAGCCCGGTCACCGCGAGCGCACCCGGCGGCGGGGGACGCTGGCGGAACACCGGCGCAAAGAGCGGCTCGTCCTTGACGGGCAGCGCGTCCGGGACGGCGAGGGTGCGCGGTAGCGCGCGGAAGGAGCCCAGGGCCAGGCTCCCACGCACCGCGGGCCGCATGGCCTGGAGCTCCCTCCATTGCCGCAGCGCCCAGTTCCCGGTGGAAAGCTGCCAGGCGCCCTGGGTGCGCACGGCCAGCTCCAGCGCCAGTGTCGCGCGCCTGCGCATGGGGCCCGCCGTGAGGGCCTCGAGGAGCGGCTCGGCTCCAAAGGGCTTCCCGGCGAGGTAGCGCCCCTGGGGTGTGAATCTCCTCTGGGCCTCCTTCCACCAGTGCTCCACCCGCTGGTGCATGGGGAAGGGGAGCGCGGCCTCCGGACCGAGCGGCGTGGCTTCCTCCTCTGGAGCCTCCGGCGTCCAGGCCTCTCGGGACACCTTGAGGTCCCCGGTAAGGGCCAGGCCGGTGATGGCACAGAAGGCCTCCGCGGCCATGGGGGCGACGGTCTCGTCCCGCATGGCCTCGAGCAAGGGCCCCACGGCGGCAACGCGCCCGCAAAGCCCCAAGGCCCAGAGCGCATCCCGCCGTAGCGCAGGTTCCGGCAGTGCCTGGAGGAGGAGCTCCACGTCCTGCGGGTCTCCGCCCAGCGCGAGCAGCGACGCAGGCCCACCCCAGCCCGGCCCCTGGCGGCGGACGGCCTCGACACAGGTGCTCCAGGCGCCGGGATGCCCGAGCAGGAAGGCTGTCTCCAGCGCCACGTTCCTCACCTCCGGCACGTCCGAGCCGAGGGCGCGCTCAATCGAGGCGGGCTTCAGTCGCGCGGGAAAGCGGCGGGCGGCACGCAGCACCGCGCAGGCGAGCGGTGCATGGCCCGCGGCGAGGAGCCCGTCCAGGTCTTGAGCGGGATCCGCCTGCCACTGCGTGAGGATGGCCAGCACCCGCGCCAGGACCCTGGGAGTGGCGTCCCTCAGGAGCTCATGCAGCCGAGGCACCGCGTCCACGCGGCGGGTGAGCTCCAGGGACCGTGCTGCCCCCTGGCTCGTCGACTCCACGTCGCTACAGAGCGCAGTGAGCACGGCATCGAGTTCTTCCGCTCCACCCTGCATGAGGAGGGCGGAGCCTGCACAGGCGACTGTCTCGAACTCCTCCGAAACCAGGGCGGGCCGCAGCAGCTTCCGAGTGACTGTCGGTCCACCCAGCACCAGTGCGTCGAGACAGGCAAGCAGCCGCTGCTCGGGGCCTTCCAGGAGTTCCTGGAGGGTGTAGTCGGGAGCGACCAGCCCCTGCTCGCGCTGCACCCAGAAGAAGGCGGCATCCGCGAGGAAGTCGCGTGCCATGTCCATTCGGGGCGAGGCGTCGTGCGGCGCGGAGGACGCGTTCGTGCCGCGGAGGGCTTCGTTGGAGAGCATCAGCGCGTTTCCCGGCAACCTGCCTAGAGATCCTCTTCGCAGCAGAGGCACTTGGGCTTCCCCTCACCACCGCCCATGGCGATGACGGGACCCTGCATGACCGGGAAGGGAGGGGTGTTCTTGTCGTTGTGAAGCATCAGGTCGAAGGCGCGCGCTACGTTCTTGCCCTCGAACTTCACGTCGAAGGAGTAGTTGATGAACTCCGCCTTGCCCTGGGTCTTGCTGGAGGCCACGCCGCCCCCGGCCGTGCCCGCTTCGTCACCCGTGCTGGTGCTGAAGTTCGAGTCCTTCACGCATACCGGGTTGCCCGCCACGGTCACCTTCTTGGTGCCCTTCGCGGTGTCCGAGGACTGCGCGATGTTGGGATAGGGAATGGGGATGGGGCCGGCAGGGGAGGGTGTCTTGCATACGTCTGGGAATGCGGTGGTGACGCCTCCACTGTCTTTGGTCACCACGGACAGCTTGTTCACTCCGGTATTGACAGGCACGGGCTACCTCCAATGCGGATGGACTTCCCTCACGTCTTCTTCGCCACCGTGATGCGCAGTCCGCGCACGTCATGGATGCCGTCCCGAAGCACCATGTGTCCACGCCACAGCAGCAGCACCTGGTTCTCATCCGGATCCACGATGACCGTGTCCAGGGGCATGCCGGGCCTCGAGTCCTCTGCGCGGGTCTGTTCCACCGTCACCTCCGGCGCCTGGCCGGGGAGCGTGAAGGACAGCTGGCCCTGCGGGGATGCCCCCGCGATGATGACAGGCTCATCGCCCTTCAAGTAACCCGGGGCACTCAGCCCCGGCGCGGCCGCGTTGAAGAAGCGCCGGTCGAAGTCCTTGGGCAGCAGCGGCTTGCGTGTCTTGTTCCACGCTTCGTCATAGGTGCCGGCGTAGCTCGCGCGCGGCTGCCAGTGCGGCGACGTGAAGCCGAACCCCGCTGGCACCACCTGCTGACCGAAGTCGCGCACGGGGTCCATCGGGTCCTCCAGGTTGGGCAGCCTCAACCCCTCCTCGAAGTGGCGGGGGCTGGCCCGGAAGCCCGTGCCCACGGGGTTGCGCGGCTCGAAGGTGGGCCGCTGCGCGTCCGTCCGGTCCCAGCCTCCGAACGCGCGCTCCCACGTCAGCGGAAGCCTGTCGAAGGGCAGGGGCTTCGTCGCGGCCACGCGTCCCAGGCTCTTGAACCATGTGCGCTCGCCCACCACGCGCACGGCCTTCTTCAGCGGGCCTGCCTGGAGCACCACCAGTGCCTCCGTGGCGCCCTTCTTCTCCGGATACGCATGGCCCAGGAGCACCACGTCCGTCGCGGGCTTGAAGAAGGCCCCCTCGGATTCGTAGCGCTCGCTGGACTCACCCGGCTTGCCCCAGGACTCGCCACTCCAGTTCACGGGCACCTGCTGCTCCGCGAGTCGCAGCCCCGTCGCCGTCAAGGTGTAGGTGGCCTTGACCACGATGAGGAGCAGGGGACGCCCCTCCTCGTCCGCCAGTCCCATCAGGGCGTGGGCGAACGGCGTTTCGTTCTCGATGGAGGGGTGGCCCATGGAGGGATGCGCTCACCGTCCCGCGGTGAATCCCTTTCGGAACGCCTGGACCGTGGGGGTGCCCCCGGGGCCCACCGTCACGGTGCCGGTGTCGCCCTCCAGGCTCGCCACGGTCTCCTTGCCCTTCACGAAGCGCACGGTCGAGATGGCCCGGATGGCCTCACGTCCGTTCTTCTCGCTCCGTCCCAGCTCCTTCAGCGCATGCGAGGCGACGTTCAATGCCAGCTCCAGCGCCAGTCGCCCCGGTTCGTCGTCCAGCCCCACCCAGTCCACCTCGAAGCGCAGCACCTGCCCTCCCAGCGTTCCCTCGCTGGGCCAGAACTGTTCGGTGATGCCCTTTGCGAGCTGCTCCGCCAGCTTCTGCAGGTCAGACCGCGTGGGCAGGGGCCGCACCATCCCGGGCACCTGCGCCAGCCGGCCCGCGTCCGTCACCGTCACCGCCACCACCGACGCCAGATCCACGTACGTCACCGACTCGGAACGCGACAGCGCCTCCTTCTTCAGCGCCAGCAGCACCGCCTCCTTCGGAAGGTAGTCCAGCAGCTCGCCGCTCACCTGATGGCCATGCGCCAGGTGCAGCGTGACGCCAATGGCAGGCAGGTCCTCCCCCGTCCGTCCCCGCGCCACCAGCAACGCGAGCTGCTCCAGCAGCTTCTCGACCCGCCGGGCCACCAACCGCTGCACGTTGTCCATGCGCATGCGCTCCTACCAACGGGTCAGGGAGGGTCCCTTCGAAATGACGTGAGATGGTCCACGGCAAAGGCTTCAGGGCTTCGCGCCGGACGCGGTCTTCGGTGCGTCGTCCTTCGGGGCGGGTGGGGCTTCGAGCGGCACCACCACCTGCTCCGGCAGCGGCTTCGCTCCGGCCAGCAGCTGCTGCTCGATCATCCGCACCCACAGCGACGGCGCGCTGCCCGTGAGGATGCTGTCCTGCACCGTGAGCTCCCGGTGGTCCTGCGCGCGGCGGTAGAGGCGGGGCGCCACGGCGGGCTGCTTCGGATCCGAATCGCTCACCTGCACCTGTTCCTGCACGGTGATGCCGTCGGACTTGAACGACACCGTCGAGGCCAGCTCGTACGTCCGGCGCAGGCCGTTGGGCAGCGTGAAGGACAGCTCCCGGCTGAGCGGGAACCACGCGGCGCCCAGGCACGCCTTGTCCTTGTTGGACACGGCCTCCCCGAAGAAGCGGTGGCTGCGCAGGGGCATGATGCGCACCGCGCGCCGGCAGACCTGTTCCTCCGACGGGTCGGTGGTGCAGGCGTCGCCCTCGGCCACCAGGACCTCCGTGCCGGCCACGCGCTCCATCCGCAGCTTCGCGTGCAGCGGCAGCGCGCGCAGCGTGCCCAGCGCCTCCACGGAGAAGCCGGTCTCCGTCGTGTGCACCCGCGCGACGGGGCCCACGCCCTCGCCGTTGGTGTACCGGCGCGTGATGACCCAGACCAGCCGCTCGCGGGCCTGGAGCGTCTCCAGCACCAGGTCCTGCTCCGTCAGCTGCGCCGGCGGGGGCAGCGGCTCCGAGGGAGGGCCCGGCTCGCGGCACTCGTCCTGCGTCGGGTCCTGCCAGACCACCGGCGCTCCCGAGCAGTCCACCGCGGGCCGGGGCACCACGTTGCGGTCCTTGTCGTAGCCGTGCAGCAGGAGCGCGAACCACAGGTCCGGCGTGGGCGCGGAGCGCTCGTTGAAACCGGCGTCCTTCTGGCAGAGCCGGGGCGCGGGCGCGGTGGTGGCGCACCCCGCCAGCAGGCCCAGCGCGACGGCTGTGAGCAATCCCTGTCGTGTCATCATGGAGGTCGCCATCCGGCTCAGGCTCCGGAGAACTGGAGGTCCCAGTCTCCTTCGGCGGTCAGTGCGATGTGCAGGCGGGGAGGCACCGCGCCGCCCGCCAGCTTCTGAAGCAATTCCCGCGACAGCGCGGGCATCAGCGAGCCCTGGAGGATCTGCTCCAGGTTGCGCGCGCCCGTCTCGGATTCGGTGCAGCGTCGCGCGAGCTCGTCGAGCAGCTCCGGCGCGAGCGTCGTCTCCACGCCGTGCGCCGTGCGCAGCCGGCCCACCAGCTTGTCGAGCTTCATCTCGGCGATCTGCCGCATCACGTCGCGCTGCACCGGCCCGAAGGGCACGATGGTCATGCGCGCCAGCAGCGCCGGCTTGAAGTGCTGGCTCAGGGCGGGGCGGATCGCCGTCATCACCTGCTCGGCCGTGGGCGCCGCGTCCCCCTCGAACATCCGCATCACGATGTCGGACGCGAGGTTGCTCGTCAGGATGATGACCGTGTTGCGGAAGTCCACGGCGCGGCCCTCGCCATCCGTGAGCATCCCCTTGTCGAACACCTGGTAGAAGAGGTTCATCACCTCCAGGTCGGCCTTCTCGCACTCGTCGAGCAGCACCACGGAGTAGGGCCGCTGGCGCACCGCCTCCGTCAGCAGGCCTCCCTCGCCGTAGCCCACGTAGCCCGGGGGCGACCCGATGAGCCGCGAGACGGTGTGCTTCTCCTGGAACTCGCTCATGTTGAGCGTCGTCATGAAGCGCTCGCCGCCATAGAGGCTGTCGGCCAGCGCGAGCGCCGTCTCCGTCTTGCCCACGCCGCTGGGGCCCACGAAGAGCAGCACGCCAATGGGCGTGTCCGGGTTGCGGATGCCCGCCTGGGAGATGCGGATGATCTCCGCCACCTTGCGCACCGCCGCGTCCTGGCCCCGCACGCGCGACGCGAGCTTCGTCTCCAGGCTCAGCACCGCTTCGATGAGGTCGCTGCGCATCTTGCCCACGGGCACGCCCGTCCAGCTCGACACGACCCGCGCCACGATGTCCGCGTCCACGTCCGCGTGGACCAGCGGCTCCTCTCCTCGCGCCTGGGACAGCTTCGCGGAGGCCTCGTCCACCTCGGCCCGCAGCGGCTGCCGGTCCGCGTCCGGTGCGGACGTGGCGAGCGCCTTCCGGGCTGCCGACAGCCGCGCCACCGCCGCCCGCTCCACCTCCCAGCGACCGTGCAGCGTGGCGAGTTGATCCCTCACCGCGGCCAGCCGCTCCTCCACCTGCGCCACCGCGCCCGCGTCTCCCGGGTGGCCTTCCGACAGGTCGCGCTGGCGGGCGTCGCGCTCGCGCTCCAGGCCCGCGATCTGCTGCTCCAGCGCCACCAATTCGTCGGGCCGGGTGGAATGCTCGATCTTCACGCGCGCCGCCGCGGTGTCGAGCAGGTCCACCGCCTTGTCCGGAAGCTGCCGGCCGGAGATGTAGCGCTGGGACAGGCGCACGGCGGCCGTCACGGCCTCGTCGCGGATGGTGACGCCGTGCGCGGCCTCGTAGGTGGCCCTCAGGCCGCGCAGCATCAGCTCCGCGTCCTCCACGCCCGGCTCCTCCACCTTGACGGGCTGGAAGCGGCGCTCCAGCGCGGCGTCCTTCTCGAAGTACTTCTTGTATTCGCTCCAGGTGGTGGCCGCGAGCGTGCGCAGCTCGCCTCGCGCGAGCGCCGGCTTGAGCAGGTTCGCCGCGTCGCTGCCGCCCGCGGAGCCTCCCGCGCCGATGATGGTGTGCGCCTCGTCGATGAAGAGCACGATGGGGGTGGGGGAGGCCTTCACCTCGGAGATGACGGCCTTGAGGCGGTTCTCGAACTCACCGCGCACGCCCGCTCCGGCCTGCAGCAGGCCCAGGTCCAACCCCAGGAGCTCCACGTTCTTCAGCGCGTCCGGCACCTCGCCCTTCACGATGGCCCACGCGAGACCCTCCACGAGCGCCGTCTTCCCCACGCCCGGCTCGCCCACCAGGATGGGGTTGTTCTTCCGGCGCCGCGACAGGATGTCCACGATCTGGCGGATCTCCCGGTGCCTGCCGAAGATGGGGTCGATCTTCCCCTCGCGCACGCGGCCGGTGAACGACGTCGTGAAGCGCTTGAGCGACTCGTCCCCGCGCCCTCCCGCCTGCGCGCCTTGCGAGCCGCCTCCCGAGGAGGCCTCCGGCGGCGCCACCTCCACCGTCTCCGCGGACGGGCGCAACACCACCTCCAGCGAGTCCATCAGCTCGTCGCGCGAGATGGCGTCGAGCTCCGGGAACAGCTCCGCCGTGTAGCGGCTGCGCCGGGTGATGAACTGGGCGAACAGCACGCCGGAGCGCAGGCGCGTGGCCCCCTGCTCCACGGACGCCTGCAACCACGCGTCCTCGATCCACTGGAAGAGCGTCTCGGAGAAGACGGGCCGGCCCGGGGTGCCGGCGCGCATGCCCTGGAGGGCGCGGTCCACGCTCGTGGCCAGCCTCCGGCGATCCACCTGGAAGTGGCTCAGGATGCGCGCGACGTCGGAGTCCTCCGCCTCCAGCAACTGCGCGAGCAGGTGCTCGACGACGATTTCATAGAAGCGTCCCGTGCTGGCGCGGGCGACGGCCGCCTCCAGCAGGCGGGTGGACGTGGGCGTCAGGCGACGGACGAGCGCCTTGGGGTCGACACGGATGGGAACACCCTCCTCGACGGCATGAAACGGGGGTCCGGGTTCCCCGGGGGCCGTGAGCCCCGGGGAGTCGGTGGCGCGAAGGTCACGCGCCGGGGACGTTCAGTCGGTTCTGCTGGCCGTTGCCGAGCCAGGTGTCACGGCCCAGCCGCGACGCCTTGTGGTCGTGCATGGAAAGGAAGAAGGTCTGGCGGACGCTCTCGGTGAGCCCCAGCTCCAGCTCGTACTCCAGGGGGTCGCGCAGGAAGAGCGCCATCACCTCGCGCACCAGGGGCAGCAGGTCCCCGTCCGGCAGCAGGCGCTTGTAGGCGCGCGGCGGAAGCGGGCCGATGGCGAGCTGGATCTTCCCCGTGCGATCAAACGCCTTGCCGCCCAGCAGCATGTTGCGGCCCAGCTGGTGGAACGAGTGCCCCAGCCGCGTCCGCGCGTCGATGTCCACCCACCGCCCCATGAACTGGCGCACGGTGACGGACGCCCCCTCCAGGTCGTCGCCCAGCGCCTCCTGGAGCGCCACCTCCAGCTTCTCCGCGGTGCGCACCTGGCTGGCCAGCAGCGGCACGATGCGCAAGAGCCGCGCCGTGGGCAGCTTGCTGTCGGAGTGCTGCTCGTAGGTGTCGAACCCCGCGAGCGCCAGGAGCCGCCGGGACCACTGGTCCGTGAAGCCCGTGTTGGACTCGCTGGTGACGCGGTAGCGGGCCTCCAACCGGTACAGCAGCGACAGGAGCCGGTGGTGGAACAGGTCCAGGAACTCGCGCCGCACGGCGTGGTCGGGGTCCTCCTGGGCCACCTCCTCCGCCAGGTACATGGGCAGCGGGCTGACGGTGCCGGTGAGCCCGAGGAAGCGCGTGGCGACCTCGAAGAGGGGCCGGCGCGCGGACGGGTCCTCCGCGCGCACGGGCACCTCGCGCAGGGTGACGCTGCTCACGTCTCCGGACGAGAAGCCCAGCGAGGGGTCGTGCCGGAAGCGGATCATCTCCTCGCTCACCGGCCCCACGTCGCCCACCCGCACGGCGCCTTCCGTCAGGCGCTCCAGGTAGGCCACGAGCGGGAAGAACCCCAGCCGGGGCGCGGCGTCCGCGAGCTCGCGGCTGGCCTCTACGAGATGCGCTGGGAGCCGTTCCTCGGGCGCCACGAGAACTCCGTCTGAGAGGGGTGGAGGCGGACGTTCAGCTCGCTGAAGGAGTTGATGGTCACGTTCGACGCCAGCAGTTCGTCCAGGATGCAGCCGAAGAGGAAGGCGTCTCCCACGCCCTGGAAGTTCTTCTCGTCCACGTCGATGACGGTGAGGTTGCCGCGCAGCGGCGCGCCCTCCAGGAAGCGCGTGACGGGCTTCGCGTTCAGCGCCCGCACGGCGTCCACGCGCTGCCGGCTGGCGCGCGAGGCCAGGTTGTCCGCCAGCGCCTGGAAGTTGTAGAGGTCCAGGAGCCGCCGCAGCGCCGCCGCGTCCGACAGCGAGCGCTGGTTGACGGCCAGGTGCGACAAGAGCCGCCAGTGCAGCTCCGAACCCAGGGGCGCCCGCGCGGGCCGGCTCACCGGCGCGATGTTCCTGAACTTCGCCTGCGTGGGCGACGCCGACGTGGAGGCCGTGAGGTCGCCCACCTGCAACCGCGAGGGCAGGGAGCGGTTGGTGCACGTCAAGTCAATGGAGAGCACCTCCTCCGAGCCGAGCGTCGGCGCCACGTCGCGGGGCGTCTCCAGCGTGAGGTACGTGTCGATGCCGTCGTCGATGGGTGAGTGCACCCGCCGCACGCGGAAGAAGGACGTCTCCGCGCCTTCGCCCCGGGTGTGCTCGAAGTCGAAGAAGGGCCGGTAGGCGCGGCGCTCGTTGCGGCCGGCCTGCATGCCCGTCACCGTGTCCACCGCGTAGATCTCCGCGTGCTGCGGCGGCAGGTCCGAGGCCCGCAGCAGGTGCTCGCGGTCCAACGCGTGGTGGAGGATGGGATCCGCCGGCACCTGGAACAGGTTGATGACCGGCGCGCAGTGCAGGCGGAACATCTCCCGCGTGATTCGCGCGTCCATGGGCGGCGGACGCTCCAGCTCGAAGGAGAGCTCGAACCTGTCCTCCATGATGGAGGCGCCCGCGTCCAGGCCCCGCACGTCGAAGAACAGGAACTTCTCCGGCAGCGTGAAGTACTCCTGGAGCAGCCGGTAGCCCTCCGTGGCCTTGGGCCAGGGCAGCAGCTTGAAGTCGCGCTCGAAGCCCGTGGCGCGCACCGCGTCCGGAGGCAGCCGGATGCCCGGGCCGCTGTCGGAGGCCCCGCGCACGCGCACGGCCTTGCAGTAGCGCAGCAGCCACAGCAGCACGAGCGAGCTGGCGGACAGCTCCCCCTGGATGAAGAGGCGCACGCCCGCGGCGCGGAACACCTCCGCGCGGCCCTGCTCGTGCGTCTGGAAGAACAGGCGCAGCACGGGCGACGTCAGCGACGAGCGGTCCAACACCGCGTCCTGGAGCGTCAGCGGCAGCAGGTCCACGTCCGTCGTGGTGCGGAAGACGCAGGCCGTGCCGTCCAGCGGCTGCGACGCCACCTCCGCGCCCGCGGGGATGCGTGAGCGGCCGCGCAGCGCCCGCACCTGCGGGGTGAACTCCACGATGGTGGTGGCGGGCAGCGGCCGCAGGTAGTGCGGCAGCAGCAGCTCCGTGAGGCCGTGCACCATCTCCGGGACGTTGTCGTCCAGGCGCTCGCGGATGCGCGCGGTGAGGAAGGCGAAGCCCTCCAGCAGCCGCTCCACGTCCGGGTCCGCGCCACGCTCCACCAGCAGGCCCGCGACGCTGGGATTGGCCAGCCCGAAGGCGCGGCCCATCTCCCGCAGGTAGGACAACTCGCTCAGGTAGTACTTGCTGAACATCCCCGTCCCCCGTCTCGTCGTGTGGCGCGGCCCCGGCTCACCACAGCTCCACCTTGCCGCCCGGGTGGACGTGCGTGTGGAAGCGCAGCGCGCCGCGCTGGCCCCGCCAGGACAGCTGCGCACTGATGTCGAACATCAGCGCAGTCGGGTCGTCCTCGTTGGGCTGGTGGGTCACCACCACGCTCTTCAGGCGCGGCTCGAATTCCTGGATGGCCATGCGGATGGACTGCTGCATCCTCGGGATGGCGGACGGGTACATGTGCACGACGTCGTTGAAGTCGAGGATGCCGAAGTTCGGCGCCGCGGCGGATTCGCCCCGACGGGTGTTGAGCAGCACGCGCAGGTGCGCGGCCACCGACTCGACGATGTCCCCCTGGGACACCAGCGAGCCCTGACCGGCGGCAAGACGGGAGAGCAGTCCTCGTTCAGCCATGGGGCAAAAGGCCAGACGCGAAGCGTCCTTCCAAGGCTGGAAGGACGCCCCGCGAAGGGTGTGACTAGCGCTGCGTCGCCCAGGAATCCTCGTGCGTCACGCCACCGTTCGTGTACGTCCAGTTGATGGTGTGGAACACGAAGGTGACCTCCTCCAGGGGCGGCTCGGTGGAGGTGGCGGGGATGATGGTGTTGGGCACCACCTGCTTGATGCTGCCGATGCGGCCCTGCGCGAAGCCCACCGTGTAGAACTGCTCGGTGGTGCCGTCACCGGTGGGGTTGGGGCGGAAGAACTTCAGCACGCCCTCCACCACCTGGTTCTCCGCGAGCGCCTTCATGAGCAGCGGCGAGCTCTTGTCGATGCGCTTGCGGATGAGCAGGGGCGGGTACTGGCGGCGCCCCGTGGCCAGGCCGGAGCCCGCCTCGCGGGCCGTGATGACCTCCTGCTCGTAGTAGACGCACTCGATGGAGCCTTCGCGCCCCAGGCTCGTCTGGGTGCTCTCGCCCTTGATGTCGCTGCCGTTCGCCTTCAGGTACAGGTGTACTGTCTCAGCCATTTTCGGCCACCTCGTGCGCGTTTGGCTTCTTGCGCGTTGGACCCGGCCCGCGGGAGGGCGGATCGGGTGTGATGGAGCCCCCCGACTACATGGGCAATACGACAGGCGATCTCAGACGAGAGGGGCTCACTCCTTGTCGAGCTTTCCAACCAGCGACAGCGTGAAGGACACGCCCATGTATTTGAAATGCGGGCGCACCTGGAGGTTGCAGCGGTACCAGCCCGGCTGGCCCTCCACGTCCTCGACCGTCACACGCGCGGCGCGCAGCGGACGGCGCGAGCGCACGGCGGGGGCCGGATCATCCATGTCCGCGATGTACTGGCTCATCCACTGGTTGAGCTCGCGCTCCAGGTCCGCGCGCTCCTTCCAGCTGCCAATCTGCTCGCGCTGCAGCACCTTCACGTAGTGCGCGAGCCGGGTCATGATGAACATGTAGGGCAGCTGCGTGCCCAGCCGGTAGTTCGTCTCCGCGGCCTTGCCCTCCGGCGACGAGCCGAAGAACTTCGGCTTCTGCGTGGAGTTGGCGGAGAAGAACGCCGCGTTGTCCGCGTCCTTGCGGAACACCAGGCCGATGAAGCCCTCCTCGGAGAGCTCGAACTCGCGGCGCTCCGTGAGCATGACCTCCGTGGGGATCTTGGTCTGGATCTCCCCCATCGCCTCGTACTGGTGCAGGGGCAGGGTCTCCACCGCGCCGCCGGACTGGGGCCCGATGATGTTCGGGCTCCAGCGGAACTTGCCGAACGAGTCCGTCACGCGCGTGGCGAACGCCGTGGACGCGTAGCCCCACAGGTAGCGGTCATGGTGGCCGACGACGTCCTCGGTGAAGTTGAACGCCTTCACCGGCACCGTCTTCTCGCCATACGGCAGGCGCAGCAGGAAGCGCGGCAGGCACAGGCCCACGTAGCGCGCGTCCTCGCTCTCCCGGAAGGAGTGCCAGCGCGCGTACTGCGGGCCCTCGAAGAAGGACTTCAGGTCCTTGAGGTTCGGCAGGTTGAGGAAGCTCTCCTCGCCGAAGAACTCCGGGCTGGCGTTGGCGATGAACGGCGCGTGCGCCATGGCCGCCACGGACGCGCACTTGCGAAGCAGGTCCACGTCCTGCGGGCCGGGCCCGAAGTCGTAGTTGCCGGTGATGAGCCCGTAGGGCTTGCCGCCGAAGACGCCGTACTCGTTGGAGTAGGCGATGCGGTACAGGCCCGACTTCACGACCTCCGGGGCGTCGTCGAAATCCTTGAGCAGGTCGGCCTTGGAGACGTTGAGCATCTCCACGCGGGTGTTCTCGCGGAAGTCCACGCGGTCCACCAGGAACTTGAGCGAGCGCCAGGACGACTCCAGCGTCTGGAACTGCTTGTCGTGGATGATCTCATTGACCTGCGCGCTCATGCGCTGGTCGATCTCCGCGATCATCGCGTCCACGAGCGCCTTGTCGATGCGCTCCTCGCCGCGGTCCGGCGCCAGCATCTCCGTGATGAAGGCCTGCACGCCCTTGCGGGCAATGTCATAGCCCTCGTCCTTGGGCTTGAGCTTCGCCTCGGAGAGGATCTCATCGAGCAACGAGTTGGAGCCGAGTGCGATCGCGGCTTCCGCTGCGGAATTCTGGGTCTGGGTCTGGGTGCTCATGTTCGCGCTCGTTTCGGATTACTTGGTCGGGGCGGCGACGGCTTCCGGCTTGATTCCGAGTTCCTCGATGAGCTTCTTGCGGCCTTCCTCGTCGTTCAGCATGGACTGCAGCTTCTTGCGGAAGGCCGGGAGGTTGCCGAGGGGACCCTTGAGGGCGTTGAGCGCGCTGCGCAACTCCAGCAGCTTCTTGAGCTCGGGCACCTGGTTGACCACGCTTTCGGGCGCGAAGTCAGACAAGTTCTTGAACTGGAGCGTGACGGACATGGTGGCGCCCGCCTCGTTGGAAAGCTTGTCGGCGGCGGAGAGCGTGACGCGCAGGTCCTGCTGGGCCATCACGTCGTTGAAGTTGCTCTTGTCGACGTTGATGGGAGCGCGCTGCTCCAGCGGCCGGTCGTCCTCGCGGCCGGTGAAGTCTCCCATGACGAGAGTCTTCAGCGGCAGCTCCACCTGCTCCTGCGCATTGCCGGTGGCGGGCTTGTAGACGATGTTGACGCGTTCGGTCGGGGCGACGGAGTTTTCCTTGCTCATCTTCGGTTCTCTCCTGGGGTGAAAGGGTCAGGACGCGGTCGGGTCCGGTGGGGACTCCGCTGTCGCTTCCAGTCGTTCGACGCGCACGCGCAACGCGGCCGGTGCATCCAATTGCGCGAGGCGACGATAACGAAGCTGTAGGTTCATTTCCAGACGTCTCTCATCTTTTGCCTGCGCGATGACAGACGTCAGGAGTCCTTCAAGACACGCGGCCGCGAGCGCCGGCTCCCAGGCATCGAGCTGTTTCGCGCTGCACTCCGCGTCGAGCTGCTCATAGAGCGTCTGGGCGAGTAAGAGTTTGCCGGAGTTGGCACACATGCGTGCCAGGGAAAGGCGTGCCATGAAGCGCGCCCTTCCGGTCGTGGTCGCATTCACGGCGGCCTGGAGCCGCGCGACGGCTTCCTCGGGTTTGCCGGTGTCAAACAAGACGCGGGCCTGTTCCTCCAGGGCCGCGG
>NZ_RAWB01000600.1 GCF_003612055.1 Corallococcus llansteffanensis
CCCCGGTCCAGCCCTCCTCGTCGCCACGGGCCTGCTCCTCGCCGCGGCCCCCGCACGGGCCCAGGAGCAGGCCGCCGAGGGCCCCCCGGCCACGAAGCCGTCCGTCGTCGTCCAGGTGTCGGAAGACGGCTTCTCGCTGGCCACGGCGGACAAGGCCTTCGTGCTGAAGCTGCGCGGGCTCATCCAGACGGATGGGCGCTTCTTCTTCGACGACCCGGGGCGCACGGGCACCAACACCTTTGTCATGCGGCGCGTGCGGCCGTTCATGGAGGGGACGTTCTTCGGCTCCGTCGACTTCCGCCTCGTACCGGACTTCGGCAACGGGCAGCCGCTCCTGCAGGACGCGTGGGTCGACCTCAAGCCGCGCGAGCAGCTGCGCCTGCGCGTCGGCAAGTTCAAGACGCCCTTCGGGCTGGAGCTGCTCCAGTCCGACGCGGATGTCCCCTTCGTCGAGCGCGCCCTCACGGTGGACCTGGTCCCCAACCGCGACGAGGGGCTGGAGCTGCACGGAGACGTGCTCGGCGGGCGGTTGACGTACTCGCTGGCCGCGCTCAACGGGGATCCGGACGGCACCAGCACCGACCTCAACACGGACGACAGCTTCGACCTGGCCGCGCGCCTCTTCGCGCACCCGTTCAAGGGCGGCGGCGTGCCCCTCCTCCAGGGCCTGGGGCTGGGCGTGGCGGTGACGTGGGGCCAGCAGTTCGGCACGGCCTCGAGCCCCGGCGTCGCGACCCAGCGCAGCACGGGACAGCAGGCCATCTTCAACTACCTGGGCGGCACCGGTGGCGCGGAGCCGGTGCTCGCGCACGGGGAGCACGTGCGGTACTCCCCCCAGGGGTACTTCTACGGGGGGCCGCTGGGCGTGCTCGCGGAGTACGTGAGCTCGTCGCAGGACGTGCAGGTGGGGGAGGTGCGCGCGCGGCTTCACCACCGGGCCTGGCAGGCCCTGGTCTCCTGGGTGCTGTTCGGCGGGAAGGCCTCCTTCGAGGGCGTCAAGCCGACGGCGCCCTTCGACCTGGGGACGGGCACCGGTGGAGCGCTGGAGGTGGCGGTGCGCTACCACGCGCTCCATCTGGATGACGACGCCTTCCCCCGCTTCGCGGACCCCGCGCGTTCGGTGCGCGCGGCGAAGGGCTTCGGCATCGCCGTGACGGCGTACTTCAACAAGCGCATGCGCCTGTCCTTGAACTTCCACCGCACGAACTACGAGGGCGGCGCCCCCGACGGCGACCGCCCCCCCGAGAACGCCTTGCTGACCCGGCTCCAGCTCACCTTCTGAGGTCCGGCACCCGTCGCTGACGCCCGGTGTCACACGGGCTTCGTCCTGCTGCGTCTTGAAGCCCGCACACCACCTGGATGACGCTCCCGTCCGCCGTGACGGGCAGCCCTTCCCCAGGGGCCTCCCGTCGCGGATCCCAGCCGAGAGGAAGCATGCCCGCGAACGTGCCCCCGCACCGCCCGGCGTCTGTCCGGACGCCCTCCCTGTCGAAGTGGCTCCCCCGCGCCGCGCTGCTGGCCCTGCTGGGGGTGTCCGCGCCCGCGGCCGCGCAGCAGCCCGAGCCCCCCGCGACGCAGAACGTGCCGCCCCCCACGCTGCCGTCGATGCCGGAGCGCCGGGTCTTCTTCACCAGCCTCAACGTGGTCCGCTACAACCCGCTGGGGCTCGAGTCGCAGAACAAGCTCATCTACCAGAAGCGGCTGTTCGACAGCCCGGCGATGCTGCTGCGCGACACGTTCGCCAGCGCCGCCGCGAGCCTCAAGCTGAGCCCGGCGTTCTTCAAGCTCGGGCCCGTGCTGGAGCTCCAGCCCGTGGCGATGTTCAACCTCCGCGCCGGCTACGAGTACGTCCAGTACTTCGGCACCTTCGGCAGCCTCCAGTCGTACCCGGACTCGTTCCAGCCCTACGACGACGACCTGCGCGACCTGACGAATGACTCCGCCTACGGCACGTCCGGACACCACTTCTTCCTGGAGCCCACGCTCCAGGCGAAGGTGAAGTCGGTCGCGCTGCGCACGAAGCTGGCCATCGAGTACTGGAACGTGGCGCTGCACGACGGAAGCCCGCGCGGGACGTTCTATGATCCGACGCTGGACACGCTCGTGCCGGGCAAGGGCTGGGTGCTGGCCAACGACACGGACCTCATCTGGATGGCCGGCCAGTGGACGCTGGGCGCCCGGTTCTCCGCGGTGTGGCCTCAATACGACGAAGACACCGGCGCCGTGGATCCGCTGCCCGGCCAGAGCCTGCCGTCCAACAAGCACATGCGCGTGGGCCCCCTCATCGCGTATGCCTTCGACACCCGCCCGGGCGGCGTCGTGAGCAAGCCCACCGCGCTGCTCATCGCCGGCTGGTACCTCACGCACGAGAACCGCACCAGCGCCCTGCCCTACCTGCTGGCCGGCTTCTCCTTCAGCACGGAGCTGCTCTCCGGACGTTGAGCGCGACTCACCCGAAGCCCTGGGCGCGCAGCACCGCGCCCAGCGGCACGGAGCCCACGCGGTACGCGTCGAACCACCGCGCGGCCTCCTCCGGCGTCGGCTGCGTCCACCGCCAGCTCCCGCGCCCCGAGCCCCCCTCGCAGCGGATCAACGAGGCCCGGAGCTGCTCCGCGTCGCGGAAGGCCAGGTGCTCGAACAGCAGCGGGCTCTGGCTGGTGATGAAGCCCTGGCGGTCGCCCACGGCCTCCACGCACGCCCGCACCAGGTCCGGGTGCAGCCCGTCCGCCAGCTCGTCCGCGATGACGAACGCCTCGTGGACGTCCAGGTAGTACAGGAAGGACAGGAGCCGCTTCTGGCCGTGGCCCAGCTGCTCCTGCGACACCGCGGACCCGTCCCCGCGCGTGAACGCGAAGCGGAAGCCGCTGAAGCCCAGCCGCCCGCCCTGTGACAGGGGCGTCGTCTCCGTCACGTCCACCGTGAGCGTGCCGGACGCGAACCCCGCCAGCGCCACGAAGCGCGCGAGGAAGCTCTGCGGCAGCGTTTCGTGGCGGAACCTCAACGTCGGGGGCAGCGGCTCCTCCTCCACCTGCTCGCGCAGCCACCCGGGCATCCACGCGGGCAGGGCCATGAGCCCCAGCGGGAACAGGTCCTCGCCCCGGCGCTCCATCGCGTAGCGGATGGTGCCGATGCGCTCGTACATCCCCAGCGCTTCGTCGAAGCGCGGCGGCGCCAGCAGGAACGTGCGGCGCAAGAGCTCC
Source organism: Corallococcus llansteffanensis (assembly GCF_003612055.1). Taxonomy (GTDB): domain Bacteria; phylum Myxococcota; class Myxococcia; order Myxococcales; family Myxococcaceae; genus Corallococcus; species Corallococcus llansteffanensis. The sequence goes on from NZ_RAWB01000600.1 coordinate 3,201, forward strand.
TTCAGCCGGTCCTTCACCCCGCGCTCCAGGTACTGCGCGGCCATGAAGAGCAGCGTCCACACGGACCGGTCCAACACCGACCAGTGCATGCGCTTGGAGAAGCCGGCCGCGCCGTCCACCTCGCACGCGAAGCCCGTGGCGCTCGCGCGCATCACGAGCCGCACGTCCTCCGCCGCGTCCCAGCGCACCGTCGCCACGATGGAGGGCATCAGCCCATGCGAGAGCGAAGCGGGTGGCAGCGCCAGCGCCACACCCGGTCCCGTGCCCTCGGGGGCCGTCGACGCGGGCAGCGCGGCGGGCGGCTCGTTGCGCACGGCCACGTCCACCGTGAGGCCGTCGAAGCGCAGCCCGTAGTCCAGCGAGAACGGCTCGCGCAGGAGCCCGGAGAAGTCCGAGCACAGCACCATGGACACCAGCTCCAGGAGCGTCGTGCGGCCGCTGCCCGTCGCCCCCACCACCACGTTGAGCGAGGGACCAAAGGTCAAGCGCGTGTCCGGCGCCAGCTCGCGGTAGTGGTGGACGTGCAGCCAGGTCAGCTTCATGGCGTCGCTCGCGAGCAGGAGGGCCTCAGCGCAGGCCCCGGGCCAGGTGGTGCGCGAGCCGCTGGAGCAGCTCCGTGTTCTCCGCCTCGGCGGCCTTCAGCTTGGGCAGCTGCGCCTTCAGCGCCTCCACGTCCTTGCCCCGGGTGACGAGGTCCTCCGCGCCCAGCTCCAGCCAGCGCCCCAGCTCCTTCGCCGTCAGCTCCAGGTGGAACTGGAAGCCGTAGGACGACCCCAGCCTGAAGGCCTGCTGCGTGTAGCGGTCCGTGGACGCCAGCAACGTCGCGCCCGGCACCGGCGTGTACGTGTCCCCATGCCAGTGCGCCACCGCCGTGCGCGGCTTCGCGCCCGCCACCACCGGATCCTTCAGCGCGTCCTGCGTCCAGCGCACCGGGCCCACGCCCACCTCGAAGCCGTTCTTGCCCGGCGACACCTGCGCCCCCGCCGCCGCCGCCAGGAGCTGCGCACCCAGGCACACGCCCACGCACGCGCGGTCATTCGCCAGCCGCTCTCCCAGCAACGCCAGCTCCTCGTTCAGGAACGGGTGGGCGTCCGCCTCATACACACCCATGGGTCCGCCCATCACCACCACCAGCGGCGCGTCCACGTCCTCGCGCCGCACCGTCCGGAACCGCCGCACCAGGGTGAAGCCCGCCGCCTCCAGCGCGGGTCCCAAGAGCCCCGGCCCCTCGTGCTCCTCGTGCTCGAACACCACCGCGCGCATCGTCCGACACCCCTTCCCTGTGAGCCACGCTCGTGCCGCACGAAGCCTAACGCTCCAGGCCACCGGAGGCCGCACCGCGGCGCGAAACGGATTAGTCGGGAGGTATTTATTTCACAGCATTTCGTGCCATCATCTCCGGGCCCGGTTTCCCCTATAAGCGTGAGGACCCGGGCATTCCCCCTGGTTTCGCTGCATCGTTTTCCGAAAGGACGTTCCTCGTGAGCAAGAGCCTTCGTGGTTTCAAGTGGCTGGTGGGCACGGTGGTTGGCGTTTCCCTGCTGGGTGCCTGCGGCGCTCCGGCCGATGGTGATACCGCCCCGACGGAGGCCACCGAGCAGGCCCAGGGCGCGCTGACGGCGACCGTGTCGGTGCCCAAGGCGTCGATGGCGGCCAGCGAGACGGTGACGGTGCAGGTGACGCTGACGAACACCTCCTCCGCGCCGGTGAGCCTCTACAAGTGGGAAGTGCCCGGCACGGGCCTGACGGAAGGGCGCCTCTCCGTCCTCCGCGACGGCCAGGCCGTGGACTACACCGGCGCGCACTACAAGCGCGTGCTGGGCCGCGCCGAGGACGTCGTGACCATCGCCCCCGGCGAGAGCATCTCCGGGCCCGTGGTCGTCTCGGATGCGTATGACCTGTCCGTGACGGGCACGTACGCCATCCGCTACGAGCTGGAGTCGCGCTCGAGCGTGACGGCGCTGTCCTCCAACGAGGTCAGCCTCTTCATCGAGGGCCGCCGCAACAGCCGCACGGACCTGGAGGCGCAGCGCCAGGTGACGGCCCAGAGCCTGTCCTACTCCGGCGCCTGCACGTCGTCCGAGCAGTCCTCCATCGCGACCGCGTTCACCGGCGCGCAGAACTACTCCAACGCCGCGTACAACTACCTGAACGGCACGCCGTCCGCGACCACGCGCTACACCACGTGGTTCGGCACGTACTCCAGCGCCAACTGGGGCACCATCAAGACGCACTTCAACAGCATCAAGAACGCGTTCGCGTCCCAGGCCGTCGTGGTGGACTGCAGCTGCAACGATAGCGGCACCTACGCCTACGTGTACGCGAACGCGCCCTACAAGATCTACGTGTGCGGCGCCTTCTGGAGCGCGCCCAACACGGGCACGGATTCGCGCGCCGGCACGCTGGTCCACGAGATGAGCCACTTCACCGTCGTGGCCGGCACGGGCGACAACGCCTACGGCCAGACCGCCGCCAAGGCCCTGGCGAAGTCCAACCCCACCAAGGCGCGCGCCAACGCGGACAGCCACGAATACTTCGCGGAGAACACCCCGTCGCTGCCGTAAGCTGACGGTGGTCCGTTGACCGGGGGACGCGCGGCCACAGGCCTCGCGTCCCCCTTCTTTTTTCACGAGCACAAGGAGCGACACGTGATGGGGCTGGGACGAAGCAACCTCGCATGGCTCGCGGCGCTGTCCGCCGCTGGAGCAGTCACCGCCTGTACGCCGAAGCCGGCCGAGCCGCCCGCGCAGCAGGCCCC
>NZ_RAWB01000601.1 GCF_003612055.1 Corallococcus llansteffanensis
CTCCGGGACTCCGGCAGCAGCGTGTCCTGGAAGTGCAGGAGCTGGCTGCGCGTGGCCCGCATGCCCATTGTGTCCCAGACATCCTCCACCTGGATGGAGTCGTCCTTGTCGATGAGGAAGAAGGCGGGCTGGCCATCACACACAGCGTTGGTGAGCAGGTATTGGGCTTGCTCGCTGCCCGACACGAAGCGCTTGGCCCCGGACAGGCGCCAGCCGCCGTCGGCGCGGCGAGCCTCCTGGTGAGGCATGAGGAACATGTTGCCACTGGTGGGCTCGGACAGGGCGTTGCCGAACCAGGCCCCCTGGCGGAACCTGTCGTTGAAGGAGGCCACCAGCGCGGGCTCCGGCAGGGCCAGGAAGGCGAGCCCCGAGCCCTGGTGCATCAGCCAGAGCGTCCCGAAGGAAGCGCTGCCCCGGCTCAGGATGCTGACGATGCGCCCGAAGGTCAGCCAGGAGGCGCCCTCCAGCAGCGCGGTGTTCAGCGGGGACTGGGCCATGGCCTCGAAGCCCTCGTCGGGCAGGGAGGTCTCCCGGTCATGCCGCGCGGCGTGCTCGGCCAGCAGCCGCTGGATCCGCTCTGCTTCGGCCAGGCAGTCTGCATCGCTCATCGTTCGTTGGAGCTGGGGCATGGAGGCGTCAGACATTAGCCCATGCCCACGGGTCAGAGCAGCCCGTCCAGGATGAGCCCGCGGCGCTGGTAGTCCTGCATCTGCGCGCCGTCGTGCGCCACCACCTGGTGCAGCTCGGGTGCTGTGCGCCGCAGGTCGTGCAGCCACCGAAGCTGGTGCGCCATCGCCTGCGCATCCTCGCCGCCCATCCAGTTGGAGAGCCGCGGGTGCATCCGCGGGAGCCGGATGTTGTCCTGGTGCCAGGCCACGTCGCCGACGAGCAGGAACTCGCGCCCGTCGGCGAGCCGCGTGTATACCAGCTGGGTGCCGGGCGTGTGGCCCGGCGCCTTGATGAGGACCACGCCGGGACGCAGCAGGTGCATGCGCTCGTACTTGAGCGGCGTGAACCTGGCGCGCAGCTCCGCGGTGAAGCCGGCGTCCTGCGCTTCCGGGCTCCGCAGTTGCTCGTCCGTGAGGTGGACCTTGCTCGCCACCTCGTCCAGGTGTGCCGAGTGCGCGATGCCCGCGCAGTGGTCGAAGTGCTCGTGGGTGACGACCGTCGCGTCCGCGCGGCGCAGCGCCTCCTGGACCCGGGCGTAGGCCGCGGCGTCGAACTCCGAGCCGGGGAACTGGGCCTGTTGGGTCTGCTCATCGTTCACGACGTCCACCAGCACCGTGTGGCCGCCGGCATAGACGAGCTGGTACGCATAGAAGTCGAAGGAGTGGTCCGCGAAGCCGCTGCCGGCCACCACGAACGTGAGCGGCACTCCGTTGGCCCTGCCCACGTGCTGGCTGCGCAGCTCGGTGGGGAGCGGCTCTCCGGTGGAGACGGCCAGTGCCCGGATGGCGCCCAGGTCGGCGTCGAAGCGCGAGGTGTCCGGGACACTCACGTCGCTCAGTCCTACTGCCACGACGGCGGCCACCACCAGCAACAGGGCGGCGACAGCGAGGCCCAGGCGACGCCACAGGGTTCGTCTCATGGCCGGCATCCTACCGATTGCCGCCGTCGCCTTGCGTGAAGTCCTCCATGCCCATCCTCCGCTCCCTCATCGCGGGGCGCAGCGACTCGCCCAGCCGCTCGCGCGGGGCCCTCGCCGACGCCTTCCGACTTCGGTCCTGCCCCCACCTGGGGGAGCAGCCGGGCCCAGGCCCTCTGGCTCGCTGTGGCGGTGAGGGATGCCGGGCGAAGGTCGCATGGCTCCAGCGCGGGCACATGCGTAGTTTTTGCCTACACCCTTGAGGCCCCGTGCCATGGCGCAGCACTCCTGTGACGACACCCTGCCCAGTCTCACCTTCCAGGCCAGTGGCCTGGAGGGCGCGTCCGCATGGGAGCTCGCGGAGGCCCTGGATGAGGGGGTCATCGCGGTCAGCTCCATGGGGCAGGTCCAGGCGGTGAACCCGGGCGCCGAGCGTCTCCTCCAGCGCCCCCGGGCCGAGCTGCTGGGCCGGACGCTGGAGTCCCTCTTCGGCGAGCCCGCGCTCCTCCGTGCGCTCGCCCGGGGGGAGCCCGCGAAGCTCGTCGCGCATCGGGCCAGCTGTGGACGGAGCCTGGAGGTGCGCCTTCATCCGCGGCGCGGGCAGGGGTGGCTCTTCGTGCGCGACGTCTCCCCGGAGTACGCGCGCGGCAGCCCTCATGGGGAGCCGGGTTCCTTCGAGGAGGCCCAGCGACGCCTCCGGCTGGTGCTGGACCACACGCCCGTCCTCCTGTTCGCGTTCGACACGCAGGGCATCCTCACGGTCTCCGAAGGGAAGGGGATCGAGGGCCTTGGGAGGACGCATGGCGAGCTCGTCGGTGAGTCCATCTTCACGGCCTACGCGGACATCGATTGGATCATCCAGAGCGTCCACCGCGTGCTGGCGGGGGAGGAGGTCTCCGCGGTGGGGAGCGTGCGCGGGACGTGGTTCGAAGTGCACTACACCCCGCTGCGCGATGCCCGGGGGAGTGTGACCGGCGGCATTGGCATCGCCTTCGACGTGACCGGGCGGGAGCGGGCCGTCCAGGTGCTCCGCCATCAACAGTCGGTGCTTCAGTACGTCATCGCCAACGTGCCCCACGCGGTCTTCTGGAAGGACCGGAAGGGGCGCTTCCTGGGCGGCAACCAGAACTTCCTCAACGACACCGGCATGGGCACGCTCGAGCACCTCGTGGGCAAGAGCGACTACGACGTGTGGAAGAAGCGCGAGGAGGCGGACTTCTTCGTCAAGGTCGACCGCGAGGTGATGGAGCAGGGCCGGGCGTTCCATGACATCGAGGAGCCGGTGCTCCGCGCCGACGGCACCCAGCGCACGCTGCTCACCAGCAAGGTCCCCATCCGGGACCTGGCCGGGCACGTCACCGGCCTGCTGGGCATCTACGTGGACATCACCGGGCGCAAGCGGATGGAGACGGAGCTCCAGAAGGCGAAGCAGGTCGCCGAAGAGGCCGCCCGCGCCAAGGACGAATTCCTCACCGTCATGAGCCATGAGCTGCGCACGCCACTGACCCTCATCCTGGGCCCGCTGGGCACGCTGCTCGCATCCTCCACCAGCGAACTGTCCGACCGCACCCGGTACGCGCTGGAGCGCATCCACGGCAACGCCGTGCGGCTCTTCCACCTCGTGGACGACATCCTGGACCACCAGAAGCTGGGGGCCGGACAGCTCGCGGTCGACCCGCAGCCCGTGGACGTCTCCGACCTGGTCGCTGGCATCGTGGAGGATGCGAGGCCTGCGGGAAGCTCGCGGCGGATCGACGTGCGCTTCGAGCCCGATGCCTCGCTCGGCGTCCTCCTCCTGGACGGGCGCAAGTTCGAGAAGCTCGTCCTCAACCTGCTGGGCAACGCCCTCAAGTTCACCCCCGCCGAAGGCCGGGTGACCGTCCGTCTGCGACGTGTGGAGGGGGACCTGGAGCTGTCCGTGAGCGACACCGGGCCGGGGATTCCCAAAGCCAAACAGGAGGTCATCTTCCAGCGCTTCCAGCAGCTCGACGGCTCCGCCACGCGCAAGCACGAGGGGACGGGGATGGGCCTGGCCATCGTGAAGGAGTTCACGGAGCTGATGGGCGGCCACGTCCGCGTGGAGAGCGAGCCCGGCAAGGGGGCCCGCTTCACGGTGCGGCTCCCGGCGGAACCGGCGCGCCCCACCGACGCGGGCCCGGAGGAGCGTCAGCCCTCCGCCTCGCATCGGGCCTACTTCCCGCAGTTCCAGACACCGCCTCACGCACAGGCGGAGCCCCGGAGGCCCCCACACGACGCGCCGCACCTGCTCATCGCCGAAGACAACCCGGGCATGCGTGCGTACCTGGCCGAGCTGCTGGCGGACAGCTATGACCTGGTGCTGGTGGAGAACGGTCAGCAGGCGTGGGACGCGGTGCAGCGGCGCCGCCCGGATGTCATCGTGTCGGACGTGATGATGCCGGAGGTGGACGGCCTGGAGCTGGCCGCGCGGCTCAAGGCCGACCCCCGGTTCCGGGACGTGCCCCTCCTGCTGCTGACGGCGAAGACCGGTCGCGATGACGTGGTGTACGGGCTGGACGCGGGCGCGGATGACTACCTGGGCAAGCCCTTCGGTCCGGCGGAGCTCAAGGCCCGTGTGCGCGCCGCCGAGCGCCTTCACCGAATCTACGTGGAGCTGGACGCCCGGACGCGCGAGCTGCAGGCCACGCTGCACACCCTGCGCGACACGCAGGCGGAGGTCGTCGATGGCGCCCGGCAGGCCGCGGTGGGCACGTTGGTCGCGGGGCTCTGCCACGAGCTGAACAACCCCCTCGCCGCCATCCGGATGAACGCCCAGCTGCTGGCCCGGCGCGCGGTGGACCCCAAGCTCCTGCACCGGGCGCTGCTCGCCATCGAGCGGCAGTCGCAGCGCTGCTCGTGCCTGCTGACGGCGCTGCAGGAGTTCTCCGGGCAGGCGCCCGTGAAGCGCGCGTGGTACCCGGCGGGGACGCTGGTGGACCGGGCGCTCGCCAACGCCAGCCCCGAGGCCCACCGCCGCGCGGTGCACCTGAAGCAAGGGCTCCCCGCGGCCGACCTGCCCTGGGTCCATGTGAATGCCACGGAGGTGGAGACGGCCCTGCTCAACGTGGTGACCAACGCGCTGGAGGCCAGCCCCGCGGGCGCCACGGTGCGGGTCGAGGCGCGGCCGCTGTCGCGGGGCGGCCGGCAGGGCCTGGAGGTGAGGGTGCTCGACAGCGGGCCCGGCATTCCCCCCGCGGTGCTGCCGCATGTCCTTGATTTGTTCTTCACGACGAAGGCGCCGGGTGAAGGCATGGGGCTGGGCCTGGCGCTGGCGCAGCAGTTCATCACGGGCCAGGGCGGCACCGTCGACGTGGAGAGCGAGGAGGGCCATGGGGCCAGGGTGCGGCTGTGGCTCCCCGCGAGGGACGCACCCCCGGACGTGCCGTGCGTCGCCGCCGAGGCAGGCAGGGCCGAAGGGTGACCGAGGCGTCGCGAGAGGAGGCCCGGATGCTCGGCCGCATCCTGGTGGTCGACGACGAGGAGGACATCCGCGAGGCGCTGGAGATGATCCTCGCCCTGGAGGGCTACGACGTCCGCACCGTGGATTGCGGCGCCGCGGCCATCGCCCAGGCGGAGGAGGAGCACTTCGACCTGGTCATCACCGACCTGAAGATGCCGGGCATGGATGGCGTGGAGACGCTGATGGCCCTGAAGCAGCGCCACCCGTGCCTCCAGGTCATCGTGGCCACCGGCTACGCGTCCAGCGAGACGGCCCGCCGGTGCCTGAGCGAGGGCGCGCACGACTACCTCAAGAAGCCCTTCGACATGGAAGAGCTGTTGCGGCTCGTCGAGCGGGCCATCGCTGACGGTCGAGTGCCCCCTGACGGGCCTTCCGCGCAAAGGTGCTGAAGGCCTGCCTCAAGTAGCCGAAGCCTTGTGCCTGGACGAGAGTTCGAGGGCTGTGAGGGGAACGCTGGACAGGCTGAGCATCCAGCAGACGAAACCCATCGAGGGATACACCAGCTTGGCGAGACTGGTTGAACCCGAGGGGAGGGGCTGGACAAACCAGGTCAGTGAGGACAATCCCACGAGGGCGGCGAACGTGCCAACCCAGAGGGCCTTGCGATCCGCGCCCACCAGGAGCAGCAGCAGGGCGATGGCGAACAAGGGGTTCGCGTACCAGCCAAAGTTCATGCTCCACGCCCCCATCCAGCCGTTCAGCAGCAGCTCGAAGCCAGACATGTCCTTCTCATGACCCGGGGTGCCCTGGTAGCCCACGGTGGCCACCCTCATCGCGGGCGTTGCGCATGCGATGATGAAAAAGACGGACGCTACGACTGCGGCAAGGACGCGTTCTTTCACGTAGGGAACGACGGCGGCCTTGCGAGGGGGCGGACG
>NZ_RAWB01000602.1 GCF_003612055.1 Corallococcus llansteffanensis
CCCCCATCATGTGGCACGGCATTTGGGGAGGCCGTGCAGCCCCTCTGGGCACACGCCGGCCCAAGCGGCCCCGCCAGTGGGTGCTCTGGGCGGGTGGTGGATGGGCCTGGGCACCGCGAGCTCTTCCGCGGCCGCCGGCTGGGTGGCCGCCCGGCGGCTTCAGAAGCCCGACGTGGACTTGCTCCAGGTCGGGCCCAGGCCCCACAGCATCGAAGAGAAGAGGTAGCCGAAGTCCTTCATCACCGACAGGGCCCCCGTCTGCCCCGGCAGAAGGGTCAGGAGCCGGGCGGCGAGCGGATCCGCCGCCTCCGCGTTCAGGGTCGCCGTCAACAGCTGCAGGTGGCTGTTGAAGCAGCGGGCCAGCCCTGCCGGGTCCGTGATGCCCTTGGGACGATGGTCGTTCGTGTAGTGGATGGACGCGACATCCATCAGGTAGCACCTGAAGAGGTCCGTCACGTCGCGGTTCGCCACCGTAACCTCCCCCGCCCCGGGCCCGTTGTCGATGCGGTCGAGCATGGACACCGCGACGTCGACGACCGTCTCCATGTAGATGCCATGCCGTGGAGAGGTCGGATGGGCGGCGAAGACGTGGTCCGGTTGGCCCGCCGTCGAAGGCGTCACCCGGGGGGCGTGCGGCGGGTTTCCATACGCCTGTCCCCGCAGGCCGCCCCGCTTGTACCGGACCTCCGTGTCCAGGGAATCATCGCCACGCTGCTTGAGCACGTAGGTGCCCTGCGGGTGGACAGCGAACTCATGGCAGAGCATGCCGGTACAGAACCCCAGCGGGTAGTTCTCGAAGTACCAGGCATCCATCTCGATGTGTACGGTGCGGTAGGGCCTCGCGCCCGGAACGTGGTTGGCGTCCGCGGGACATATCTGGGAGATGGTTCCGAAACAGAAGTCATTGACACGCGCCAGGGAGGAGATGGTCTCCCGGGTCGTGTGCAACCGGATCCGCACCTCCCGGGGCGGCGCGGGAGGGGTCGGCGCGACATGGATGGGCTGCAGGTTCGGCCCAATCTGACGGGCCGGAGGCAGCTCTCCCTCGTTCTGCCAATAGGCGACGTCATCAATGAACATCGGAATCTGGTTCGAGCGCTCCAGGATGGCTTTGATGGTGTTGGCCTTGTGCGCGTAGGAGACGTTCGGGACCGCGTTGAAGCCGGTGAGGACCCGCGGATCGTATTTGTAGTAGGGATTGACGTTCCGGACGTTCTCGAACGTGATGGTGGCCATCCGAAAAGCGTAGGGTCGCCCTCGCGACTCCGTCAAATACCCACAAGGTTGCCCACCTCCGTTCCGTGCATGCCAGGTCCACCTCTGCGAGAGTGGCGGCGTCCAGCGGAGGACGACCATGTTCATTTCCGATCCAGAGCGGTTCATCAGCCAGAAGATCATCCTGATGGGCGGAAGCATCAGCGCGCAGGACCTCGTCGCTCGGAAGGCGGACCTCGTCAGCTACGAAGGCCAGCCGCTGAGCTTCGGGGCGACGGAAGGACGCCACCGGGTCTTCTTGAAGTACTGGTACCAGGAGCCTGAAGCGTCGTCGGACTCGGATGAAGAGCCGGATCCGGAATGGGAAAAGGACAAGGCCGAACTCCAGGCGCTGCGTGGTTACACCTTGGCACCTCGGACGTTTGGTTGGACGAACCGGAACTCCGTGACGATCATCTCTCCGCCTCCCGACATCTTTCTCTCCGCGCATGACTTCCAGCTGGGAGGAAATGAAGGAGGACAAGGCAAGCGGGCATACCTGCTGCCCTGGCACGAGGATGGGGTCTGTTGGATGCAACTGGGGGACGACGCCAACTTCTTCTTCACCGACGCGATGACGGGATGCACGTTCGGAGTGGGCGGAGATCCGCGCAGGCCCGTCGTCCTCCACAGCAATGTCGGCGCAAGCGACAAGCGTACGTCACAAACGGCGGAGCACCTCAAGTACGTCATCAAGAAGCTCCCGGTAGGCGCTCAAGCCTCTCCCGTGACGCTCTATGGCAAGGAGCGACAATACATGAGCGACCTGGAGAAGAATAAGACGCAGAGGCCAGGCTTCACCGCTGCCGGGACCAACGCCAATATCGTTGGCTGGCGCGAGAAGGGCGAGTGGCAGTTCTGGAGCCAGCGATACATGCTCTACACGGGCGTTGGTTCTGAGCAGCGGACCTTCGCCGATATCGTCGTCGAGCAGATCGAGTACTGAGGCGCGGATCCTTGTAGCTCCCTGATGGGGTTGAAAGGCCGTGGTCATGCGTTTCCGCGCCTGCATCGCACTCCTGCTCTTCCTCTCAGCCTGCGCTACGTCGACGCCGCCTCCCAGCTCGCGGAGAACCCGGAGCCAGAGACTCGCCAACCTCCAGCGCGCGGCGGCACTGCCCTGGAGGGACGGTGGGCAGTGCGTTGTCCGCGAAGCTTCCCAGCCTTGGCCCGCGCTGGTGGAGAGGTGCTATCAGGCCCTCGACCATGACCGGATCGAGTTCCACGACACCGCGGGAAGATGCTCGGTCGCCTCCGCAGGTGCCGCTGCCGTGGGAGTCGGCTTCTGCGTTCTGGTGGCTCCTGAGATCGTTGTGGGAGCCGTGATCGTCCTTGGCGTGGTAGTGGTCGCCGTCGCCATCAAAGAAGCGTTGGATGCATATGAACTTCGCCACTCCTACCCTGAGGAAGCAGGGACCTCACGAGGAACGAAGGTGTCATCCCGGGAAGCTGAAGCCCAACGCAAGCCCAAGCTGAAGCCCGAGCCAGCGGAGCAGGATTGGCAGCCCCCAGTGCCTCCTGTGCCTGTGGACCGGACGGGCCGCGCCAGTTGCGAGCCTGTTCCAGTGCCTCACGCGGGCAAGGATGACCTGCATAACGAGTGCGCCGATAGGTTTCCGCCGAACCGCTACCCCGATAACGACGTGCTCGTGAACGGCAAGCGCTTTGATGCGTTGCAAGTCGGCGCGCGTGTGCTGTGGGAGATCAAGACCTATCAATTTGACACGTACAGTGAATTCCTGCGGGATCGGGTGATCGAAGATCAGGTGGAAGAGTTCCAGGAGGACCGAGACATCGCGGCGGCATGTGGATATAGCTTCGTCGTTGGAGTGAGTAGTGCCGCGCACAGAGAAGCGCTGCTGCGACAGGATCCCAGCCTCAAAATCGTCGTCACAGGATGCAAACGATGACCCCGCGAAAGCGCCTCGATCTGACCGTCTACGCGCCTACACTCGTGGGGCACGACGGTCGCACACTCGCTGTCGTCCGTGGCATGGAACTGGCGCTGCCCGGCTTGCGCCTGGATTGGGAAGTGAGCAAAGGAGGGCGGCCCATCGAGTTATCACAACGCGAGACCTGGCTCGCGGATGCAGCAACACGCGGAAAGCTCCCGTTGCTATGCAACGGCGACGAGAGCAACCCCGTGACCCTTTCCGGGATGCGACGATCCGCGAGTGCGAGCCCTGGCGGCCAGTCACAGTTCCAAATCCATGCGAAGCTGCCACTGGACGCGGCCGTTATCACGGCAGCGGCGGAGATGTTGGAGCGCGTAGCGGAGGGCGCGCGTGCGTTCTGGGGTCACCTGACGCCGGACAGCGCTGCGCTGGACATCGCGTATCAGATAGCACCCACGCTGGAGGGGCCACCGTCCCCACGTCGGGGGCTGCCCGCCCTGAAGCTCTTCGAGCACATCCGCGCGCCCGAGATTCCCTATTACCTTGGATGGCTCAACTACTGGTCGGCGGCTGCCGCGCAGGCCATCGGCTTCCCGGACCCCGCCCGCGACTCTGAATTGCTCAAGCGGGCACGGCGCACGGCGTCGGGCGGGTGGGTCGTGCAGCTCACCGACGCGCCACTCGACCTGGACAACCCCACCCACCTGGACACGCTCAAGCGCACCTACGAGCGCTTTCCAGAGATCGGCGGACGCGCAGCGCCTTGACCTCGATGCTCCAACCCGGCGACGGCGAGCGTCAGGACATCAGGGAGTCACTCAATGGCTGGCGGCTCGGGCTCCAGGAGGTGCGGGGGCTCCGACTGCCCTTCGTCCCGAAGCCGGAGCGCGCGGTCGATGCGCGCGGCGGCGCTGATGAGGCCCAGGTGGCTGAAGGCCTGCGGGAAGTTTCCCAGTTGCTCGCGGGTCAGCGGGTGGATCTCCTCCGCCAGCAGTCCCAGGTGGTTCGACGCCTCCGCGTGCGCGACGAAGACGTCCTCGGCCTCTTCGATGCGATTGGCCAGCGCCAGCGCCTCGGCCAGCCAGAAGCCGCAGAGGATGAAGCCTCCCTCCGGCCCCCCCACCCCGTCATCCATCCGGTACCGGCGCAGGAACGGGCCCGCGCCCAGCTCCGCGCGCAGCCAGTCGAGCGTCCTCAGGATGTATGGGTCCGTCCCCCGGAAGCAGCCGACGATGGGCAAGAGCAGCAGCGCGGCGTCCGGCTCGTTGCCTCCGTAGGCTCCGACGAAGTGCTTGCGCGCCGGGTCCACGCCGTTGCGAAGGATGTCCGCCCGGATGACGTCCGCCAGGTCGGCACTGGACTGCTCCAGCGCCGTCTCACCAAAGAGCCGTGCCAGGTGCTGCCCCCGGCGCAGGGCCAGCCACCCCATCAGCTTCGAGTGGACGTTGTGCCGCATCTCCCGGCGCGGCTCCCAGATGCCGTGGTCGGGCTCGCGCCAGCGGCAGGCGGTGGTCTGGATGACCGAGCGGAGCAGCCTCCAGGTGCGCAGCGGCAGCCGCCCGCCGAAGCGCTCGTAGAGGTACGCCGCGTCGAGCAGCGCGCCCGCGGTGTCGAACTGGAACTGGTCCCTCGCGCCGTTGCCGAGCCGCACCGGCTGCGAGCCCTGGAAGCCGGCCAGGTGGGTCAACTCCCGCTCCGGCGGCACGGGGGCACCGTCCAGCGTGTACATCACCTGGAGCGGGTCACCGCGCTGCAACGTGTCGCGCACGAAGTAGAAGAACTCGCGCGACTCACCCAGGAAGCCGAGGAGGTTGGTGGCGCGGACCGCCATCGCGGAGTCGCGCACCCAGCTGAAGCGGTAGTCCCAGTTGCGAGGCCCTCCAATCCACTCGGGGAGCGAGGTGGTGGGCGCGGCCACCATCGCGCCCGTGGGGCCGTACATCAGCAGCTTCAGCGCCAGCGCGGAGCGCAGGACGTGGTGCCGCCACGGCCCTTCGTAGTGGAGCTGTTGCGCCCACTCGCGCCAGGCCTGACGGGTATCCCGAAGGTGGTCGAAGGGCCGGTACGCGGCCAGGGGCTCCGGCCGGTCCGAGTCCCACGACAGGATCATCCAACGCCGCTCGCCCGGCCCCATCCGGATGCGCGTCTGGAGGCCCGTGTCTCCCCGGCAGGGTTGGCCGCCCAGCTCCCGGCAGGGCCGCCATTGCGCCTCCCCGCTGAGCACGGCGACCAGCCGCTCCCCTCCCGACCCGCGCGCGACGAGGCCGTGCTCCTCCCGCTCCACCTGCGTCTGCGACGCCCCGTACCCGAAGCGCGGGTCGAAGACGATGTTCAGCTCCACCGCGCCTTCAAGGCACTCGATGCGCCGGTGCACCTCGTGGACGGTGGAGCGCGGATCATTGGTCCACGGCATGTAGTCGATGATGCGGATGGCCCCCTTGCGCTCGAAGCGGAACAGCGTCTCCAGGACGTTGGTGTCCGGGTCGTAGCGCTGCAGGCTCTCGAAGGGCCACACGACGGGGGTGATGCCGGTGATGCCGCCCTTCTCCTCATCGAGGATGCCCGCGAAGACGCTCGGGCTGTCGAAGCGGGGGAAGCAGAGCCAGTCGATGACGCCGTCCGGCCGGACGAGCGCGCAGGAGCTTCCGTCGCCAATCACCCCGCGGCCCGCCAGGGGGACCTCCCGGTAGGACGCCGGGTTGGTGAACCGGAAGGGGCGGGCCATCCGCCTGGCGGCGCTGTAGAGGTCCATGAGCGGCGTGTCGCGGGGCAGGAACGCGAC
>NZ_RAWB01000603.1 GCF_003612055.1 Corallococcus llansteffanensis
CCATCCATGCCCCCTACCTCCGCCACCCCGCGCAACAAGATGGAGTCCCGGGAGCTCACCCTGCGCTACGGCAGCAAGGTGGCCATCAACCAGGTGAGCCTGGGCATCCCCGAGCACAAGGTCACCGCGCTCATCGGCCCGTCCGGCTGCGGCAAGTCCACCTTCCTGCGCTCGCTCAACCGGATGAACGACCTCATCTCCGGCGCGAGCCACCAGGGCAGCGTGTACCTGGACGGCCGCAGCATCCATGACCGCGCCCTGGACGTGGTGGACCTGCGCCGGCGCGTGGGCATGGTCTTCCAGAAGTCCAACCCGTTCCCCAAGTCCATCTTCGAGAACGTCGCCTACGGCCTGCGCGTGGGCGGACTCAAGGACAAGGCGAAGCTCCAGGCGCGCGTGGAGAAGTCCCTGCGCGGCGCGGCGCTGTGGGACGAGGTGAAGGACCGGCTGGACGAGAGCGCCCTGGGGCTGTCCGGCGGCCAGCAGCAGCGCCTGTGCATCGCACGCGCGCTCGCGGTGGAGCCGGAGGTGCTGCTGATGGACGAGCCCGCGTCCGCGCTGGACCCCATCGCCACGGCGAAGATCGAAGAGCTCATCCATGAGCTCAAGTCCACGTACACCATCGCCATCGTCACCCACAACATGCAGCAGGCCGCGCGGGTGAGCGACCAGACGGCTTTCTTCTACATGGGAGAGTTGGTGGAGTGCGGTCCCACGGAGCAGATCTTCACCAACCCCCACGAGAAGCGCACCGAGGACTACGTCACCGGGAAGTTCGGCTGAAAAGCGCGACGGAAAGCAACGACATGGCGGCCATTCACACCGACAAGGCATTCGAGCAGGACCTGCGCAACCTGCGCGAGAAGCTGCTCGCCATGGGGGCCAAGGTGGAGGCCCTCGTCGCGCAGAGCGTCCGCGCCCTCACCGACCGGGACTCGGCCCTGGCGGAGAAGGTGGTGGGCGCCGACCGCGAGGTGAACCGGCTGGAGGTCGACATCGACGACCTGTGCCGCCGCATCCTCGCCCTGCGCCAGCCGGCCGCCAGCGACCTGCGCCTCATCACCACGGCGCTCAAGATCGTCACCGACCTGGAGCGCATTGGCGACCTCGCCGTGAACATCGCCGAGCGCTCCATGGACCTGAACCAGGTGCCGCCGCTGGCGCCCTACGTGGACACGCCGAAGCTGGCGGACCTGGCGCAGCAGCAGGTGAAGAAGGCCCTGGACGCGTTCGTGTCCGGTGACGCGGCGAAGGCGGAGGAGGTGCTCAAGGGGGATGATCTCCTGGATGCCCTCTTCCTGAAGATCTTCAACGAGCTCCTGGCCTACATGATGGAGGACTCGCGCAACATCCGCCGCGCCACGGCGTTGATGTTCATCGCGAAGCACCTGGAGCGCGTGGGCGACCACGCGCTCAACGTGGCGGAGATGGTCATCTACATGGTGCGCGGCAAGGACGTGCGCCACCCGAAGAGCCGCGACCTCACCGAGTAGGCGCGCCGCGTGAGGAGACGCTGTCGCTTCACGGCGCTGTCACGGCGAGTTGGCCGGCCCGCCGTGTCGCCGCCCCGGTCCCGCCATGGGCCTTCCGTAGGGTGGCGACATGCTCATCGCCTCCAGCCTCCTCCTGGCCGCGTCCCTCGTGGGCCTCCTGGCCCTGGTCCTCCAGGCGCTGTTCGTGCGCCGCCACCGCCGCGAGCCTCCGGCGGTCCCCACCCAGTCCCCGGGCCTGTCCATCCTCAAGCCGCTGTGCGGCGTGGACGACGACCTGGAGGCGAACCTGGAGCAGTTCGCGCACCTGGGCTACCCCCACTACGAAGTCCTCCTGGGCGTGAAGGACGCAAGCGACCCGGCCTGGGCGGTGGCGAAGGCGGCCCAGGCGAAGTGGCCCCACGTCATGCGCGCGGTGCTCCAGGTGGGCGAGCCCGGCCTCAATCCGAAGGTGAACCAGCTCGTGACCCTGTCGTCCGAGGCCCGGTACGACTTGTGGGTGGTGAGTGACAGCAACACCCGCGTGGGCGAAGGCTACCTGGAGGAGATCGCCGCCGCGTTCGAGGACCCCACGGTGGGCTGCGTGACGCACCCGGTGGCGGGGCTGGGGGAGACGACGTTCGGTTCGCTCCTGGACAACCTGCACCTGTCCTCCAGCGCGGCGGCGGGGATGATCGCCGCGAAGCACCTGGCGGACCGCGACATCGTGGTGGGCAAGTCCATGGCGCTGCGGCGTGAGGACGTGGAGTCGCTGGGCGGCTTCTTCTCCGTGAAGGACGTGCTCGCGGAGGACTACGTCATCGGCCAGTGGGTGACGCGCAAGCTGGGCAAGCGCGTGTGCCTTGCGCGCTCGCCCGTCTTCAACGTGTCCCTGCGCAAGAGCGTGGACGCCTTCTTCCAGCGCTACCTGCGCTGGAGCGTCATCCACCGCACAGCCGTCTCGCCCTCGACGTACCTCGCGCAGGCGCTGCTCAACCCGGTGCCGCTCGCGGTGCTGGGGGTCCTCCTCCACCCGTCGGCCCTCACGGGCTTCGCGGCGCTGGTGGTGGCGCTGGGCAAGGTCTGCGTGGACGTGGCGGTGTTCCGCGCGCTGCGGCCCCAGCCGGTGGGCGCGTGGGCCGCGGCGGCGGTGCTGGTGAAGGACGCGCTGCTGTTCGCCGCGTGGTGGCACGGCGCGTTCCGTCGCACGGTGGACTGGCGCGGCACGCGGTTGCGCGTGGTGTCAGGAACGCGGCTGGTGCCGCTGCGGGCCCGGACGTCGCCCTCGGAGGCATGGATCACCGGCAACGAGGCAGGTTGAACGCTTGAAGCCCAACTTTTCGCGCACGAACGTGCGCGGACCCTCGCCGCCCCTTCACGCGATGCCTATTTCCTTGAGCATGCCCTTCCTGAAGCTGGCCCATCTTTCGGATCTCCATCTGGACATGAGCCGCGAGAGCGACGCCGCGGCGTCCTCACTGGTGAAGGCCCTGGTGGCCCAGGACGTTGATCACGTGGTGGTGACGGGAGACCTCACGCACCGCGGCGCCAACGCCGAGTTCCAGCGCTTCCGCGAACACTTCGCGCCCTGGATGGAGACCGGGCGCCTCACCTTCATCCCCGGCAACCACGACCGTCCTGGCGAGGACGTGGGCAGCCGGTTCATGGAGGGTCGCAAGGTCCACACGGTGGAGAAGACAGGCCTCTACATGGTCTGCGTGGACTCCACCGGTGAGCACAACCGGAACTACTTCTCCAGCCATGGCGAGTTGACGGCCGACGTCGTGGTGCAGGTGGAGCAGGCCCTGTCCGCCGCGCCGCCCGACGTGGTCGTCGCGGTGCTGCTGCACCACCACGTCCTGCCCCTGCCGCTGGAGAGCTTCCCGGAGTGGATCGCGACGAAGGTGGGCCTGCCGCACGCGTCGGAGCTGGCGCTGGGCAAGACGTTGCTGGAGCGCGTGGGCGGCAAGTGCGACCTGGTGCTGCACGGCCACCGGCACATCCCACACGAGCTGGACCTGGGTCAGCCCGGTGAGCGCGCGCTGCGCGTCTACAACTCCGGCAGCAGCACGGACCTGGGGCGCTTCCGCGTCTTCAGCCACCTGGCCGGTCGGCTGGTGGGCGAGCCGGCGTGGTGTCAGGCGGCGGAGCCCGCGAAGCCGCGCACGGCGGTCCACAACGTGAGGCCCGCGCTGCAGTACTTGGTGGGCCAGCTGGGCATGGCGCTCTTCTAGCGCATGGCTGGCTGCCTGCTGGAGGGGGAGATAGGACGGAAGTGTCGCGAATGCCGGTGGGGCCCCGGAAGGTTGTCCTCAGGTCAGGAGGATGCTTGGGGCGACTCGCGGTGAGTGACGAGGCTCGGAAGGTCCTGGTCGTGGATGACGACGCGGACTGGCGGGAGTTCCTCCGGGTGAGCCTGGAGGACCTCGGCTATGAGACCACCGAAGCGGCGGATGGCCAGGAGGCGCTGGACTCGCTCAAGCGAGGGGAGCGCTTCGGGGTCATGTTGCTGGACTTGAACATGCCGGGAATGAGCGGCCTGGAGGTGGTGGAGAAGCTGCCGCGGGTGTCGACGAACCCGCGCATCGTCTTCCTCACGTCGGCGGCGGCCCAGGACGTGGGCAGCGCGCTCCTGTCGGGTCCCCACTACTACCTGCCCAAGGGAGCGAGCCGCGACCAATTGTCGCTCCTCCTACAGTCCCTGGGGGTGTAGGACAGGGGGCGTCATCCGCCGCGGGCCCGGGCGGATCCAGCCAGGAGGTCCGCCATCGTCACGGAGCTCATCATCATCCTGCTGCTGGTCCTGGCCAACGGCGTCTTCGCGGGCGCCGAGCTGGGCCTGCTGTCGGTGCGCAAGACGCGGCTGAAGGAGCTCCTGGAGCAGGGCAGCAAGTCCGCCCACGCGGTGTCGGCGCTGCGGGATGATCCGGAGCGGCTGCTGGCCACGGTGCAGATTGGCATCACGGTGATTGGCGCCACGGCGGCGGCCTTCGGCGGCGCGAGCATCGCGCAGCGGCTGGGCGGCGTGCTGGAGGGCATGGGCGTGCCGGCGGTGACGGCGGACCAGGTGTCGCTCGGGCTGGTGGTGGCGCTCGTCTCGTACCTGTCGCTGGTGCTGGGGGAGCTGGTGCCCAAGTCGCTGGCGCTGCGCTATTCGGAGCAGTACGCGCTCACGCTGGGCCGGCCGCTCAAGGCCGTGGCGTGGGTGATGCGTCCGCTGGTGTGGTTCCTCACGGCCAGCTCCAACGTGGTGCTGAAGCTCTTCGGGGACAGGACGAACTTCACCGAGTCGCGGCTGTCGCCAGACGAGCTGCAGCAGCTGGTGGAGGAGGCGTCGAAGCAGGGCACGCTGGATCCGCGCGCGGGAGAGATTGCGTCGCGGGCCTTCGAGCTGGGGGACCTGACGCTGGGCGAGGTGATGGTGACGCGCGAGCACATGGTCGCGCTCCGGCGGCACGCGACCTCCGAGGAGATCCGCCAGGTGCTGCTGGAGCACGGGCACTCGCGGATGCCAGTGTACGAGGGCACGCTGGACAACGTGGTCGGCTACATCGTGGCCAAGGACCTGTTGGGGGTGGCCTGGGAGGGGCACCTCATCGTGCTGGAGGACGTGCTGCGACCGCCGCTGTTCCTGGTGGAGTCCATGCGCGCCATCGCGGCGATGAAGGAGATGCAGCGCCGGCGGATGCAGCTCGCGGTGGTGGTGGACGAGCACGGCGGCGTGGTGGGGCTGGTGACGGTGGAGGACCTGGTGGAGGAGCTCGTGGGGGAGATCCTCAGCGAGTCGGAGATTCCCGAGGAGCGCGTGCGGCGCGAGAGCCCCACCCTGGCCGTGGTGCAGGGCGAGGCGAGCCTGCGGGAGGTGAACCGCGAGCTGGGGCTGGAGCTGGAGGAGAGCGAGGACTACTCCACCGTCGCGGGCCTGTGCATCGCGCTGGCGGGCGGCGCGATTCCGGAGCCGGGGGCGAAGCTGCCCATGCCGGATGGGACGGTGCTGGAGGTGATGGAGGCGTCGCCTCGCCGGGTGCGCGAGGTGCGCTTCCACCTGCCGGCGCAGCCCGTGCAGACGGAGGCCTGACGGCCATGCAACGGTCCCCCGGCGACCGTGGATTGCGTGCTTGCGTCGCTCTGGGACTTCGGTTACTCCTCCCACACCGGAAGTCAGTCCTGCGCGATTAGCTCAGCTGGATAGAGCGTTGGCCTCCGGAGCCAAAGGCCGCAGGTTCGAATCCTGCATCGCGCGCAGAGACAAAGGCCCGGAATCATTGGGGAAACCCACTGATTCCGGGCCTTCTGTCGTTTCAGGGGCCGATTCCCCTATCCGCCCGTACCGGGCCTCGGGCGCGATGCACTACACCGGGGGCATGAGCCGAGCCTCCCTCCTGCCCGCCTGTCTTCTCGCCACCTGCCTGGCCTGTACGGACG
>NZ_RAWB01000604.1 GCF_003612055.1 Corallococcus llansteffanensis
GGCTTCGCGGGGGCCGCCTCCTGCGGAGGCGGCCCCCGCGAAGCCCGCGGTGCCCTCCGAGGTGACGGTGCTCGTCACCGGCAGCACCCGTGGCCAGCTCCTGCCTGTCGAGGGCAAGGGCGGTGCCGCGGAGCTGATGGGCCGCTGGGTGAATGATGAAAAGCACTGTGCCGGTCCGCTGAAGGACGGCCAGGCGACCTGTGCGGATGCCGGCACGCTCGCCCTGACCACGGGCGACCTGTGGACGGGCCCGGCCCTCTCCTCGTTCTTCCTGGGCGCTCCGACGGCCGAGGTGATGGGGCACATGGGCTATGCGGCCTCCGCGCTGGGCAACCACGAGCTGTCGTACGCCAAGGACTCCTTCCTGAAGAACCGCGCGGCGGGGGGCTTCCCCTTCCTGGCGGCGAACCTGAAGGTGACGGACGCGTCGCTGGCGAAGGACCTGGCCATGCCCGCGTTCCAGGTCTTCGACCGGCGCGGCCTGAAGGTCGGCGTGGTGGGTCTCACGTCGCAGAAGACGGTGCGCACGGCGATGTCCGGCCGCGCGGAAGGGCTGGAGGTCACGCCCTCCGAGGACGCGCTGAACACCGCGGTGCCCGAGGCGCGCAAGGCGGGCGCGGACGTCATCGTCGTGGTGGCGGACCAGTGCCCCACGGACCTGCAGCCCGTCGTGGCCAAGCACCCCGAGTGGAAGGTGACGCTCGTGGCCGGTGGCCGCTGCGCGGAAGTCAGCGGTCCCAAGAAGGACGGCGAGACCACGTACGTGTCGCTGGGCCGCGGCTTTGATTCGTACCTGCGCGCGCAGCTGAAGTTCGACCCGGCGAAGCCCGCGGGCCAGAAGCTGACGGCCGTGGACACGAAGGTCGTCGACGTCACGGGCGGCACGCCGGACCCGGAGACGGCGAAGCGCATCGCCG
Source organism: Corallococcus llansteffanensis (assembly GCF_003612055.1). GTDB lineage: Bacteria > Myxococcota > Myxococcia > Myxococcales > Myxococcaceae > Corallococcus > Corallococcus llansteffanensis. Next base: position 918 of record NZ_RAWB01000604.1, read on the forward strand.
AGTGGCAGACGAAGGTGGAGCAGGCCCTGGGCCGGAAGATCGGCTTCACGAAGGCGGGCATCCCCCAGGACTCGCCGCTGATGGCGAAGTGGGTGGCGGGCGCGGTGCGCGAGCAGCTCAACACCGACGTGGCCATCCTCAACAAGGGCGGCCTGCGCGGCGGCCTGCCGGCGGGCGACGTGACGCTGGGCAGCGTGTACTCGGTGATGCCGTTCGAGAACTCGCTGCTCACCGTGAAGCTCAAGGGCGAGGACCTGGCGAAGCAGCTGGAGAACCCCACCGCGCTCGTGGCCGGCTTGACCCCGGCGGGCAAGGGCAAGTTCAAGGACGCCAAGGGCAAGCCCCTGGACCCGAAGAAGGAGTACACGGTGGCCACCGTCGAGTACCTGTACTTCGGCGGTGACGGCTTCGGCTTCGAGAAGCTGGACGCCGACCCGGCCGAGACGGGCATGGCGTGGCAGACGCCCGTCGTCGAGTGGACCCAGAACCAGGCCTCCACCGAGGCGAAGCCGCTCGAGAAGCTCATCAAGTAGCGCGTGAGGGCGCGCCGGGCTCCAAGCCCCGCGCGTCGCCTTCGCGGTTCGGGGCGCCGGGTCCTCCCTCCACAAGGGGAGGGCGACCGGCGCCTCGTCGTTTCCGGGCTCGGCTAGAGTGGCCGCCATGGAGATGGCGGAGTTCATCGAGACGCGGCGCCCGCGCTGGCAGCAACTGGAGTCGCTGCTGGACAAGTCGGAGAGCGGGGGGCTGCGCAAGCTGAGCCTGGACGAGGCCCGTTCGCTGGGGAAGCTGTACCGCGCCGTCTCCAGCGACCTGCTGTGGGTGCGCGCGCGCAGCGGCTCCGCGGACGTGAGCGCGTACCTCAACGACCTCGTGGGCCGCGCGTACGCGCTGACCTATCCCGGCACCCGGCCCAGGCTCGCGGACGTGTGGGCGTTCGTGGCGCGCGGCTTCCCCGCGCTGATGCACCGCGAGTGGCGCATGTACCTGGCCTCCGTGCTGCTGATGCTGGCGGGCGCGGGCTTCGGCTACGTGGGCATGGTGGTGGATCCGGACGCGGCGCACTACCTGGTGCCCGAGCAGCACATGAACATGGACCCCGTGAAGCGCGCCGCCGAAGAGGCCGCGGGCAAGGGGATGTCCGTGGAGGACCAGGCCCAGTTCACGACGTTCCTCTTCACCCACAACATCCAGGTGGCCTTCCTGGCGTTCGCGCTGGGCATCACCCTGGGCCTGGGCACGGCGGTGATGCTGTTCGTCAACGGCCTGTTCCTGGGGGCGCTCGCGCAGGTGTACGTGGCCAAGGGGATGGCCGGGTGGTTCTGGGCGTGGATCCTCCCGCACGGCATCCCGGAGCTGTCCGCCATCTGCATCGCGGGCGCGGCGGGGCTCGTCATCGCGCGCGGCATGGTGGCGCCGGGCGGCCTGTCGCGCGGGCAGGCCCTGCGCAAGGAGGCGGTGACGGCGGTGAAGCTGCTGTTCGGCACGCTGGTGCTGTTCGTGCTGGCGGGCTTCATCGAGGGCACCGTGTCGCAGATCCACCCGCCGAAGCTGTCGGTGGGCTTCAAGATCTCCTTCGCGGTCACCGTGGGCGCGGGCGTCTACGCGTACCTGCTGTCGGACTGGATGCGCGGCCGGCGCAGCGGGGCGCGCAACAGCGGGACGGCCGAGGCGGCGGGATGAGCGCGGGACGCACGCTCCAGGCGCCGGACCTGTCCGTGCCGCCGCTGCCGCGCGAGCCGGAGGTGCTCATCGAGTGTCCGCGCTTCTCCCTGGTGAAGCGGCGCGCGGATGGGACGGTGGACTTCGTGTCGCCGCTGCCGTGCCCGTACAACTACGGCTCCATCCCGGGCCTGCTCTCCGATGATGGGGACCCGTTGGACGCCGTGGTGCTGGGGCCCCGTCTGTCCCAGGGGCAGCGCGTGCGCGTGCCCGTGGTGGCGGTGCTGGGCTTCATCGACGCGGGGCGGGGCGACCCGAAGGTGGTGTGTGGCGCGCACCCGATGACGGCCTCCGAACGCGCGGGCCTGGAGCGCTTCTTCCGCGTCTACGCGCTGTTCAAGCGCGGGCTGCACCGGGTGCGTGGCGCCGTGCCCGACACGCGCTTCGTGGGCTGGCTGCGCGAAGGGCCTGAAGCCTGACGCTGGCTCTCAGCCGAGCTGCTTCGTCATCCGCAGCAGCCGGTTGAGCTTCAGGCCCTGCTCCAGCGGCCCCACCCACTTTTCGGGCTGGAAGCCCATCCGCGTCCAGAAGCGGTGGGCGGCTTCGTTCTCTTCCAGCACCGCGAGCCGCAGCAGCCTGCCTCCCGCCGCGCGCACGTGGGCCTCGTAGGCGTGCACCACGGCCTCGCCCCGGCCCTGGCCGCGCACCTCCGGGGCCAGGAGCAGGATGCCGAGGTACCACTCGCCCGGGGCCGGGAAGTCGCGCAGCGCTTCGAGCAGCCCCACGACTTCGCCCGCCGCCGTCCTCAGCGCTAGCAGGTGGCCCTGGCCGGGCGCGAGGTCCGGGGGCCGCCCGGTGGGAATCCGCCGGGCCTGATCCGGTAGGGCCGGGCGCCCGTAGGAGAGCTGGTGGAAGTCCTCGCAGCGCTCGAGCAGCGGCTGCACACGCTCCGCCTCGGAGTCGGGGACGTGCTCCGCCGTGAGGTCTCCGGCCTGGAACGCGAAGTCCATGGCGCTCCGCTACAGCACGCCGCGCGCCTTGATGTCGAGGTAGCGGTTCACCGCTGCGAGGCTCAGCTCGTCCGGCGCGACGTCGAGCATCTGCACACCTCCCCGGCTGACGCGGGCCTTGAGCACCTCGCGGTCCGTGAGCAGCTCCGAGGCCACCGCGTGTTGGAAGGCCTCCTCGGGACCGGAGGGCGGCGTGCGCAGCAGCTTCTGCAGCGCGGTGTCCTTCACCGACAGGCACAGCGGGACGTGGCGGCGCGCCAGCCGGTGCAGCGGCGCCACCAGGGTGTTGGCCTGCTCCTCGTCGAGGAAGTCGGTGAAGACGCACAGCAGGCTGCGCCGGTTGAGGCGCACGTTGAGTTCCTTGAAGAGCGCCAGGTAGTCCACGTACGTGAGGCTGGGCGTCGCGGAGTACAGCGTGTCCACCAGCTTGCGGTACTGGCCCCGGCCCGCGGCGGGCGGCAGGTACGCCTTCACTCCGTCCGCGAAGAGCGCCAGCCCCACCCGGTCCCCGTTGCGGATGGCGACGAAGGCGAGGAAGAGCGCCGCGTTCACCGCGTGGTCCAGCTTGGTGAGCCCGTCCACCTGCGCCGCCATGGAGCGGCCCGCGTCCACGCAGATGAGCAGCGCCTGCGAGCGCTCCGACTCCAGCACCCGCGTCACCGGCCGGCCCCGTCGCGCGGTGGCCTTCCAGTCCACGTCGCGCACGCTGTCGCCCTGGGCGTAGTCGCGCAGGCGCGCGAACTCGCTGCCCCGGCCGTCGCGGCGCAGCTGCCGGAGCCCCAGGTTCACCAGGTCCAGCGCCGCGCCGGACAGCAACAGCCGCCGTGCTCCGCGAAGGTCCGGGTACACCGACACCGACTTCGCGGCGGGGATGGCTCGCTCGTGAGAGACGAGTCCCAGCGGGCCCGTCACCCGCACGTGCACGTCTCCAAAGCCGAACTTGCCGCGCTTCACCGGCGTGGCCCGGTACACCCACTGCGTCTGGCTGTCCGGCGTGAGCCGCAGCTCGGCCTCGCCGGGCTCCGTCGTGAAGGACGGGGGCGCGTCGTCCTTCACGCGGACGCGCACGGTGCCCCGGCCGCGGTGGACCAGGTGCACCTCCACCCGGTTGGCCACGCCGACGTTGAGGCGCTCCGGCAGCGTGCGGTGCACCTCCAGCCGGACGCGGCGGGCCTGGAGGAAGTCGAACACGGCCAGCGCCAGCGCCAGCGCGTCGAGCGCCAGCACCGCGCCGCCCAGGCCGGGGAAGAAGCCCGCCACCGCCATGGGCAGCGCGAGCAGGGCGAACAGCCCCCACAGGCGCTCGGAGGGAATCACCGGGGGACCTCGACGCCCTGGACCACCTCGCGCAGCACGTCCGTGGGCGTGGCCCCATCCAGCTCCGCGTCCGGCGACAGCAGCAGCCGGTGGCGCAGCACCGGGCCCGCGAGGAAGCGCACGTCGTCCGGCGTGACGAAGTCGCGGCCCCGGAGCGCCGCCAGCGCCTTGGACGCGAGCAGCAGGTGCACGCCCGCGCGCGGCCCCGCGCCCAGGCGGATGTTGGGCGAGGCGCGCGTCGCGGACACCAGCTTGCGGATGTAGCCCAGGACGGGCAGCTCCACGTTCACCTCGTTGAGCGCCGCGCGTGCCGCGAGCAGGCCGTCCTTCGTCACCGCCGCGTTCACGCCCGCCTTCGCGAGGTCGCCCGCGTCGAAGCCCCGGTGCACCGACGCGAGGATGGCGTCCTCCTCCTCCGGCGCGGGGTAGCCCACGTCGATCTTCAGGAGGAAGCGGTCGAGCTGCGCCTCGGGCAGCGGGTACGTGCCCTCCGACTCCACCGGGTTCTGCGTCGCGAACACGGTGAACATCGGGGAGAGCTGCAGGTTGCGGCCCTCCAGCGACACGGCGCGCTCCTGCATCGCCTCCAGCAGCGCGGACTGCGTCTTGGCCGGGGCGCGGTTGATCTCATCCGCCAGCAGCAGGTCCGTGAAGATGGGGCCTCGCGCCAGCACGAAGGTCTGCGACTTCAGGTCGAAGACGCTGGTGCCCAGGATGTCCGCGGGCATCAGGTCCGGCGTGAACTGGATGCGCTTGAAGTCCGCGCCCACGCTGCGCGACAGCGCCTTGGCCATCAACGTCTTGGCCACGCCGGGCACGCCCTCCAGCAGGATGTGGCCTCCGGCGACGAGCCCGCAGAGCATCAGCTCCAGCGCTTCGTCCTGCCCGACCACGGCCTTGCGCACCTCGGTGAGGACGCCCTCGCGGATGGCGTTCGCGATCCGCACGGCGTGGCCTCCGTCCAGGGCGGGAGGAGGGGAGAAG
>NZ_RAWB01000605.1 GCF_003612055.1 Corallococcus llansteffanensis
CCCCGTTCGAGTTCCGCAAGCCCACCCCGGGCGAGGAGCTCATCCGCTTCGACGGGCTCGTCAAACAGTTCGGCTCCAAGCGCATCTACGACGGCGTGGACCTGGATGTGCGCGCCGGAGAGACCCTGGTCGTGCTGGGCGGCTCCGGCGTGGGCAAGAGCGTGCTGCTCAAGTGCCTCATCGGCCTGATGCACCCGGATGGCGGCCGCGTCCTCTTCGAGGGCTACGACGTCTCCCGCTTCTCCGAGGAGCAGTTCCTGGAGGTCCGCAAGCACGTGGCCATGGTGTTCCAGGGCGCGGCCCTCTTCGACTCGCTCAGCGTCGGGGAGAACGTGGCCTATCCCTTGCGCGAACACTTCCCGGAGCTGTCGCGCGCGGAGGTGCGCAAGCGCGTGGCGGAGAAGCTGGAGCTGGTGGACCTGCCCAACACGGAGAAGCTGATGCCGTCGGACCTGTCCGGCGGCATGCGCAAGCGCGTGGGCCTGGCGCGCGCCATCGCCACCGACGCGGAGGTCATCCTCTGGGATGAGCCGACGACGGGCCTGGACCCCGTCACCACGCAGACCATCAACGAGTTGATTGATTCCATGAAACAGCGGCTGGGCGCCACCTCCATCGTCGTCACGCACGACATGGTGAGCGCCTTCGTGCTCGCGGACCGGATGGCCATGCTGGCCAATCGCAAAATCGTCCAGGTGGGCACCCCCGAAGAGATGCGCCGCTCCACGGTGCCGGAGGTGCGGGCCTTCCTGGACGCGCGCCGCCTGGAGCTGAACCCCCGAGGAACACCATGAGTCTCTTCACGTCCACCTCCAAGGAGAAGCGCCTCGCCGTGCGCGCGGGCGTCTTCGTCGCCGTCGGCCTCGCCGTGGCCGGCGTCGTCGTCTTCTTCATCGGCCGCGAGTCCAACCTCTTCCAGCGTCAGGTCGTCTTCCGCGCCTACTTCAACAGCGTGGACGGCCTGAGCGACCAATCCCCCGTGTGGATTGGCGGCCTCAAGGTGGGCCGCGTCAACGGCGTGACCTTCTCCCCGGACCTGAAGGACAGCCGCCTGGAGGTGCAGTTCCAGGTCGCCAGCGCCTACGCGGACCGCGTCCGCGCGGACTCCGTCGCGAAGCTCACCAGCATGGGCGTCCTGGGCGACAAGGCGGTGGACATCTCCCTGGGCAGCGCGGACCAGCCGGCCGTGCCCCCCGGCGGTACCGTCAAGTCCAGCAGCGGCGGGGACCTGTCCAAGCTGATGAGCAGCGCCAGCCAGGTGATGGAGAACTCCGTCGCCATCAGCGAGTCCCTCAAGGACGCCATCAAGGTCTACGCGAACCCGGAGCTGTCGCGAGACCTGGCCAAGAGCGTCGCCTCGCTGCGCTCCATCATGGAAGAGGTGGAGAAGGGCGACGGCGCGCTGCACGCGCTCATCTACGACAAGCGCACGGGCCAGGAGGTGAACACCCTGCTCGCCAACGCGGCGGGCGCCGCCAAGCGCATGGACGGCGCGCTGGGTCACGTGGAGGCCATCCTCGGCGAGGTGCGCCGCGGCGACGGCACCGCGCACGCGCTCATCTACGGCCAGGACGGCGCGGTGGCCCTGCGCGAGCTGGGCGAGGCCGCCGGCCAGCTCGCGGGCCTCATCGAGGACGCGAAGAAGAGCCCCAACGGCGCCGTGCACCAGCTCGTCTATGGCGACGCGAAGGGCATGTTCGCGGACCTGGGCAGCGCGGCGGCGGACATCAAGCAGATCACCGCCACCGTGGCCAAGGGCGACGGCACGCTGGGCGCCCTCGTCTCCGACCCCACCGTCTACGACGACCTGCGCGAGGTGCTGGGCAACGTGAAGCGCAATCGCATCCTCCGCGCGCTGGTGCGCTTCTCCGTCAGCAATCACGAATCATTGGACCAGGTGGGCAAACCCCAGACACTGCCCGCGCCGCTGACGCCCTCCGACGAAACCCCCGCCGCGCCCGTGAGCGCACCGCCCGCGTCCTCCGCGAGCCCCTCCGCTCCGCCCTGAAATCAGGCGGTACGAACTGACCCGTGGGTAGAGCAGACAGCTTCTGTTTCACTCCGGGGAACACCCTGGGAGCCCATACGGTTTTCCGATTATTTCGGTGCTTCCCGGTCCATTGACTTTCAAGTCATGCAAGGCTTATCTCCGGCTCCCCACTTTTCCGAGGAGCTGGGAAAATGCTTCGTAACGTCGCGCAGCGCGGTGGTCGTGTCGCGGTGGTCCTTGGCACGCTGATGTCCCTGGCGGGCTGCAACAGCAGCGCTCCGGCGCCCGAAGAGCAGGCCCCGGCGGAGACGGCGACGACGCAGGAGGCGCTCCCGCACCGCGGCTGTGCCACCATCGAGCCGTCCACCGATGAGAAGCTGGAGATTGAAGCGGCGCTCGCGGGCCGCGTGCAGGAGCTGCGCGCGGTGGGCTCGGTGAACGTGCCCGTGTACTTCCACGTCATCAACAAGGGCACGGGCATCGCGAACGGCGACGTGCCGGCCTCGCAGATCACCAGCCAGATGAACGTGCTGAACGCGGCCTACGCGAACACGCCGTTCAAGTTCACGCTGGCGGGCACGGACCGCACGACCAACGCCTCCTGGTTCGCGCTGGCGCAGGGCAGCACCAACGAGAAGAACATGAAGAACGCCCTGCGCAAGGGTGGCAAGGAGTCGCTGAACATCTACACGGCGAACCTCAGCGGCGGCCTGCTGGGCTGGGCGACGTTCCCCTCCAGCTACGCCAGCAACCCCAAGATGGACGGCGTGGTCATGCTGTACAGCAGCGTCCCCGGCGGCACCGCGTCCCCGTACAACCTGGGTGACACGGCCACGCACGAGGTCGGTCACTGGGTGGGCCTGTACCACACGTTCCAGGGCGGCTGTGCCAGCCCGGGCGACTCCGTCAGCGACACGCCTCCGGAGGCCTCGCCCGCGTACGGCTGCCCCGCTGGCCGTGACACCTGCTCCGGCGGCGGCGTGGACCCCATCTACAACTTCATGGACTACTCCGACGACAGCTGCATGAACACGTTCACCGCCGGCCAGTCGACCCGCGCGGACAGCCTGACGCTGACGTACCGCTAGTCAGTCGCTTCCATCGCAGTGGCCGTTCCCAGACGCCGGAGGTCTCCCATTCACGGGGGGCCCCGGCGTCGTCCGTTTCCGGCGTGAAACACATACGCCCTGTCACCCGTCCCCAGACACTCCGTTTGTGCTCATCGGGATTTACTGTTATTTCAATTTTTCAGCCTGGGTTGACTTGAGCTGTTTCACGGGTGTATTTCCGTCTCCCCCCTTTTCCGAGGAGTTGGGAAAATGCTTCGTAACGTCGCGCAGCGCGGTGGTCGTGTCGCGGTGGTCCTTGGCACGCTGATGTCCCTGGCGGGCTGCAGCAGCAGCGCTCCGGCGCCCGAAGAGCAGGCCCCGGCGGAGGAGACGGCGACGACCCAGGAGGCCCTGCCGCACCGCGGCTGTGCCACCATCGAGCCGTCGGCCGATGAGAAGGCAGAGATTGAAGCGGCCATCGCGGGCCGCGTGATGGCGAAGCGCGCGGTGGGTTCGGTGAACGTGCCCGTGTACTTCCACGTCATCAACAAGGGCACGGGCATCGCGAACGGCGACATCCCGGACTCGCAGATCACCGCGCAGATGAACGTGCTGAACGCGGCGTACTCCAACACCCCGTTCAAGTTCACGCTGGCGGGCACGGACCGCACGACGAACACCACCTGGTTCGCGCTGGGCAGCGGTTCCGCGGCGGAGAAGAAGATGAAGGCCGCGCTGCGCAAGGGCGGCCCCGAGACGCTGAACATCTACACGGCGAACCTCAAGGGTGGCCTGCTGGGCTGGGCGACGTTCCCCTCCAGCTACACCAGCCAGCCGAAGATGGACGGCGTGGTCATGCTGTACAGCAGCGTCCCCGGCGGCACCGCGGTCCCCTACAACGAGGGTGACACGGCGACGCACGAGGTCGGTCACTGGGTGGGCCTGTACCACACGTTCCAGGGTGGCTGCGCCAACCCGGGCGACTCCGTCAGCGACACGCCTCCGGAGGCCTCCGCCGCGTTCGGTTGCCCGTCGGGCCGCGACACCTGCTCCGGCGGCGGCGTGGACCCCATCCTGAACTTCATGGACTACACGGACGACAGCTGCATGAACCAGTTCAGCGCGGGTCAGGTCACGCGCGCGGACACCCTGACGGCGCAGTACCGCTAGTCAGCCGCTTCGACCGTTTCCGCGGTTCCTGACGCCGGAGTCTCCCAGTCACACGGGGGGCTCCGGCGTCTTCCTTTTCACGGTGCCCGCTGGACGGATGCGCCCTCGGGAGGTTCGCGGCCGTGGACAAGCCGGGGCCGCGCTGGCCACAGTGGGGGACCGCCCTTCCGCTGCCCGGAGGGGGGCCCCAGGAGGGTGTGGCGCCGTGAGAGACCTGTTGATGATTCCCGGTCCGGTGGACGTGGACGCGGACGTGTTGCAGGCGCTGGCGGCGCCGGTGCCCGGGCACCTGGACGCGGGCTTCATCGCCACCTTCGGCCGGGCCCTGAAGCGCCTGCGGGACATCTCGCTCGCGCCCGGCGCGCAGCCCTTCGTCGTCGCCGGCAGCGGCACGCTCGCCATGGAGCTGGCGGTGGCCAACCTCACCGAGCCGGGCGACCGCGCGCTGGTGGTGAACACCGGCTACTTCAGCGACCGCATGGCCCACATCCTGGAGCGCCACGGCGCGAAGGTGACGCACGTGCGCGCGCCCCCGGGCGGGGCGCCGGACTCAGGCCAGGTGGAGGCGGAGCTCCAGAAGGCCAGCTTCAAGCTGATGACCGTCACCCACGTGGACACCTCCACCGCGGTGCTGGCCCCGGTGGAGTCCCTGGTGAAGGCCGCGCGCCGGCACGGCGTCCTCGCGGTGGTGGACGGCGTGTGCGCCACCGCGGGCGAGTCCTTCCACCAGGACGCGTGGGGCGCGGACGTGTACCTCACCGCCAGCCAGAAGGCGGTGGGCGTGCCGCCGGGCCTGGCGCTCCTGACGGTGAGCCCGCGCGCGCTGGAAGCATGGCGCCAGCGCAAGGTGCCCGTGGCCAGCGTGTACCCGGACTGGGCGGAGTGGCTGCCGGTGATGGAGGCCTACGAGGCCGGCAAGCCGTCCTACTTCGCCACGCCCCCCACGTCCCTCATCCGCGCGCTGGACGTGAGCCTGGGACAGATTCTCGCCGAAGGGCTGGAGGCCCGCTTCGAGCGCCACCGCCGCATGGCCCGCGCCTTCCGCGCCGCGTGGAGCGCCCTGGGCCTGCGCATGCTGCCGACGTCCGAGTCCGTGGCCGCCAACACCCTCAGCGCCCTGTACTACCCGGAGGGCGTGGACGCCTCGCTCGTCGGCCGCGTGAAGGCCCAGGGCGTGGCCATCGCCGGCGGCCTCCACCCGGACCTGAAGACGCGCTACTTCCGCGTGGGCCACATGAACCGCGTCACCGCCGCGGACGTGCTCGCCACCGTGGGCGCCATCGAGCGCGCCCTCCACGCCGGAGGCCACCGCGCCAGCGCCTCCGGCACCGGCGTCGCCGCCGCCCAGGCCGCCCTGTCTGACTGAGCCCGCCAGCTTCCCTTCCTCTCAATCTCCGAGAAAACCACCGGCCCACCCATCCATTAGGTTTGTGTCAACCCGTGGATAACGTCAGGTACTTCCTGTCTTGCCGGGAATCCTTGGCGTTTTGGTGGAAATGTGTGATTTGGCTGCAGGTGTGAACGGGGCCGTGGGCCCCGGCACCTGTGAGGGGGAAGGGCTGCGCCGACGGAGGGACCCGAAAGCGGGTGTCCGTTTCCGGCGCCAGAAGTGGATGGGAGGTCGGTATGGAGCTCGGACCGTTCGAGGGTTCGGCAGGGGCGGGTGGGGTGGAGG
>NZ_RAWB01000606.1 GCF_003612055.1 Corallococcus llansteffanensis
GCGGTGGGCCGTCGCGGCCGCAGGGTGGCGGGCAGCGGCCTCCGGCGCAGGGGACTCAGGCCCCGGCGCAGAAGAAGCCGGAGCCGTTCAACAATCCGTTCTCGAAGCTGAAGCGCTGAACCCTGGCCGCTACTTCAGCTTTCGGGCGCATCCCAATAGGCATCCAGTGCCCGGGTCCAATGCTGGCGTGTCACAGGGCCCGATGCTTCTTCTCCCATCCTGCGCAGGAACGCCTGGATTGCGTTCCTCTGGGCGGAGGAGAGCACGTCGAACCGGCGCTGAAAGTCTCTGCGCAGGTCCGGGTTCGATTCATCTGGAATGCTCAACTGGGACAGGAGGAAGTCGCGGACGTCAAAGTCCGTGAGAGCAGCCAGAAGATAGGCCGGGAGGTAGTAGGGAAGCGCCTCCGGGCTGAGCAATGACAGATGTGCCGCATGCTGGCGGACTCGCTCCACCGGAAGGTCCTTCCAGTGTTGTCCCCGAAAGTCGCTGAGGAGCTCCGGGGTCTCCCATGCGTCCGGGGCATAGGCGATGCGGTCGTCAGCCGGTCGGGGAACGTCCGCGAAGGCGTTCTCGATTTGTCGTCGGAGTTGCTCCTCGCGCACAGTCATGATCTCGCTCGCCTTCTCAGCGGCATTGCTCGGTGGGACGGCAGCGGATGCCGATGAGTTCCGTGCAGCGGGCCTGCCCTGTCGTATAGGTGGCGAGGACGCTCTTGTGTGCAGGGTCGCCGCCCCGGAAACAGCGGTCCATCAACACCTTGCGGGCCTGGATGCAGTTCGCGAACCTGTTCCAGCGGACATTCAGTTCCTGGCAGCTCATGGCTTCATTGCAGCTCATGCCTTCGGTCTTGCAGGCAGCACCCGTGGCTTGATTCAGGGCTCGATAGACGTCCTTGGTGCAGTCGCCTGGCGGCGGCAAGACTTCTTCCCCCGCCTGACTGGAAGACGTGAAGAGCACGAGCCACAGGGTGGCGAGGAACAGCCTGGAAGATGCTTTCATGGCGTCCTCGCCTCCGTGCCGCGAAGTGCAGCTCAGTCCAGCGGGAACGGCCGCGCTTCCTTTGCCAGCACTTCATTGCGCGCCAGCAGTCCCGTGAACCGCGCGGTCCCATTGCGCGCGTCGAACCTTGCCGCGATGTCGCGCGCCTGCGTCTCCATCCAGTCCTGCAGCGCCCGCGTCGCATACCCGCCGTCGACCGCGTGCAGCGGGAAGGCCTTGGGCAGCCGCAGGCTCACTTCGTCACGGCCCTCCGCCGTCACCTGCCCCAGCAGGAACGACGACGCCGCGTAGAAGCTGAACCGGTCCCGGTGGCTGGAGTGCTCCAGCGCCCAGCCCAGGTGCTTCTCCAGCAACGTGAGCCCTCGGGACAGGTTGCCCGTCAGCGCCAGGAACTCCAGGTGCTCGCCCACCGTGGCGAGGAACTCGCGGTTCTTCGCCACCATCGCGTAGCCGCGCACGTGGCAGGCCCGCGCCTCCTCCAGCCGCTCCAGCTTGAAGAACGGATACAGCAGCGTGCCCAGCGTCAGGTGCGGGATCTCCGCGCAGGACTGGCGCCCGTCCAGGATGGGTTTGGCCTTCTTGACCGCCTGCTCCCACTCGCCCCGGTCCACGTGGTGGTCCAGCTCATCGTCCAATTCACAGACGCGGCAGTCCGTCAGGTGGTCCCTCGGCGCTGTCAGCCATTGCTCCCACAGGTGCTCCGCCTGGGCGGTGTCCCCCATGTCCCGCGCCATCTGGTAGCGCAGCTTCAGCGCCGCGCGCCGGCCCGCGTCCAGCTTCGCGAAGCACTGGTCCACGTCATCCAGCGCGTCGGCGATCTGCTTGCGGCTGATGTGCGGGAACTCGTCCAGCCGGCCCACCACCCACTTCTGCTTCCACAGCATGTCCTCCGGGTCGAACCGCTGCGGGTCCTTCTTCTGCTGCCCCCGGCACCACGCGAACGCCACCAGCGCCTTGTCCGGGAACCCCCCGAACGTCGCCGCGTCAATCAGCGCATCGCGCAGCGCGTACCCCAGCGGCACGTCCCCGTGCACGTCCACCAGCCGCACCGCCTCCTCCAGCGTGCGCACCTTCGCGTCACCCTCGGGCAGCTCCTCCGCCCGCGCTCGCAACGCATCCACCTGCTGGCGCCAGTCCTCCATCAGTGCATCCCTCGCGACCCCGAACCGGACGAACCACTCCCGCCGCCGCTGCCTTCATCCAACCGGGCCGCGATGAGCCCCAGCAGGCCGTGGTTCAGGAGCGCCATCTCCTGCGCGTTCAGCGGGTGCTGCCCCAAGAGCAGCGCCTGCACGTAGAGCATCTCCACCGACAGCTTCAGCAGCTCCCGGTTCTCCACCGCCGCGAGCCTCCGCACCACCGGGTTGTGCAGGTTGAGGCAGAGCAGCGCCCGCTCGTGTCCCCCCGTGCCCGCCAGCACACCGTCCAGCACGCCCGCGTACAGGTCGTCCGACTCCTCGCGCGCCCGCTCCGCGTCCCGCCGGAACGCCCCTTCCGCGTCCGCGCTGTAGAGCGTGGGCACCTCCGCCGGGAAGAACTTCTTCGCCTCCACCCCACAGCGGAACGGCGCCAGCACCCCTTCGGCCAGGCGCAGCAGCGGATAGACGGCCTCGCGCTCGTCCAGCGTCAGCTCCTCGAAGCTCTGCGGCAGGTCCGCCGACGAGAACGGCGCCACCTGCGCGTCCGGCACCACGTGCGGCAGCTTCTCCAGCAGCGCCGTGTCGTGCGTGTACGCCGCGTTCAGCACGCACAGCCCCTGCGCCGCCGCCACCCTCGCCACCTGCCGGAACCCGTCCAGCGTCGGCGTGTAGCGCACCACCGGCCACGAGCGCCGGTAGTCCGCCAGCGTCATCATCCCCAGCGACGTCTCGAAGGGCAGCCAGTCGATGATCATCCGGTAGAACGCGTCGTCATCCAGCGCCAGCCCCTTCACCGACAAGCCATGCAGAGCAATCAGCCGCTGCAACGCCCGGGGCTCGTCTCGCGCCAGCTCCATCAGGTAGCGCCGCAGGGAGCTTCCCAGGGCCTCGCGCGCCTGCGCCAGCACTGTGTCTTCGTAGAAGGACTCGCGGCTCGCGGTGGGCCTCAGGCCGTTCGCGTTCACCACGCACTTCACGAAGAACGCCCACTCCGGCACCAGGTTCTCCGCGCTCTCCGACAGCAGCATGTGCTTCAGGTACACGCGGTGCTTCTGCTTGGCGTTGAAGTGCGGCGACGCCGGCAGCACGAACGCCACCCCGTCCACGTCCCCCGCCTCGGAGCGCAGCGGAATCACATCCAGGAAGTCCGTGCCGAACACCTCTCGCCCGTACGCGAGCAGCGCCTGCCGCCTGTCCCCGGGCGTCTCGTACAGGCGGCGCCAGGGCGGACCGTCCGCGTTGAGGTGCTCCGTCACGCCGTCCACCGTGAGCCGCACGGGGAAGGGCAACAGGCCTCCGTAGTGGCGCGCAAGCTGGCGCACCCGCTCGGGCGTGAACCACTCCGTCATGTCCGCGCGGGCCACCAGGTAGACGTGCGTGCCGGGGGCGTCCAGCGGGTGTTCGGAGACGCGCACGTCGTAGGTGCCGTCGTGCCGGCCCCGCCACTCCAGCGTGCGCCCGTCCCCCTTCGCGGAGCGCGTGACCACCAGCAGCTCGTCGCACACCATGAAGCAGGACAGCAGGCCGATGCCGAACTGGCCGATGAAGTCGTTGCGCCGCGCCTCCAGCAGCTCGCGCTTGGAGGACTCACCGATGGTGGCGAGGAAGCGGTGGATCTCCTCTTCCGTCAGCCCCACGCCCTCGTCGGTGAAGAGCAGGGTGGTGGGCCCGCCGTCCTGCTTCTCCCGCAGCTCCAGCCCCACCGAACCGGAGGCCTCCGGGTCCAGCTGGCGCCGGGCGCGCAGCGCGTCCGTGGCGTTCTGGAGCAGCTCCCGCACGTACACCCCGGGCGAGCTGTACAGGTGGTGGGACAGGAGGTCGATGACCCCACGGAGGCTGACTTGGAATCGATGGTCCACGCTGGAATCGAGCGTAGCGCGCTGCATCGTCCCCGGGGGACCGCATTGCTGGGACGAGCGTGCGTCCCTTCCACCCCTGGGGTTCTGTCCTCCCGTCGGCAGCCGGACGCACCAGCCCCTTCCTGCTCCCTTGAAGGGTGCTAAGCGGCCCCTGACGTGTGGCGCCCCCCTGGCGGCACGGCGACATGTCGTCTCTTTCCTCCCTCCTGGAGCAGACAACGATGCGGACGAACCTGAAGGCAGTGGTGGTGGGCGCGGTGCTGGGTGTGACGGGCGCGGCGTTCGCGCAGGGCACCCCGGCGGCTCCGGCGGCCCCCAAGGCGGCGGCTGCCAAGCCGGCCGCAGGCGCCCCGGCGGCCAGCGGCAAGACGGAGGTGACGTGGTGGGGCCACGCCGCCTTCGTGGTGAAGACGCCGGGCGGCGCGGTGCTGGCGTTCGACCCGTGGTTCACCAACCCCAAGGCCCCCCAGGGCGCGACCTGGCCGGAGGCGGTGGACGCCATCCTCGTCTCCCACGGCCACTTCGACCACGTGGGTGAGACGAAGGCCCTGGCCCAGAAGACGAACGCGAAGGTGTACGGCTCCTTCGAGCTCGTCTCGCTGCTGGGCCTGCCGGAAGCCCAGAACGTGGGCGGCAACGTGGGCGGCACCTTCCAGGTGAAGGACGCCACCATCCACTTCGTGGAGGCGGTGCACTCCAGCAGCTACCAGGCGGACCCCAAGGCCCCGTCCCAGTACGCCGGCGCGCCCATGGGCTTCGTCGTGGAGATCGCCAACGGCCCCACCCTGTACCACGCGGGTGACACCGGGGCCTTCCAGTCCATGGCCCTCATCGCCGAGCAGTTCAAGCCCACCGTGGCCCTGCTCCCCATCGGCGGCCACTTCACGATGGACCCCGCCCAGGCGGCCCTCGCCGCGAAGCTGCTCAAGGTGAAGACCGTGGTGCCCATGCACTACGGCACCTTCCCCGCCCTCGCCGGCACCCCGGAGGCGCTCACCACCTCCATGAAGAAGGCCAAGGGCACCTTCAAGGTGCTGACCCTGGAGCCCGGCAAGTCCACCCCCCTGTAGTCCTCCCGCCTTCATCCTCCGCGCCCGCCCGCCGACTGTCGGTGGCCGGGCGCGGCCTTTTTTCCACCAGGGCCTGCCTTCCGTTGGACGACGCGCGGCGCCGACCGGGGTCGGGTGGCATCCCGGATGCGACTGGGTTATTCCCGGTTTCATCGCGCACCGGAGGGGTCCGGGCGGCGCGTCTCGTGGGGTGTACCGGTGTCGGTGCTGGTTTTTGGACGGGGGACCTGGCTGGCCACGCTCCTGACGGACGTGGTCGCCGCGCATGCTCGCGCGCCCCTGCCGGAGCTGACCCCGCCCCTGCCTGGCGCCGGGTCCATGTCCGGCCGCGCCCGGGGCCGCGCCTTCCTGCGCCGCACGCTCCGGGCCTCGGGGCTCGTCTATGGCACCCCCGTGCCGCTGCCCTCGCCGGTGGATGGCGGGGAGCCCTTCGACGCCCCGGCGCGCGCCACGGAGGACGCGCTGTTCCATGCCGTGGTGCGCACGCTTTCGCGCATGGCGCTGGACCTGGCACGGGTGATGGACGCGCCGGAGGCCCCCCGGATGGAGCAGCTGCTGGTGCTCTTCGCGGTGCTCGCCGGAGAGCTGGACCTGGCGCTGGCGCTGGACGCGCGGCTGGCGGCGGGGCTGCCGGTGCCCCGGCGCATGGTGGGGCGGGTGGAGGACGCGCTCGACAAGCGGGCGCCGTCGCTGGCCGGGGACCCGGTGTACGGGCTGGTGCTGCACAACGGCGCCCAGTACGCGGACGCGCAGCTGTTCTTCCGGCAGGCCATCGACC
>NZ_RAWB01000607.1 GCF_003612055.1 Corallococcus llansteffanensis
GGGCGGGGCGCTGCTGGACGCGCGCAAGGTGCGCGCCGTGTCGGTGGTCAATGGCCTGTCGCGCCCGGTGGAGGTGCGCATCGGCGCGCAGCACTGGGTGGTGGCACCCGGGGCGCAGGAGCAGGGGACCCTGAAGCTGGAGGACGAAGCGCCGCATGCCCGGGCAAGCTGGCCCGGCGCGGAGCAACCCTTCGAGGACGTGGTGCTCCCGACGGACGGCGAGCGGCTCGTCTACAACGTGCGCGGCGCGGCGATGCTGGAGGGCCACCTCGCCCCGACGGCGAACCCGGCGGGCCCGGGCCGGCGGACGCTGGCGGGCAGTGGGGCCATCCTCTTTCCGGAGGAGGTGCTGTTCGTCGCGAAGGCGGACTGGGAGTCCACCGTGCGCGCCCACATGGAGGCGGGCCGCTGGCGGCTCGCGGGCCAGGTGGCCTCCGCCGTCGCGGAGGTGGAGCCGCTCAACACCCGTGCGCGGGAGCTGGCGGCGCGCGGCTTCCTCCTCTCGGACGCGCAGTCCCCGTCGCACCTGCCGGAGACGCTGCGCTCGCGCGACACCGTGGGCTTCGCGCACCTGTTGATGAACCGGTGGCAGCAGGACCTGGACGCGCAAGCGCTGGCGCAGGACCTGCTCGGCTTCGTCGGCCAGCGAGAGCAGGCGCGCGCCCGCTACTCCGAACACGCGCAACAGTTTCCCGACTCTCCCCTGGCGGCGCTCTACCTGACGCGGGCGCTCACGCCGGGAACGCCGCTGGCCCAGGCCGTCCCCGCGTACGAGGAGCTGGCCCGGCGCTTCCCGGACTCCCCCGAGGTCGGCCGCGCGCGGCTGGAGGCCCGGTGGCTGGAGGAGCTGGAAGACCCGCGACCGTCGCGGCAGGAGGCGGGGGACCCTTCCCGGGAGCGGGTGATGGAGACAGCGCGACTGGCGGATCCGCTCGTGGCGAAGCACCCGCCCGAGACCGTCGAAGCGCTGGAGCTGTTCGTCCGCATCTACCTTCGCGCCCACCGCCGGGACACGGCGACGGCGCTGGTGCGCCGCTTCGGGCAGGACCCCCGCAACCGGAGCTGGGACTTCCTCGTGCTGGCCGGCCGCGTGGCGAATGTCGCCGGGCCCGCGCACACGCCCTACGTGCTGCGCGACTGGATCCCCGCCGCCATGAGTCGGCAGCCGGAGCGGATGCTGCTCCTGGACCTGCTCACCGGCCAGCGACTGCCGAAGGACGCGGAGCTGGCGGCGCTTTCGTCCCCCACCGACCGCGCCGTCATCGCCCTCACGCGCGACGTGCTGACACAGCCCCAGCGCGCGATGGAGCGGGCCGCGAAGGAGTCCGAAGCGGTGCTGTCCCGCCTGGAGCCGGAGGTCGCCGCGCTGCTCGCCCTGGAGCTCACGCGCACGGGCGATGCGCAGGCGAAGCGCCTCTTCAATGCCTCGCTGCCGCTGATGCTCGCCCGCGAACCGCTGCTGAAGTTCCTGCAGACGGACACCGTCACCCCGGCGTTCTCCCGCCTCCCACCGGGCCTGCGCGCCGCCGCGCTCCTGGCCCGCGCGCACCGCGAGTCGAAGGAGGGCTACCCGGTGTTCACCGAGCCGCTCGACGGGCTTGAGGGATTGGATGCACTCCAGGGCTTCGCGACCCGCGCCGCGGACGCGTGGCTGCGGAGCGCCTTCGACGCGTGCATGGACACGAAGGTGCCGCACGTGGTCCCCCCAGGCGTCGCCCTCCAGTTGACGGGTGACCTGGTGCAGTACATCGCGCGGCTGGAGAACGACCGCGGGGGGCGCCGGCCGAACTGCGCGGCGCGGGTGGTGACTCCCACCGGCAGGCCGCTGCCCAAGGCCCCACCGTCTTCCGGAAACGCGAACGGCGCCGACCCCTGAAGCGGGTCCGGCGCCGTCACGGTGCCACCGAAGGCTTCAGCCCGGCTGGCAGACCTGGCGGAGGATGTCGAGCGACTCCAGCGCCTTGCCCGCGCCAATCACGACCGCGGAGAGCGGATCCTCGGCGAGGAACACCGGGAGGCCCGTCTCCCCGCGCAGCAGCGTGTCCAGGTTCTTGAGCAGCGCGCCGCCACCGGCGAGCACGATGCCCCTGTCGGCGATGTCACCGGCCAGCTCCGGCGGCGTGCGCTCCAGCGTCAGCTTCACGGCCTCCACGATGCCGTTGACGGGCTCCGCGAGCGCGTCGCGGACCTCGTCGCTGGACACCGTGAGCGTGCGCGGCACACCGGCCACCAGGTCGCGACCCTTGATCTCCATGGTCATGACCTCGTCCGTCGGGTACGCCGTGCCGATGCCCATCTTGATGAGCTCCGCCGTGCGCTCTCCGATGAGCAGGTTGTACTTGCGCTTCACGTACTGGATGATCGCCTCGTCCAGCTTGTCGCCGCCGATGCGCACCGACTTGGCGAAGACGATGCCCGCGAGGCTGATGACCGCGACGTCGGACGTGCCACCGCCGATGTCGACAATCATGTTGCCGCTGGGCTCCGTCACCGGCAGCCCGGCGCCAATCGCGGCGGCCATCGGCTGTTCGATGAGGTAGACCTCCCGGGCGCCGGCGTTGGCGGCCGCTTCGCGCACCGCGCGACGCTCCACCTCCGTGATGCCGGACGGGATGCCAATGATGATGCGGGGGTTCACCAGCGTCTTGCGGTTGTGCGCGCTCTGGATGAAGTAGCGCAGCATCGCGGCGGTGATTTCGAAGTCGGCGATGACGCCGTCCTTCATGGGCCGGATGGCCACGATGTTGCCCGGCGTCCTGCCGAGCATCTCCTTGGCCTCCTTGCCCACCGCGAGGACCTTCTTGCCCCCGCGCGAATCCTGCTGCACCGCCACGACCGAGGGCTCGTTGGACACGATGCCCTGACCGCGGATGTAGATGAGCGTGTTCGCCGTACCCAGGTCGATGGCGAGGTCGCGCGAAAACAGGGTGTGGAGCCAGTCGAACATACGGGGGCGGAAACTTTCGGAAGGGCCCCGAAACTTCCCAGCCCTTCAGACGGAGTGCGTTGGCGAAACTACTACGCTGCGCAATACGGAGGAAGAAAAGCCGGAGCCGCCTTCGGGGCTCCGCTCGCTGGACAACCAACCCCAGCGAGCACTGTGTTCCCTTCTCCGCACTCCCCGCCGTGCCTCCTGGAGGATGGACCGCATCCTCCCCAGGACAGCAGCCAGGCGGGCGTCAGCGCTTCACGGAGTACTTCGCGATGGCGTAGAGGGCGCGCACGCCATCCTTCCATCCAATCTTCTTGCCCTCCTCGTAGGTGCGCCCGTGGTAGCTGATGGGCACCTCGAACACGCGCCAGTTTCCGCGCGCCACCTTGGCGGTGATTTCGGGCTCGAAGCCGAAGCGGTCCTCCTCCACGTGCACGGACCGCAACACCTCCGCACGGAATGCCTTGTAGCAGGTTTCCATGTCGGTGACGTTGAGGCCGCTCGTCATGTTGGAGAGCATGGTGAGCATGTTGTTCAACACCGTATGCCAGTAATAGAGCACCCGGCGCGGCGAGCCGATGAAGCGGCTGCCAAAGACGACGTCCGCTTCCCCGTCCAGGATGGGCTGGATGACCCGGGGGATGTCCTTCGGGTCGTATTCCAGGTCCGCGTCCTGCACGAGGATGATGTCCCCGGTGGCCTCGGCGAAGCCCCGGCGCAGCGCGGCCCCCTTGCCCTGGTTCTTTTCCTGGAAGAGCACGCGCACTTCGTTGCGGTTCTTCGGGGTCCCCCCCAGCACCTCCAGCCCCTGTTCGGAGAGCTGGCGCAGGAACTCGCGGCTGCCGTCCTTGGAGCAGTCGTCCACGAGGACGAGCTCTTTCGGAAAGTCGACGGCGATGCAGCGGCGGAGAATTTCCGCCAGGGTGGGAATCTCGTTGTAGACGGGGATGACGAGGGAGACGAGCATGGCGACCCGCCCCTATCGCATTTCCCGGGCTCCGGCGACTCCCTTGTGCACAAAACTCAGCCCTGGTCCGCCCCCCGGAGGGCCTCCAGCAGGGCGTCCAGGTCCGCGTCCCGGGTGAGGGGGTGGATGAGGGTGGTGCGCAGGTACACCCCGCGCGGCAGCCGCGTCTGCACCAGGTAGAAATTTCCCCGGGTGACCAACGCCTCGCGCAGCCGGGCCTGGAGGGCATCCCACTCCGACTCGGGCACGTGCGCGGGGGTGTGGCGGAAGCAGACGATGTTGCAGTCGGGCGGCACCGCCACCTCGAAGTCCGGGGCGGCCGTCAGCGTCGCGGCGAACCGCCGGGCCTGGTCGTAGGACGCCGTCACGGCCTCCTCGAAGACGCGCGTGCCCAGCACGGACAGGCACGCGTACACCTTGAGGGGCATCATCTCCTTGGTGCACTCCAGCGTGCGCAGGCCCACGTCGCTGTAGGGGCGCGCGTCGTCGCCGTGGAAGAGGTAGCTGGCCTCCTGGGAGAAGGCGTCGAAGGAGCGCGCCCCGTCCCGGAAGAGCACCGCCGTCACCAGCGCGGGCATGAGCAGCCCCTTGTGCGCGTCCCACACCACGGAGTCCGCGCGTTCGATGCCGCGCACCAGCGCGCGGTACTTCGGGCTCAGGCTGGCGGCGGCCCCGTGCGCGCCGTCCACGTGGAACCACAGGCCGTGCTTGTCGGCGAAGTCCGCCACGGGCTCCAGCGGGTCGAAGGCGCCGGTGGCGGTGGAGCCCGCGCTGGCGACCACCGCGATGGCCTTGCGCCCCTTCCGGGTGGCGTCCTCCAGCGCACCCTCCAGCGCGTCCGGCCGGACCCGGAAGTGCGCGTCCACGTCCACCGGGGTGAGGCCGCCCTCGCCCCAGCCCATGATGCGCACCGCGCGGGCCAGGCAGTAGTGCGCGGTGCGGGGGACGAGCACCGTCAGCGGGGGGCCCGCGTGCGCGCCGCCGTTCCACGCGTCATAGCCGGCCTTCGCCTGCCGCGCGGCGAGCAGCGCGGTGAGGTTGCCCGCGCTGCCGCCGGAGGTGAGCACGCCCCGGGTGCTCTGGGGCAGGCCCAGCGTCGAGGCCATCCACGCGAGCACGTGGTGCTCCATCGCGGTGGCGACGGGGCCCATCTCGTACACCGCCATGCCGTTGTTGAGCAGCGAGGACACGGCGTCGCACAGCGCCGCCAGCGGCAGGGGCGCCGTCACCTGGTGGCCCACGTAGCGCGGGTGGTGCAGGTGGTGCGAGCCCTCCAGCACGCGCGCCATCAGGGCCGCGAAGAGCCCGGACGGCTCCTGGGATGGCACCTCCGGGAAGGGCGTGGCGAAGCGCTCCTGGTTCACCGCCGGCGGCACCCACGGCAGCACCGGCATCGCGCCCCCGCCGAGCGCGGCCTTCAGGTAGTCCGCGAGCTGGTCCATCAGGGCGTGCGCGGTGGCGCGGAAGGCGTCCGGTTCATAGGCGGCTTCGAGCGGGGTCGTCATGGCGGCGCAAGGTAGCGGGGGGCGGGCGGACGGGAAACGCGCCTGCGGGAGGACCGCTGCTCCCCGGGCTGGCGGCTGGATTGAGACAGGGGACCCAGGCGTGCTCATCTTCAGGGTGCACCCGAAACACCCGGAGGCTTCCATGGCCGACGCGACGGTCACCATCACCTACTGCAGCGCTTGAGGCTACGCGCCCCGGGCCGCCCGTGTGGCGGCCGCGCTGAAGGAAGAGCTGGAGCTGGAGTCCGTGCTGAAGAAGGGCCCTTCGGGCAGCTTCGAGATCGCCGTGAACGGACGGGTCGTCATCCGCAAGGACAGTCCGACGTTCCCCACCGAGCAGGAGGTCGTCGACGCGGTGGCGAAGGCGCTGGGGCCTTGAAGGCCCGGTCCACCCGCTCCCCTTGAAAGGGAGCGGGTGGACCG
>NZ_RAWB01000608.1 GCF_003612055.1 Corallococcus llansteffanensis
GGCCTGGGGCCATCGGTGCGCGTGACGCGCGGGGGCGTGACGTTCGGCGAGGGGATGCGGGACATGGGGACCCCAGGGCCCAGGATGGACACGTCCGGGCCCGGCGTGAGCGATGGGTGGAGGCTTGTTTTCTTGGATTGTCGCTCCCGGACTTCAGGAGTTGCGGCGTTGGGCGGGGAGCCCTCAGCGTCGGTACAGCGTGCCGCCCTTCATCACCAGGCGCACTTGACGCACCGCGGAGATGTCCTGGGTGGGGTCGCCCTCCACGGCGACGAGGTCCGCGAGGAGCCCCGGCTTCACCTGCCCGATGCGGTCCTCCCAGTGCAGCATGCGCGCGTTGCCGGAGGTGGCCGCCTGGAGCGCCTGCGCGGGCGTCACGCCGCTGGCCACGAGCAGCTCCAGCTCCCGCGCGTTCTCCCCGTGCGTGAAGACGCCCGAGTCCCCGCCGAAGCACAGGGGCACCCCCGCCGCCAGGGCGGCCTTGAGGCCCGCGCGCTTCTTCTGGAGGGACGCCGGCTCCGGATCCACGCCCCGCTTCCAGCCCCGGTACTGGAGCATCGCGTCGCCCGCGGCCAGGGTGGGGCACAGGAACACCTTGCGCTGCGCCATCAGCTTCCAGACCTCGGGCGTGCCGTCATCGCCGTGCTCGATGCTCTCCGCGCCGGCCAGCACCGCGCGCCTCATGCCTTCGGGCGTGCTGGCGTGCACCGCGACGGGGCGCCCTCCACTCCTCGCGGTCTCCACGATGAGGCGCATCTCCTCCAGTGAGAAGGTGGGCAGCGCCTCGCCACGCGGGCCCCAGCGGTAGTCGCCGTAGACCTTGATCCAGTCCGCGCCGCGCCCCATCTGGCCGCGCACCGCGCGCATCAGCCCGTCCACGCCGTCCGCCTCCTCCGCGCCCTGGGGCACGGTCCATTCCGAGGCGAGGCCCTTGGGGCCGTAGCTGCCGGTGGCGACCAGCGCGCGCGTGGTGACGACCATGCGAGGGCCCGGGATGATGCCCTGGTCGATGGCCTGCTTGAGGCCCACGTCCGCGTCGCCCGCGCCCTCGGTGCCCAGGTCGCGCGTGGTGGTGAAGCCCGCGAGGAGGGACGCCTTCGCGTGGTTCGTGGCCCGAGCGACGCGCAGGGCCAGGGACTCCTTGAGCACCTGGTCGTTCCAGGGCGCCTCGTTGTACGGGTGCAGGAACAGGTGCGAGTGGCCCTCGATGAGCCCTGGCAGCAGCGTGGTGCCCGGCAGGTCGATGACCTCCGTGCCCTCCGGCGCCTTCAAGCCCTGGGCAGGACCCGCCGCGACGATGCGCTCCCCGGTGACGAGCACCGCCCAGCCCGCATGCGGCTTGGGAGTGGTGCCGTCGAAGACGCGCGCCGGCCGCAGCAGGTACGAGCGGGCCGGCCCGGCCGCGGGCGCCTGGGCCCGGACGGACGCGGAGACGAGGAGGGCGAACAGGACGGTGGCGAAGAAGGGGGCGCGCATGTCGGGAGGCAGTCTGCGCGGTGCAACCCTTACTGCGCCAGGGCGCGGAACACCTTGGTGTCGCCGTCGTAGCTGTTGGGGTTCCAGTACACCTTGTCCGCGCCGCCCCGGCCGTCGATGTCCGCGAAGGCGAAGGAGGTGTTCTCCGAGCCGCTGTAGCCGGTGTTGTCCATCACCGGGCTGCCCGCGAAGTTCGCGCCGGTGCTCGGGTAGAGCTGCATCCGGCCCTGACGGAACGTGGGACGCCAGAAGACCTTGTCCGCCTTGCCGTCTCCGTCCACGTCCGCGAAGTAGAAGCGCGTCGTGTCCACGCCGCTGGTGCCCGCGTCGTGCGCGAACGCGAACGTGAAGGCCCCCGCGCCCGTGGCGCGGTACACGCGCGTGCGGCCCCCGTCCTGGTCCGGGTTCCACAGGATGCGGTCCGCCTTGCCGTCTCCGTCCACGTCCGCGAAGTACACGCGCGTGCCCTCGCTCGTGTTCGCTCCCGTCGTGCTCTGCACCGCCGCGCCGAAGGCCGGTGTCCCGGCGCACTTCGCTACGAAGGTCTCGAAGGCGCCGGCCCGCTCCTTCGGGTTCCAGCGCAGCAGGTCCGCGCACCCATCTCCGGTGACGTCCGCGAAGGACAGCCGCGTGGACTCGCTCTGGCTCGCCGCCTGGAACACGGACACGCGGTCGCCGAAGGTGCCGTCGCACTTCGCCGGGTAGATGCGCACCTCGCCGTCTCCCAGCGTGGGCCGCCAGAGGACCTTGTCCGCGCACCCATCCCCGGTGACGTCCGCGAAGGAGAAGCGCGTCGTGGACACCGCGCTGAACGCCCCCTCGTTCTTCACCGCCGCGGCGAAGCTCCCGTCACACTTCGACTTCGCCACCCATGTCTCCCCTTCACCCGCGGTCGCGTTCCAGGAGATGCGATCCGCGCACCCATCCCCGGTGACGTCCGCGAAGAACACCTGCGTGGCCGTGGACGTGCCGCTCGGCGTCGGAGAGAAGGTGGAGCCGGCGGAGAAGAGGGCAGGGCGGATGGTGGCGAGCACCGCGAAGTGGTCCGACGGCGTGTTGCCGCCGCTCTCCGTCCGGTCGATGGCGGGCGCCGACGACGTGAGCGCACCCCCGTTGTGGAAGATGTAGTCCAGCCGCGCGTAGTTCGTGGACGGCGTGCCATCCCACGCGTTGTTGAAGGTGGCGTCGTCCTCGCCCGTCGTGCCGTCGAAGCGCGCCGTGCGGAACAGCTTCGCCCCCGCCTCCAGGTCCTCGATGGTGCTCTCCCCCGGCGTGGACGTGCTCTGCGCATCCGAGTTGAAGTCCCCCATCGCGATGACGGGCAGCCCGGCGGGCTTCGTGGCGAGGAACGCCGCCATCTGCGCCGCCTCCTTCACCCGGCCCAGCGAACACGCCGCCGCGTAGGCGAAGTGCGTGTTCGCCACGAAGTACACCTGGCCCGACGTCAGGTCGCGCAGGCCCACCCAGGAAATCTTCTTGCCCTCCGCGTGGCTGAAGCACGTCGTGCCGGAGGCGTAGGGGTTCACCAGCGGCTCGTTGCCGTAGCCCACCTCGGTGGCGATCTCGAAGCGGCTCTTCTTGAAGAAGATGAGCTTCGGGCTGCCGCCGCCCGGGTTGTAGACGCCATAGGGCTTGTCGGTGCCCGTCAGGCCCGCGATGAGGTCCGCCGGGATGCTGGGCCCGCCCGCCGGGGCCTGCGCCTCCTGCACGCCCACGACGTCCGCGTTGTTCGCGAGGATGCGCTGGAGGACCGCCGCCTTGCGGTTGGGCCAGGCGAGCACGCCCGTGTCCAGCGGCCCCCGCACGTTGTACGTCATCACCCGGAACGCCTGGTGCCCCGTCGTCGCCGCGGCGCGGGCCTCTCCCAGCAGCGCATCGCTGGAGGGCAGGTCGCCGCCCGGCGCGACCTCCTGGGGACCGCAGCCACCCACCAGGGACGCCAGGAGCGAGGACAGCGCGAAGCCGGTTCGGAAGAATCGCATGACTGCGATTATACATGTAAAACGAGAAAGAGCATTAATTCATTTCTCGTGGAGCGATTCTGGATGTTTCACGCGCGGAGGCCGCGCCCGGCGTGGAGGCCGGGCGCGGCCGGGGTGACTGCGATTGGCGCTACTGGCGCACGACGCGCTTGAGCTTGAAGGGCGAGGGGGCCTCGCTCATCGTGTAATAGGCCGTGCCGGTGGAGTCGTACTCGATGGCCTCACCCTGGCCCTCCACCGTGTCCGTCAGGGCGACGGGGGTGGCGGCGAAGGCGGTCTCGAAGGCGGCGCCCGGGGCCGCGCGGAACTCATACACCCTGCGGTACGTGCGCAGCAGGAAGCGGTTCGCGCACGGGTGGATGTTGCCCGACGTGGCGGCGCCGTAGTTGGTGTCCGTGGTGGTGGGCAGCTGGATGTTGGCCACGAAGACGAGCGTGGTCATGGTGCCCGGCGCCGGCAGCGGCTGGGGGAACTTGTAGACCTTGCTCGCGCCCGCGTAGGACTTGGTGATGATGTAGATGTCGCCCGTGGTGGGGTGGACCATGATGGTCTCCGCGTCCTTGGGCGTGTCCGGGTACTGGAACGGGAAGGCGGTCGCGGTGAGGTTGCCGCTCGTCTGGCCCGCGCCGATGTTGGGCTCCGGGATGCGGTAGACGGCGAAGGTGGACGGCGGCGTGGGGAAGTTGGCGCTCGCCCGGCCGATGTCACCCATGTAGATGCACTGGCCGGTGGGGCACGGCCCGGAGGCGACGTCCTCCCAGTCCGCGGGCGTCACGTTGGACACGTTGAAGGTGCCCAGCGTGCTCGCGTCGGTGGTGCTGATGGCGACGATGGCGGTGGTGTCCTCGTTGTGCACGTAGAGGACGCCCGGCGTCAGGCGGCTCATCGCCAGGCCCGACGGCTCCACGATGGCGGGGGACGCCACGGTGCCCTGGGTGGTGTACGTGGTGGCGAAGGTGTCACCCGCGGAGCAGGACGCGGTCGCGCCCGCCGCGCGCAGGGCGACGACCTGCGCGATGTTCGTCTCCGCGTAGGGCGACGAGCCGTTGAACGCGCCCTGCGCGCCCGCGACGCCCAGGTCCATGTGGGCCACGTTGAAGAGCAGGCCCGTGGACGAGGACAGGAGGCAGGTGTCGAGCGGCTCTGCGAAGCCCGTGGGCGGCACGATGGGGCTCGTGGGGCACGCGGCGCCCGTCCAGATCTGCGAACCGAACCACACCGCGACGCCGTTGGACGTGCTGGTGGTGAGCGCGGGCGTGATGAAGCTGGCCGTGGTGCCGTTCTTCTGGCCGGCCTGCGCGTCGATGGGGTTCGTGGGGTCCGCGCCGGAGAACGCGGAGAGGGTGCCGGCCATGTAGCTGGCCAGGTCCAGGTTGAACGCGTAGCTGGCGGGCTCGGACGCGGTCGCGACCTTGTAGAAGACCCACGCCTTGATCTGCGACGCGCTCTGGTCCGAGCGCAGCAGCGTCCAGCCCGCGGGCGCCGTCGCCACCGCGGCCACGACGTTGCGGTTGATGATGCGCGCCAGCAGCACGTCGCCCGCCACCGTGCCCGCGGGCTTCGTGATGGTCAGCGAGGTGATGCTCTTGCCGGTCGCGCTGCTGCTGCTCCGGTAGGCGATGTTGGACACCGCCTGCTGCGTCGCGCCGACCCCGGCGGAGACGCCGTCCTGCTCGGAAGGGGAAGAGGTGTCCGTGTCCAGCGGCCCGCAGCCCGCGAACGCGAGCAGCGACACCGAGCACAGCATGCGTGAAACATTGCGATTGAAGAACTTCAAGGTCACTCCAGCCTGGATGGTGATGCGAGGCGAACGTCCACGAGAACCGGATGCGTTCTCGCTTTCGCAGGAAGTTGTCGGAAAGGGCGAAGGAGTGTTGCGGAATTCCCGCACGTCGTCGGTTCGTGTCGCCCGTGGGTGCAAACTTCCGCGAGAAGCCCTTCCAGGTGGGCTGCCTGTCCGCTGGGCGGGCTTCCCTCGCGCGCGCGGGTGTGGAAGACCGGCGGGCATGATGCGCCATGCCCCCGCCACCGAGCGCAACCGCGAACCGCTCCTCGCCGTCCTCCGCGAAGTGCTGCCCTCTTCGGGCGTGTTGTTGGAGGTGGCGAGCGGCACCGGCCAGCACGCGGCCTTCTTCGCGCGGGCGTTCCCGGGGCTGTCCTGGCAGCCGACGGATGGAGACGCCGGGGCGCTGGAGAGCATCGACGCGTGGCGCGCGGCGGAAGGCACGCCCAACCTGCTGCCCGCGCGCGTGCTGGACGCGAGCTCCGACGCGTGGCCGGTGGAGCACGCGGACGCCATGCTCTGCGTGAACATGATCCACATCGCCCCGTGGGCGGCCTGTCAGGGGCTGATGCGGGGG
>NZ_RAWB01000609.1 GCF_003612055.1 Corallococcus llansteffanensis
CGCCCGCCCTGCCCGGGCGCTTCCCGTTCGACACCCCGGTCCCCACCTTCGTGGCCGAGGAGTCACACATCCCATGGATGCGGACGGCATTTCGGAGCTGGGAGCCGCGAAGGTTCCCCTCGTGTCCAACCAGCAGCAGCAGCGCGTGCGGCGTCCACCCCGGAAGCTCAAGCCTTCCCGCCTGCAGGACGTGGACTTTCGCAGCGTCGACGAACGCATGGCCGCCGGCCGGGCGCTGCGCAAGCACTGCCCGCGCAGCAGCCACGCCGCGTGGAAGCCCTTCCGGGGACGCGACCCGCTGGCGCAGCTGAAGGAGTCGGACGCCACGCGGCTGCCCTGGCTGGTGCCCGTGCGGCACGAGCGCATGTCCGAGTCCCCGTTCGCCTTCCTCCGCGGCACGCCGTTCGCCATGGCGCGCGACCTGGCGCACACGCCCCACAGCGGGCTGCGCAGTCAAATCTGTGGTGACGCGCACCTGAGCAACTTCGGCCTGTTCGGCACGCCGGAGCGCAACCTCATCTTCGACCTGAACGACTTCGACGAGACGCTCCCCGGCCCCTTCGAGTGGGACGTGAAGCGGCTGGCCGCGAGCTTCGTCGTGGCCGCGAAGCAGAACGACCTGGGCGGCCGCTGCGGCAGGAAGGCCGCGCGCAAGGCGGTGGAGTCCTACCGCCTGATGATGCGCGAGCTGACGACGAAGAACCTGCTGGAGGTGTGGTCGCTGCACGTGGACGCGAAGCAACTGCAGCGCTCCGCCTCCGAGGACACCGCGAAGCTCGCCGCGGAGGCAGTGGAGAAGGCGAAGCGCCACACCAGCGCGCACGCGGTGGAGAAGCTCACCGTGGAGCGCAACGGCCAGCGGCACCTCGCCTACCAGCCGCCCCTGCTCTTCCCGCTCACGGCGGTGAAGATGGACGTGTCGTCGGAGGAGCTGGAGCGGCGCATCAAGCAGCTCACGGTGGGCTACCTGGAGTCCCTGGATGGCGCGGTGCGCGACCTGTGCCTGCGCTACCAGCGCAAGGAGTGGGGCTTCAAGGTCGTGGGCGTGGGAAGCGTGGGGCTGCAGGCCTACGTCGTGCTGTGCGAGGGCAACGGCGGCAACGACCCGCTGGTGTTGCAGTTGAAGGAGGCAAAGGCCTCCGTGCTGGAGCCCTACCTGGGCCCCAGCGATGCCAAGAGTGCCGGGGAGCGCGTGGTGGTGGGCCAGCGGCGCATGCAGGCCTTCTCCGACCTCTTCCTCGGGTGGACCGAGGTGGAGGGCATGGGCTCCTTCTACGTGCGCCAGCTGCGCGACATGAAGGGCTCGCTGGACGCGGAGAAGATGGAGGCGCCCGTGTTCCTGGACTACGCGGAGGCGTGCGGAGCGACGCTCGCGCGGGCCCACGCACGCACCGGGGACGCCGCCCTCATCGCGGGCTACCTGGGGACCTGCGACCACTTCGACGAAGCCATCGCGGACTTCGCCTGCGCCTATTCAGACCAGGTGGAGGAGGACTACGCGCGCTTCATCGAATCCCTGGCGAAGAACGCGCAAGCGCTGACGCACGGCCTGTGATCAACCCGCGAGCCGCGCCCAGTCGCCTTCGTGCTGGAACAGCCGCACGCCCAGGCGCTCGCACACGTCCGGGTGCGCCTGGGCCGCGGGGCCGCCCACCCAGAGGGGCAGGCCCTTCGGCAACGCCCCCTTGATGCGCTGGAGCACGTCCTCGAACGCCGGGGCGCCCCGGTTCGTCACCGCCGACAGCCCCACCACGTCCGGCCGCGCCCGGGCCACCATCTCGCCCAGCCCTTCCGGGGGCACGCGCTGCCCCAGCAGCGTCACCCGCACCCCCGAGTACCTCAGCCGCAGCGCCGCTCCCAGCAGCCCCAGCTCGTGCTCCTCCTCCGGGAAGCACGCCAGCACCGCGTGCCTGCGGCCTCCATCGGGCGCCCCATGCAGCAGGCTCACCAGCCGCTCGCGCACCACCTGCGTCACCAGGTGCTCCTGCGCCACCGACAGCGCTCCCGCATGCCAGCGCTCCCCCACCTCGCGCTGCAGCGGCACGAGCACGTCCTCGAACGCGCGCAGCGGCGGCAGGGACGACAACACCTGGTCCAGGACGCGGGAGACGCGCGGTTGGTCATACGCCTCGGCCGCCTCCATCACCGCCGCACGCCACGCCTCCGGTTGGGACCCGGTCCCGGCGGCGGGCTCCTGCGTTTCCCGCACGGGCGGCGGAACAGCGTCCAGCTCCGCCATCAACCGCGGCACCTGCTTCGCCGCCTCGCTGATGGAGACCCCTTCCTCCGTCAGCGCCTTCAGCCGCTTGAGCAGCGCGACGTCGCGGTCGGTGTAGACGCGGTAGCCCGCGGGCGTGCGCTCGGGCGCGAGGATCGCGTAGCGGCGCTCCCAGGCCCGGATGAGCTCCACCCGGACTCCCGACAGCTCCGCGGCGACGTGGATGCGATAGGTGCGCTCAGCCATGGGTCTGTTTCACGGGCGATTCTGCGCGCTCCTCACCTGCTGCCAGATGGAGATGAGCTCCTCCGCGGTCTCCGCGTACTGGGCCCCCAGGGTGAAGAGCGTCTTCAGGTGCTCCCGCGCACCCGGCCCGCCCACCACCATCGGCACCGAAGCGCACGCCTGCAGCGACGCCGACAACACCGCGAGGAAGTCCGCCGGCTCCCGGCGCCGCACGAACGACAACGCCACCACGTCCGGCCGCACCTGCACGCAGGCCCCATGCAGCGCCTCCGCGGGCGTGTCCGCGCCCAGCAGCGTCACGCGCCAGCCCCGCGCCTTCAGGTGCACGCCCAGCGCCAGCAACCCGCCCTCGTGGTGGTCCCCCGCCGGGCAGGCCAGCACGCCCCGGGGCCCGTCGTTCGCGCTCTCCATCCCCGCGAGCAACAGCCGCAATTGCTGTCGCACCAGCGCCGACGCCAGGTGCTCGCGCGCCACGTCCAGGCGCGAGGCCATGTCCCGCAGCAGCGGAAGCAAGAACGTGTCGCAGCAGGCCAGCGCGCCCATCTCCTCCCGGGCCTCCTCCAGCACCGCGTTCGCCCCGTCCCCGTCCAGCACCATCACCGCCGCCCAGAAGCGCTCCATCCGCCGCGCGTCCGGCAGGAAGGGCGCCACGGGCGCGTCACGCACCTGGGCGATGGCCTCGCTCACCGACAGGCCCCCCTCCATCAGCTTCGCCACCCGGCGCACGGCCTCCACTTCGTCGCGCGAATAGACGCGGTAGTTGTTCTCGCTGCGCTCCGGCCGGGGGAAGCCATGGCGGCGCTCCCACGCCCGCAGCGTCGCCTCGCGGATGCCGGTGAGCCGGGCGATGGTGCGGATGCGCAGGCTCATCGGCCCAGGCCCCGCGCCGCGTCCCAGCGCTCCGCCACGCCGCGCGCTCCGGACACCTTGCGCGTGAAGCCCTCCAGGCTCGTCACCGCCGCCACCTTGTGCACCACCGACTCCAGCCCGCTCTGGAAGCGCGCCAGGGGCCCGGCCTCGTGCGGCAGGCCCACCTCCAGCAACACGTCCGGGCGCTCGTGCTCGAAGAAGGCGTAGCGGATGGCGATGGGCACGCACTCCGCCTTCGCCGCCTTCGCCAGCAGCTCCACGCCCCGCTCCAGCTTGAGCGGGAAGGCGCCGAAGGGTCGGTGCTCGCCTTCCGGAAAGACACACACCGCGGCGCTCGGACGGCGCAGCAGCTCCTTCGCGTACCGCAGCGAGGACAGCGACGACATGGCGTCCTGCTTGCGGATGCTGAACGCGCCCATCTTCGTGTGGAAGGGGTAGCGGCGCAGGTTCTCCTCGTCCATCAGGCAGTAGCCGTCCCAGCCCGCCACCTGGCAGAGCTGGTGCAGCACGAAGCCGTCCCACCAGTTGCAGTGGTTCAGGTAGACGAGCCGCCCCTCGCCATCCGCGGGCAGCTCGCCGCGCACCCACAGGCCCCGGAACGTCGAGCGGACCTTCCACCCGATGTACCGGTCCACCGCCCACCCGAAGGGGCCTCCCTTGGCCGCGCGAATCAAGACGCCCGCGCCTCCCGGAGACGCAGGAGCGCGGTGAACAGCGCGAGCCCCAGCGACACCAGCACGCTCGTCAGCAGGAAGAAGAGCACCTCCTCCAGCGGCATCGCCCCCACGTACACGCCCAGGTGGCGGCCCTGTCCGAAGTTCCAGATGCCGGTGGAGATGGCCAGGTGATCCGCGACCGACAGGTACACGCCCACCACCAGCGCCGGCGGCAGCACCGCGCGAAGGACGGCCCCCGAGCGCTCCTTGTAGTGCCCCACCAGCAGCGCCAGCTGGATTCCAATCACAGGCAGCGTCCACGCCAGCAGGTGGATGAGGTACGCCCAGCGCGTCTCCATCATGGCGACACCTCCCGCCGGCCCAGGGCGCGCTCGGTACGGGCGGGCCGCGGCTTCGCGGGCGTCGCGGCCTCCGGCTGCTTCCCCAGCACGCGCTCCAGCCGGGCCCGGGCCCACAGGCCGACGAGCAGCGTCTGGAGGCCGAAGAACAGGTACTCCTCCAGGGGCAGATAGCCCAGCTTCACGCCCCAGATGCGCTCCGGGTCGAAGCCCCACAGGCCCCACTTCACCGCCAGGTTGTCCCACGGCGACGTCGTCACGTAGACGACGACGAGCAGCACGCCCATGGGCGCCAGCCCCCGCCACGACAGCGTGCGGCGGTAGCGCACGAGGAGGAACAGGATGGGCAGCACCACGAACAGGCCCAGGAAGCGCGCGTAGGTCATCCCGGCCCTCCACTCCACTGCGACGCCACCCGCACCATGCGCCCTCCCGAAAGGAGCGCGTACGTGTGTCCGCGCCACGTCACCGTTCCCTGCCGCGTCAGCGAAGCCGCGAAGGCCGCCAGCAGCAGCCCTTCACCCGTGAGCCAGTCCATCAGCGCGTGGCCCCGCCGCGCCTCGCCGGGCACCGCGCTCAGCACGGAGAGCCGCAGCGACAGCAGCGTGCGCACGACGACCAGTGCGCCCACCGCCAGCCATACCGCGGGCTCGCCCAGCGCCAGGGCCAGCAACACCAGCGGCACCGTGGGCGTGAAGAGCAGCGGCACCGTGGGGTACAGGGCCGGCCGGTGGCTCGCGAGCACCTGCATCCACCGCGTGAACCGCTCCAGCGGCACGCGCCAGGACGTCCCGGGCGCGACGGGCACCCACGCGGGCGCGGCGCTCAGCGCGACCTCCAGTCCCCGTGCGTGCAGCCGCTTCGCCAATTCCAGGTCCTCACCGATGTGGTCCGACAACCCGCGCAGCTCCTCCACCGCCTGCACGGACAACCCGAGCGCCTTGCCACACACGGCCTGCGCGCCCGCGCTCATCGCGTGCAGCGCCCGGAAGCTGTGGTGCGTGTAGCGCAAGAGCCCCGCCATGGCACGCCCCGCCGCATCCACCGCGCCGATGGGCGTGGGCGCGGCGGTGCTCAGCGCGGCGCCCGCCACCAGCGGCGCGGCCAACCCCTCCACCAGCGCCCCCGTCACCGCCACGTCCGCGTCCACCGCCAGCACCACCCGGCCGCGCGTGTCCAGCGTGTCCAGCGCATAGAGCAGGTGCCCCACCTTGCGGTTGGGGGCCGGTGGATCACTCGGCAGCCACCGGACGCCCGGGGCAAGCCGGGGCCGGTAGGGCGACAGCACCACCTGCTCCAGCGGGCCCGCGTAGTCGATGGCGCCGGCCAGGTTCTCCAGCTCCTGCGGCGTGGGCGCGTCCACGGGGCGCAGCAACAGCACGGGGGGAAGGACGCGCGTCGCGGGGACGGGCGCACGGCGCAGCAGCCGCGCGAGCGCCACCGCGCTGAAGCCCCCGGCCAGCC
>NZ_RAWB01000060.1 GCF_003612055.1 Corallococcus llansteffanensis
TCCAGGAAGGGAGGGGGCTTCAGGCCATGGGACGGGCGATGCCGCCTTCGACGAGCATGCGCAGGCGTCCCGCGTCGTCGTGCGCCGCCGCGGTGCCGCACTGGAGGACGTCGCCCTCCAGGCGCGGGGCGAGCGCCTTGAGGGAGAGGTGGCGGGACGCGCCGCTCCCCGCCGCCACCAGGTCCCGGTCGAACGTGGTCCGCTGGACCATGATGGGCGCGAACACGTCTCCTGAAACACCCGCGACGTGCATCGCGCTCAGCCGCAGGGCCGCGTCCAGCACGAGCGCGGGCACGCTGCTTCCCGCCTCCCGTGGTGCCTCCGGCAGGCCGAGCCGGGCGAAGCGGGCGTTCCGCTCCAGCCGGATCTCCTCCAGGCAGTCGAACATCTTGCGCAGCTCAATCGGGGAGCCGGTGGCGCAGTGCGGGTCGTGCACGGCCAGTCCATGGCCTGACGCCGTGGCCGCGTCGAGCAGGGGCGAGGCCCGGGGAGGCTCCGCCGTCAGCGTGAAGCGGGCCTCGGCGTAGACGAGGTCGCGTTCGAGCACCACGCCGGAGGCATGGGTGATGTCGCCGAGCAGCCTGACCTGGACGCTGTGGCGGCCGGGCACGTCGGCCAGCGGGGTGCACTCGGCGCGCAGCGACTGGCGGCTTCCCGGCTTCACGCGGATGAAGCGGGAGAACCGGGCGTCCTCGATGGTGACGGTGCGCAGCTCGGGACGGGCGTCTCCCAGCGCCGCCTGGAGCATCAGGTCCAGGGCCCATGCGCCCGGCAGGGTGGGGGTGCCACGGACGAGGTGATCCGCGAGGCAGGGGACGCTCGCCGCGTCGACCACGATGTCCCGCCGCGTGGGCCGATGCGGCTCGGGAGACGGCTCCGGAGGCGGCTCCCGTGTGGCGAGCACCTCCAGGTTGTAGAAGGCGCGCTCGCTCTCGGTGAGCTGCACGTTGATGGGCTGGCACGGGTGGCCGTCCACCAGTTGCAGGAAGAGCGCCTCGCCCTCGTCGGCGCGGATGCCGCGGAGCCGGCGGCTGGCCCCGAGCACCTTGTACTCCGAGCCGCGCGTCATGCCGATGCCGTCCCAGGCCAGCCAGCCCACGCTGCACCAGCGGACCTCCTCACTCGCGTCGCTGACCCAGGCGCAGAGCCGGTCCAGCGCCTCGTTGGCCGCGCCGTAGTCCGCCTGTCCGTCGTTGCCGATGAAGCTGAACGCGGACGTCAGGACATGGAAGGGCACCGGGCGCGCGAGGCGGCTCGCGCAGGCCTCGCGGAGGTTGCGCAGGCCCAGTAGCTTGGTGTCCAGCGTGCTCCGGAGCTCCGAGAGGCGCCGGCGGTTCAGCTTCTTGGACACCTGCGTGCCGGCGCCGTGGACCACCAGGTCCAGCCTGCCGTGCTCGCGGACGAGCTCCTCCACGACCCGCTCCACCTCCTCGGGCCGGGTGACGTCCGCGACCCGGTAGAGCATCTGGCCCGGAAGCCGGGTGAGCCCGTCGAGCGTGGTCCGCAGCTCGCGCACGGCCAGGTACCGCTCGAAGCGCCCGCGCAGCGCGGGCATCCGCTGGGTGCGGTCGCGGGCAAGCTCGGAGGCGTAGAACTCCCGCTCCACGTTCCCCAGCTCCTCGTCGCGCGCCTGGAGCACGCGCTCGGGGGCCTCGGAGGGGTCGCTCCGTCCGACGAGCACGACCTTGCACCCGTACCGCTTGAGGAGCGCCCCGGCGAGGACCGCGGTCACACCGCGTCCGCCGCCCGTGAGCAGGACCACCGAACCGGAGTCGAGCCCGGCCGCCGGCTGGGCCGGGACCTCCGTGGGCTGGAGCAGCCGGACGCAGCGCAGGGGGCCGTCGAAGCAGACCTCGACGGGGGCGCTGTCGTCCTCCGTGCCCAGCTCCGAGCCGACGCGGTCGAGCGCGGCCGGGAGCGGGAGCGGGGTGGTGGAGAGGGCCCGGATGCTCCGCGCGGGAACCTCGCGCCCCAGTGACTTGAGCAGGCCGGCGAAGAGGCCCGTCATGGGATGCAGGGTCCGGCGCGGGCCGACGCCTCCGATGCACAGGCTGGCAAGTTCCACGGCTCCGGAGGTCAGGCCGGCGTAGGCGCGCCGCGCGGCCAGGAAGAGCAGCTCCAGGGCCTCATGGCGCAAGGCCGTGTCGGCGACCACCGAGGACTCGCCCGCGCCGGACTCCATCCGACACACGGCGAGGATGACCTGTGGTTCGAGGCCGAGCGCGTCGAAGCCGGCCTCGGCGGTCTCCTCCCGTGTGAGGTCGATGCCGTGGATCCGCTCGCCGGCATCGGAAGCGCCCGCGTGCAGGATGCGGTAGCCGGAGCCGCACAACGCCCGTGCCTGGGGCACGAGCTCGCGGGCCAGGGCTTCGTCCTGCGCGATGAACAGCACGCGCCGGCCGTTGAGGCGTGACGGTCCTTGCGTCCGGGCCGGGCGCTCGACGAGCACCGGCGCGTGGTAGCCGATGGGCGCCGAGTGATCGAAGCCTTCGGACGTCTCCGCGCTGGAGGGACGCGCCTCCGGAGCCGCAGCGGGCTGGATGCCCTGCCCGGGACGGAGCTGAAGCTCCAGCCGGACGCCGGTCGCTGCATCCGGATGGAAGCGCAGCGTGGTGCCCCGGCCTTCGGATGCGGCGCGAATCGCCCGGAGGACTTCCAGGGACTCCGCCGCCGAGTGGGGCGGAAGCGCGACGTGCGGCCCAGGTCCCTCACAGGCGGACATCCGCAGGTGGCACAGGGGCTTCAGGCCTCGCTGTTCCGCCTTCGCGGCCGTGGTGAGGGCCAGCATCGTCATGCCCTCTTCGGGGGCGGACGCGGCTGGCCCCTCTCCCGGACGACGCGCGTGGGGGCTGCCCACGAGCACCAGGTCGAACCCACTCGCCAGCAAGGCCTGCGAGGCCCGCAGCGACGCGGCCAGCGAGCTGGCTCCCGCGTCCACCACGAAGTTGGGCCCCTTGGTGTCGAGCGCTCCCGCCACCCGCCCCGGGGTGACGTTGGGCATCATCCCCTGGAGCGTGTACGGCCCCGAGGGGCGCAGCGTGCCCAGCACCGCTTCATGCAGGCGATCCGCCAGGGCCAGGGCTGGAGCGGACTCCGGCGCGTGACGGACGTGCTCGCGCAGGCGGCGCCGCGTGGACGCGGCCAGCACGCGGCAGGTGGCCTCCACGCCCCGGCGCGTCTTCCCCTCCAACCCCAGGACGATGGCGGTCCCGGAGCGCAGCGTGTCGAACGCCCCGAGCTTCTGCACGAGGCCGCTCGCCACGATGAGCCCCAGGTGCTGCGTGAAGTCCATGTCCTCGGTGATGTCCGGCAAGAGCCGCACGGACGCGGGCAGGCGGAGGGCCCGCATGTCGAAGCGCGCGCCCGGCGCGTCCGGCACTCCGGTCACCGGTGTCCCGCGTGCATCCGGAAACAGTCCCTCCGCGGCCACCACGACGAGGCCATCTCCAGCGGAGGGCGCGACCCTGGCACGGGCCGCGAGCGGTCCGCCCCGGTACTCCTCCAACAGCAGGTGCGCGTTGGTGCCGCCGAAGCCGAAGCCGTTCGTGGCCGCCCTGCGGGGATGGGCCCCATTCTCCGGCCAGGGCTGCTCCCGCGTGCTCACCACGAAGCCCGACCCCAACGCGCGCAGCCCGGCGCCGGGACGGCCGAAGTGGGATTGCGGAGGGAAGCGCCGGTGCTCCAACGCCTTGCACAGCTTGATGACCGAGGCGGCTCCAGCGGCCCACCCCACGTGGCCAATCAATGCCTTGACGCTGGCGAGCTGGAAGTCGGCGCGCTTGCCGCCGAACACCCGGCCAATCGATTGCAGCTCGGTGGTGTCCCCGGCCGGCGTGGCCGTCCCGTGCGCCTCGATGTATTGGATTGAACCTGGATCAACCCTGGCCGCCGAGTAGCACGCCTCCATCGCGGCCACCTGCCCGTCCGCGCGCGGGACGTTCGCGGAGCTGCTGCGGCCGTCGCTGGAGAGCCCCGCGCCACGGATGACCGCGTGGACCGGCAATCCCGCCGCGACCGCGTCCTCCAGGCGCATCAGGCCCACCACGCCCGCGCCCTCCCCGAAGATGACGCCATCCGCGCGCTCGTCGAACGGACGGCTCCCGGTGGCGGAGAGCCCCTTGAACTGGGAGAACAGACAGCTGTTGCCGGGGCCCGGAGAGAACACACCGCCCGCGAGCACCAGGTCGGCCTCCCCCCGCTCCAGCGCCTTCTTGCCCAGCGCGATGGCGTAGAGCGAGGAGGCACAGGCCGCGTCGAGCAGCATCGTGGACACGCCAGGTCCCACCACGTCCGTCACCACCGCCTGGAGGGTGGGGTGCGGCGCCAGCTCCGAGGACCGCGCCTCGACGCCGAGGACCGTCCGCAGCGACCGCGCCAGCAGGTCGACCTCCGAAGCCTTCTCGCCCCGCTCGCGGAGCAGCGCCTCTCCTGCCTCCAGGCACAGCGCGTCGTCGTACTCGGGCGAGCCGTCCGCGGTGGAGCCCAGCAGGCATTGGATGCGTCCAGGCGCGCGCGGCGCGGTGGAGCGCAGCGCTCCCATCGCCTGCGTGAGCGCGATGGCCAGCAGCTTCTGCTCCCGGCCGTAGTGCTGGAAGTGCACCGGGTCCATCCCCGGGAGCGGCACGAGGTCGGCGTCCTGGACCCGCCCCGTGAGCAACGTGTACGTGCGATCCGGCGTGACGGCCGGGCCCACGAAGTCCACCACCTGGTCCGGGTGGAGCAGGCCCGTATCGACGATGCCGCTGACGCCCTGCTGGATGTTCTTCCAGTAAGCCTCCGGATCCTTCGCGCCGCCCGGGAGCATGCAGCCGAGCGCCACCACCGCGATTTCCGGCTCCACATCCTGGTCCGCCTCACGCGCGACCGCGGGCGCTTCGACCTGCGCGGGGAGCAGGCCATCCACCGACGTCAGCTCCACGGGCGCGTCCGAAAGGACGATGCGCTGGACGATGCGCGTCAGCCGCCCGCCCGTCCCGCAGTCCACGAAGCGGGTGCAGCCCGCTTCCACCAGCGTCTCCACCGTGCCGAGGAAGTCGAATGGACGCACCAGATGGGACGCGAGCGCCCCGGCCAGCTCCTCCCGAGCGCCGGCATACACGCGCCGCTCGATGGGCGAGTAGATGGGGCCGCGCGGTGGGTGCACCGTCATCCCCTCCAGGCCTTCCCGGAACGCGGTGACCGCGGGGGAGAGGCTCCGGTGGTGGAAGGGGTAGCGACTGGAGATGAAGGTGAGCCCCTTGCCCTGTCGCTCCAGGAAGGCGCGGAGCTGCTCCAGCTCCGCGCGAGGACCCGCGACCACCGTCTGTCGCGGGTGGTTGCGGCCGGCGACCTCCAGGTTCCGGGCTCCGCACTCCGCCAGCGCCCGGACGGTCTCCGGTTCCGCGAGGGCGACCGCCGCGAGCGTGCCCAGCTCCCCCGAGAGCGTCTGGAGCGCCAGGATGCGCCGGCACACCACCTCCGCCCCCGTGCGCAGGTCCAGCGCCCCGGCGGCGGTCATGGCCGCGATCTCCCCGAAGCTGTGCCCCACGAACACGTCCGGCCGCGCGCCCTGGTGCTGCATCCACCGGGCGCCGAGCACGCCCGACAGGAAGATGCCGAGCTGATCCAACAGCGGCGCCTGCTCGAGCGCCCGCGTGACCGCGGCGACGTCCTCCGCCGCGAGCAGGGACGTCACGTCGATGCCCAGCGCGCGGCACGCGTCGGAGACGGTCGCCAGCTCCTCCCGCAGCTCCGGCTGGAGCGCCTTCAACCGCAGGAAGAGGGGCGGCTCGAAAGTGCCCTGGCCGGCGAACAGGAACGCCGTGGCACCGGCGGGCAGCCGCGGCACCCGCGCTGGTTCCGGAGGCGCGGGCAGGGGCTCCGTCGGGAGGGTGACCCGCCGCGAGACGCCCCGCGCGCCGGTGTCCGCCAGCAGGGTCCTCGCGAGCTGGCGGACGGCCTCCGGGAACAGCGAGTGGACCGCGCCCCCGCCCTGCAGCGCGCGGTCGCGGAAGCTCTTCGGGCCGTCGGGTTCGTGGATGCCCGCCAGCGAGTCGAAGCTGCGCTGGAAGGACTCCGGGAACGAGCACAGGGTGCCCTGGGCCTTGTCGGCGCAGAGCACGGTCTGGTAGCCGCAGGCCACCGGGGTGCCATCGCTCTTCAGGGTCCGGAAGCAGAAGCGCAGGGAGACCTCGCCCCGCTCCTCCAGGGTCGTCAGCACCACCAGCCGGTCGCCCAGGTTCGCCGGGGCGAGGTTGCGCGAGTAGCCCTCGTAGGTAAGCAGGAGCACCCGGTCGAAGTCGCGCCGGAACTCCGGCACCTCGAAGGCGTGCGGGCTGAAGAGCAGGTGCTCCCGCCCGGCGCACTGGAACTTGAAGTTGGTGAGGAAGTGATGGCTCCCGTAGGCCATCGTGTCGTCGAAGTGGATGTCGTACGGGACGGCGAAGAATTCCATGGCGGTGGCTCCCGGTAGGACGTTCAAGACGGGCGAGCGGCCGGCAGGAGCCCGTCCACGGTTCCAGAGAGGCCGGCGTCCACCACCCAGATGGCGCCGTTCACCCGCTGGGTCTTCGGCCCCAGGAGCAGTTCGGTCACGTCGGCGACGTCGTCCGCGGTGCACAACCGCCCGCCGGGCGTGGCCGACTCCCAGCGCGCGACACGCTCCCGCGCGTCGGGGAACATCCCCAGCAGCTCTCCGTGCACGGGGCCCGCGGACACGCAGTTGGTGCGGATGCCCTCCGGGGCCAGCTCCGCGGCCAGGTAGCGCGTGAGCGATTCGACGCCCGCCTTCACCACGCCCTGGCACCCCAGGTCGTGCATGTACCGCTGGGACATGGAGGTGGACATCGTGACAATGCTGCCGCCCCCGCGCGCGGCCATCAGCGGGCGCGCCCGCATCGCGCACTCATAGGTGCCCGTGATGCAGGTGCGGAACGCCTTGTCCCAGTCACGAGGGGAGATGCGGTCGAACGGGCCGATGAGCCCGTTGGACGCGTTGCACACGAGGAAGTCCAACCCGCCCAACTGCTCCACCAGCGTGGAGAACATCCGCTCCAGATGCTCTTCCTGCGCGACGGAACCCCACAGGTGGAGCGCCTTCCCCCCGGCCTCGACGATGTCCCGGGTGGTCTTCTCCCCGTCCTCGCGCGAGTGGAACGAGTTCACCACCACCGTCGCCCCCGCCCGCGCGAGCCGCGTGGCGATGACCCTGCCAATGCCCTTCCCCGAACCCGTGACGAGCGCGACCTTGCCCGCGAAGGGCAGGTCTGTCCGCAAGGGAAGCGGCGCGGGCGCGACGTGCACGGCAG
This sequence comes from Corallococcus llansteffanensis, assembly GCF_003612055.1. GTDB lineage: Bacteria > Myxococcota > Myxococcia > Myxococcales > Myxococcaceae > Corallococcus > Corallococcus llansteffanensis. The sequence continues at coordinate 7,287 of NZ_RAWB01000060.1, forward strand.
CAGCGCGCGGTGCCACGAGCGGCGCGGAGGCCGGCATCAGGGCGCGCGCGGCCTCGCAGATGGCGGCCATCGTCCGCGGCCGCACGGCCGGCTTCGGGCCCTCGCCCAGCCCCAGCTCCTTCACCAGCACGGCCATCACCTCCGCCTGCTTCACGGAGTCGATGCCCAGCTCGTCCTCCAGGTCCGCGTCCAGCGTCAGCAGGTCCTCGGGGTAGCGGGTCACCCGAGCGAAAACGGCGCGCACGCGGGCCTCGAGCTCCGGTCCGGCCCGAGGCGCGGAGGCCACCGGCACCACCGTGGGCGGCGCTGGTACGGGCACGGGCACGACGCGCGCGGGGACCGCGGAGGACTCACCGAGCACCTCCGTCACCAGCCCGGCGATCGCCCCGAGCGTCCGCGCCTTCCCGCCCCTGGGCAGTCGCTCCGGAGGCAGGTTGAACTCACGTCCGACGACCGCGGCGATCTCCGCGAGCTTCACGGAGTCGATCCCCAGCTCGTCCTCCAACTGCGCGTCCCCTGTCAGGATGTCGAGCGGATAGCGGGTGACGGAGGCGGCGCACTGACGGACCCGCTCAAGGATGTTCGAAGGCGCACCGGCGCCCTGCTGCGAAAGATGTACGGACATGCTGACCCCTGCCGGTTCACTGCCTGGCGGGGCGCAATGTGCAGTGGGGGTCTGACACGCCCCGAAAAACGACCTACTGCGTGAGGTGTTGACGCCCGTGCGGTGCGTTTTCGGGAATACACGGCGCTTCCTCCGGAAGCGCCACGGCGGCGCGCCGCCAGCCCAGCCCCAGCGCGACGAGCAGGGCCGGCAGCGTGAGCAGGTCCGTGACATCCACGGTGTGCTGCGTGGGCAGCACCTCGGGAATGCGCGCCCCCCCAAGCCAGGCCCTCAGCACATGGAAGGGCCATTGCAGCCCGCCCAGCGCCCAGCTCCACGCATTCCCCGCCTCCACCGAAACCTTCGTCGCGCCGAAGCACAGCCCCGTCAGGAGCACCGCGCCCACGAGCACCGCGCGCGAAGGCCGGAAGGCGTGCGCGCGGCGGCTGGTGGCCTGCTCCCAGAGCGCCTGGAGGAGCACCGGGAACATGGCGAGCCCGGCGACGTCGGAGAGCTTCCCCGTCCACCACGACGGCCAGCGTGCCTTGAAGACGTGGTCGTTGAGGATGAGCAGGACGATCGCCCCCAGCACCGCGGGGTGCAGGAGGCCGCTGCCGGGGAAGGGCTTCCGGTCGCGCGAAGGACTCACGGCTCGGAGATGCTCACGATTCATGGCTTCGAGGTGACTTTCTCCAGGGGCCTGCCATGCCCGGGATGTGAGACCCGTATTGCGCGGGCGTGACGCTCAGCAAGCGGGATGCCATGTCCATCCAGCGGGGGCCGCGGCCACGCCCGCACCGGGCGCCTCACCCTGTGCACGACATGGCTGTCACATCCTGCGGGTATTTCCGTGCCGCAATCGGCACGAGCGGTGCAGCGTTAGCGCTGCGCTAAGAAGTGAAACCCCCAAGGCGGTGAGACGATGTTCCAACGCGTGGCGCTGTTGTCGTTGTGGTGCCTCATGGCTTGTGGAGGGAAGCGGGTGCCCACGGGCCCGGGCTCTCCGCCCGACGCCACCGATGACGGCTGGGCCGTGGCGTCCTTCGAGGACCAGGGCGTGCAGCGCTCCTGGTTCGACTGGCTGGAGCACGACGTCCAGGAGGGCGAGGTGGAGATGCCGGACGCGGTGGTCGTCGCGCGGGACGGCAAGCTCCTCTACGAGCGTTACTGGAACGGCTTTACGCGCGACGAGGCGCACGACCTGCGCTCGGCCACCAAGAGCCTCACGTCGCTGCTGGTGGGCATGGCGCACGAGCGCGGCATCCTCCCGGACCTGGACGCGCCCGTGCTGTCGCTGCTGCCGCACCTGGCCCCGGTCCGCAACCCGGACCCGCGCAAGGAGCGCATCACCCTGCGCCACCTGCTCCAGATGCGCTCGGGCCTGGCGTGTGACGACTGGGATCCGAAGTCGCCCGGCAACGAAGAGGAGATGTACGACACGGACGACTGGGCCCGCTTCATGGTGGATGTGCCCATGCAGGACGAGCCGGGCACCGTGACGCACTACTGCACGGGCGGCGTGGTGCTGCTGGGCGCGGTCCTGGAGCACGCCAGCGGCCGGTCCGTCGCGGACCTCTCCCGGGAATGGCTGTTCGCGCCGCTGAAGGTCCAGGACTTCGCCTGGCAGCCCGCCGGCAAGAAGGGCACGGACACCGGAGGCCACCTGAGCCTGCGCCCGCGCGACTTCCTCAAGGTGGGCCAGGTCCTGCTCGAAGGCGGGACATGGCAGGGCGAGCGCGTCGTCTCCGCGGAGTGGGTGACGGAGTCCAGCAAGGCACTCGGGCCGCTGGGCGACGCGACGTACGGCCACCTGTGGTGGAGCGCCCGCTATGTCATCCAGGGGGTGCCGGTGGACGTGACCTTCGCGCGGGGCAACGGGGGGCAGTACGTCTTCGCGGCCCCCTCGCTGGGGCTCACCGCGGCCTTCACCGCCAGCCACTACAACGAGGCGGGCTCGTCACTGCCGCTGGAGCTGTTCGGGCGGTACGTGCTCCCGGCGGTGATGGGCCACGAACGGCCGGGCCCGGGCTCGTCCGCTCGCAGGTGAAAGAAAAAAGGCCTCCTGTCGATCTTCCCCGCCGTCATTCGTCGCGCTCCCGAGGACCAGACACCCACACCCAAGCCCGTACCCCACCGGCGCGCGAAGAGGAGCGACGACGATGCAATTCATGGTCATCCGCAAGGCGGACAAGGACACCGAGGCGGGCGTGCTGCCGGACGACGCGCTCTGGAATGCGATGGGCACCTACAACGAGTCGAGTGGCTCAAGCGCTGGCCCCGAAGAAGGCGTAGGTGGCCGGAGCCCGCATCGCCTTGTCCGTGCAAGTCGATGGCGGCTTCGTAGTCAGGTCGATGCTGGGAGATTCAGCCTCATTGCACAGGGGCGGAGGAATGGCGCTCCGGCGAGGGGATGACGTCACGCCAGACGCCTCGTACATCCTCGGTGCGTTGGATTTCTCCTGTCTGCGGATCCAGGTGCAGGGTGAAGGTCGCGACATCGAAAAGGCGACCGTGCCGGGCTTCGCTGGCGGGCGTCAGCTCCGTCTCCGAAACCGTGATCATGGGGTCTGGAAAACCGGGCAGCTCCATGCTGAGCCCCACGCTCCATCCCTCGCGCCGGTACCCTCCGAAGATTTCAAAGCCGCCTGTGAAGCTCCTTTGATTGTAGACGAGCAACCGGAAGGTGTTGTCACCTGGCTCCAGCACCACCGGGAAGGGTTGCTTCCTCCCGGCCATCCCCACGAGCTTCTCGTTGCGCAACAGGACCGCCTCGTCATCCGCGGCCAGGCGAGCCAGGAGCGTCGCGGGCTCACGCAACAGCACGTCATCCTCCGCGCTGACGTAGGAGATGAAGACAGGCCACTGTGACGTGAGGCGCATGATGTGGGTCAGCTCGGGGAACACCCCCAGCAGTGTTGCCCCCGGCAACTTCAACAGTCCCGCGAGCGCTCCGGTATAGAGGGACGCGGTCTGCCAGGGATCCGCAGCGCGCATTGAAGGACCTGCGGAGTGGGCTACCAGCGTCTTCGGCCACGCCACCCCTTCCTCCACGAACCCTCCGGACCATGCCTTGCCGAGCATGCCGTTCGAGGCGAATGGATTGTTGCGGCATGCGTCAATGATGACGACGTTGGGATGGGACTGGCGTGGGGCGGAGTTGATGACCTCCTGAAGTGAGACCGCGTGCTCCAGGAGCGCCTTTTCGATGGCCGCTTCATCCGTCGGCGCGGGCGTCCCCATCGGAAAGTCGGTCATGAGGAGGTAGTTTCGGCCCTTCCACTGGACTGCATGGCCTCCGTAATAGAACAGCGACCACACCTCCGCTTCCTCGTCTACCTCTGCCTCGGCCTTGCGCTCTTGCAGGAGCTTCCGGAGCTGCGGTGCCGTGAGGTCGGTCGCGGTCCTTACGTTTGCCAGCCCCACCAGGGTCAGGGAATCCGCAACCATCCGCGCGCCCAGGATGGAGCCGTTCCGCTCTGGTTCGAGGTTCGGGATCGTTCTGTTGGCGACGACGAGGGCTCGCCCGAATTGGACGGGGCGCGTCGGAGGCCGGGGCATCGCGGAGGATTCAGGCGCTGCGTGGACGCCGTGGGTCGTACCGAGGAAGCCGAGGATGAGCGTTGCGACCGCCCAGCTCCAGGTGCGACGGTTCAAAACGTGGCTCATGGCACCCTCGCGAAATACGCGTGCAGGAAGTCCGCCCACTGTTGCTCCCTGACGAACGCCACGGGGTACTGCTGGTTGTCCTTCTCGTACCCATGCTCCTCGAAGATGTCCGTCACGTAGGCATTCCGGCCAGCCGGGAAGTAGATGGCGAGCCCGCTGGCGCCTTCATTCTCCCGGATGGCTCCGGCGAAGGTCTTGAGCACCGCCCGTTGGTGATGGGCGAGCATTGCCGTGAGCGCCTGTTGGATGGCCGGGTTCGCAGTGCGCCGCTGGTACTCCGTGGCAAACTTCTTCAAATCCACGTGGTGGAACCGCTGGTCCCCCGGCCTGGGATTGTCCCGGGCGAAGACAGGCGATGCCTGCCGGGCCTCCTTGATGGCACCCACTTCGGTGTCCAGGGCCTTCACCATGGCATTGCTCAAGGTGCTGACAGCGCCCGCGAGCGAGTCGAGTTCGCTCAGTCGGATGGCGGAGAGCGTCAGGAGCGCATCCGAGTTTGCAAGGTGGGACCTGTACGGGACCGGGTAGGATCTCACGATCGCACGTGCCACCTTGTCGGCGGTGCGCCGCGGATTTCTCACGAGGTCCTTGAGCCACAGGTGATAGGCCCAGCCGTCTCCGGGTTCGAGATCCTCGCTCCCCACCATGATGTCCGAGAACTCGCGCACCGCATAGGCGGTCTCGACCATGCCCATCAGGCAGGCGTCAAAGCCAAGAAGGTCCAGCTTCCTGCCGTTGAGCCCGGCGCGCAGCGCCTGCTGAACCTCGATGTTGTAGAGTTGGTCCCGATCGGTGTCGTCATGGGACACGGACCGGAATGGCATGCCGTGGGCGCTCCGGAAGCGGTCGCCCTGGAATCCGGTGCTCACGGCGTCGCGATAGCCCTGCCCGTGGTCCCAGATGATGAGAGCGTAGTGGTTGGCGGGGTAGGTCGTCATGCCCCAATGGATGAAGTTCTCAAGCGACTGGGGATCTCCCATGTTCACTTCGCCAAGGGCCTGCACGGCCGCATCGGCCAGGGGGGCACGGTCCTTCTTGACCAGGAACCGGCGCGTGTCCGTCCAGCGATTGTAGTCACTCGTATACCCTCCATTCCGGTCAAGTTGGACGACGATATTGACCGACTTGGTGCTTCCGACCTCGGCCATCTCGTAGAAGTCCGCCAGCGCATATTGTTCAAGATTGTTGTCTCCGTTCATGAAGACGAGGACTGTCCAGTCCGCAGTGGATGGTGTCTGGGTGGGCGCACCCATCGCCATGCCCCCATATGAGAGGAGAAGCAGGGTGGAAACGACTGCAAGGGTTCGCATGGCATGGCTCCATTGTGTGTCTGTCATTTCTGCGTGCTCTTGTAGGTCAGGGTGACATCCAAGCTGAAGGAGAAGTGCAGGAGGCCCTGGGCGACTTTCAGCCGCAGATCCTGTCGGGGTTTCACTTCCGCGCGGGCGTCGGGACTGAGCTGGGATTCGAAGAACGCCTCCGCCTTCTTCGCGACGGTGGCCAGTTCCCCGTCGAGGTTCCAGAGGCGTTGGTTCTGGATCGCCGCCTGGAGCAGACCGTCGGGTTCATCGTTGTAGGTCACCGCCACGTCGTCCACCTTCATTCTGACCGAACCGTTCTCCATCGCGAACCGGGGCGTTCCGCGGATCACAAGCAGTCCTTGGAGGTTGTTGCCGCCAATGAGGCGAGCGATCAGCACCAGCTGGGTGTCTTGTGTGGACAGCGTCAGGGATTGCATGCGTGAAGAGCCCTTGAGGAGCTTGAAGATCGACCCTTGCAGGTGTTTGGATATCGCGAGCGACAAGACGGCCGGATCGATGAAACCGTGGACCCGAAGTCCTCCGTCCGCAGGCTGACTCCACAGCCCGGGGGGAAGCGGGGGCGGCTCCTTGAGGCCCACGAGCGCCACGATCCCCCCGGGAATCCGCACGCTGACCGCCTGGGGAGACTCCACGAGCACCTGGGGAGACTGCCGTGGAAGGGACAGCACGATGTGCTCTCCGGTTTCGGGCCAGGCGTAGGTGACGTCCGTCATGAACAGCTTCTCCGCGCGGCACTGGAGCCACTGCCGCATCTGCTCCTGGTGGCCCGCTGGGAGTTCCTTGTCGAACTGGAGGTGGAACAGGGAACCGTCGTGCGCCGACGCCAGCAAAGGCATCATGAGTGCCATGACTCCGAGGAAGCGCGAAACCTGGGCGGAAGACGACATGGGCTATTCACTCCCGGGAATTGACAAGGTGAGCTTCGTGACGACCTCACCGGAGGCTTCGAAGACCACCCTGAAGCCGCCCTCGGTGGTGGTGATGTCGAGAGGCCTGATGTCCTTGAGGGGGGCTCTCAGTGACGTGGCTTGGGGCAGGGCGAGCTGCTCGAAGGCAGCCTCCAGCGACCGGCGGTAGACGTTGAACAAGCCTTCCACCTGCGACCGGACTTGTTGCCTCAGACAGGTGCTCAGTTGGGGGCGGACGAGCAGGTCGAACTGTTTCACCAGCGCCTCGGAGGACTCGGGGGTGTAGTCGAGCCCATCGAGGACGAGGGTGCGCGTCGGAGGGTCGTATCGGGGCCTGCCCCTGAGCCACAGCGTCACGTCGGTGGGCGTTGGCAGGCCGGAGAGGATGTGCGCTGACACCTTGAATCGTGCGAGTCCCTTGCCACCAGAGACCTGGGCCTTGCGAATCTCGACCTCCAGGCCCTGGAATGCGCACCTCCGCGGAAGCTGCTCTCCCAGCAGGCGCGTGGCTTCTTCGAAAGGAATCCTTGCTTCAAGGTTGAGGTGCAGTCCCTCTGTCGGCGGACCGACCTTGAGCGGCGGGAGCGGTGCTGATGCGACCGTTGGGCGAGGTCCCAGGACCACTGATGGCTGGAAGAGCAGCACGAGAGACGTGCTCAAGGCCAGGCCGCTCCCACGCAGGGGCGATACCCGGAGTTCCTTCGGGGAGAGCAGCAACCACGCGGAGGATTGGAGCGGGATGGGAACCGAAGCGGCCCTCCAGAGTTGCTCAGCCACGCCGCGCGCGTCCAGGTGCGCGGCAATGCGCGCATCAAGCTCCGCCGCGGCCAGGGCGAGCCTTCCCGACAGGACCTGTTCGATGTGGGAGGTGACGTCGTAGTCGAGGAACGTCAAGCGACATCGCTGGGGATGCCCGAGCTGAAAGGCAGTCCTCGCCGCGAGGTGCCACTCCGGCGTCCAGGCAAGCCGGGACGACCCGGCGATGTGCAACCGCCTCCGAGGTTCATCTTCCCGTCCGCAGCGCGTCACCTCCGCACAGGTGGCGCTTTCGAAGAACCAGGGCTTCCGCCGGAAGCAGCCTTCCGCCTCGTATTCCATCTGCGTGCTGGCCCGCAGCGACTCTTCCTGGAAGGACAGGGAGAACGGAGCGCGCCACGCCCTGTACCTGATTCCGACCCGGCCCTCGGCGACGAGCGTCCAGGCGCCCGGAGTCTCGATGAGGGAGGGAACCGTATGCTCCAGCACCTCGGGCAGCGTCGTGAGGTCCAGCGTAAGGGGTACTGAGAGCGATGACAGGGGGAGGGCCGCGGCTGTGATGCCGGGCTCCGCCATCGCACCTGCTCCCGCAGGCGTCAGGTGAAGCCATGTCCCCAGGAGCAGACCCTTGCGCATGCGTGTCCTTGAGCACCACTGGCTCCCTTTCACACGCTGGACAGAGCAAGGCCCGGGCCGGGCTCACGCCGTGACGCCCCAGAGGGTGCGCCTGGCGCGGCTGTCAGGTGGATTGGACAACGGTGTCAGCCGGAGTGGAATGCAAGGACGGCGGGGTGGGGGGAACGCGCCCTGGAGGCAGGGGCATGACCCTTGCTGAGAGGGTGTTACATCGCTCTGCTTGGATGAGAGCGAATGCGATAGACACATGAGAATGGAGGTCGTCGATGTCGAAAGGCTTCAATGTTGCCGCGCTCTTCACCCTTGCCCTGCTCTGGGGCTGCCCTCATCCCGACCGCTCTGGAAAGATGCCGAAGCGGGAGCAGCCTCTGGAAGCTCTCTGCCCCGATGACAGAGCCGCCATGAGGGACCACCTTCCCCAGGGAGAGATGCTCCGGGGGCAGTGTCTGGAGAGGGTGGTCCGCGTGAAGAAGGATGCGTCTCATCCAGGTCTCTACGGGGGATACACCGACCTGGGCGAGGTCGTCCCCATGAAGATCTCTGATACGGGGATCGACAACAGGCTCAACGGAGACCACACCATCCGGCTCTTCACGGTGGAGACGGTCGATGGACGCCAGAGCTTCTGCCCGGACGTGAAATACACCCCTCTTCCCACGGAGGCGCAGCGGCGCTGCCCGTCAGGCGTTGCCAGTTGCCCCTACTTCGACGAGCTGAAGGGACGGGCAATGCTCATTCCCGGCTATTGGAAGGACAATGCCTGGCATTCCAGCAAGGACGAATACACGGTCGCGTGCATTTCGGGTGTGGTCGCCAAGTGCGTCAAGTGGGGGTACAAACCAGGAGCCCTCCTGGGCGGCGATCCCCAGAAGCCTCTGGAAGAGACCTTCCAGGCCTGCATTCGCGCCGCCCGCGCGGACTACCTGGGAGACGGCAGGTCCTTCACGTGTTCCAACACGAAGATCGACATGTATGACCGCTGGGGCCTCCAGAAGAAGGAGGTGGATGGCTACACGTTCGAATCCCTTTGGGACAAGGATGGGCTGGTGTGCTTGAAGCGCCCCCGCTACCCGGGCTGTCCGGGCCTCACCACCGCGCCAGATTGTGATGATCCGGTGCCCGGCACGGGCGGGAGCTGGAGCGGCGTCCGGGGCCTGATTGCTGTCTCCAGCTCCGGCACGGACACCCTGGGAGGCAGATGCCCGACGGCGCGCGATGCCTGCGCGTCGGTCGAAAGCGGCTCAAGGTAAAAGGGCTCGCGGTGCGTCCGCGCAGACCCTGAGCCCCACGGTGGGGTCCCGGGTCTGGGGCTCGACAACGGTGCGGTTCGGGGCGAAGGCGATCCAGGCGTCGTAGTACCAGGCACCTCCGCGGATCAATGCTTCGTCCTCGGAGGACGTGGAGCGCACCCACTCGTAGGCGTTCCCGGCGGTGTTCAGGATGCCGAAGGGGCTCGCGGAGCTGGCGTGCGCATCCACCTCGTCGGGACCGAAGGCCTTGCGCTGGTAGGTTTCGTCGATGGTCGCTTCCTCCGGCGACAGCAGCTCTCCGTGGGGGTAGGACCTGCCGTCCGCGCCGCGGGCCGCCCGCTCCCACTCCAGCTCGCTGCAGCGCCGGGCGCCGGGCACCTGTCCCGTCTCCGCGAGCCAGGCGGTGTAGGCATCCACGTCGTGCTGGTCGATGGACATGACCGGGAAGCGCCACCAGTCCTGGGCTCGAGGACGTCCGGGAATCCGCAGGGGGGTGCCTTCCTTCGCGGACACCTGGTTCGCTCCGCTGCCCAGCGTGAGTGTCCACGCGCCGTCCGCGCCGCGCTGGAGCTGGATCGCCATGGGCGCTCCGCCCGAGCGGGGAAGACGGCGGTCGCGCTCGGCCTGGGACGTCCGACTGTCCAGGAACCGGATCCACTCCCCGAACGAGACCTCCGTCCGCTGGATCATGAACGCGCCGGTCCACTCCTCGTGAAGCGGTGTGGACCGGAGCAGCCCGCGCCGCAACACGTCAGGGGCGGTGCTCCCGAAGAGGAACGGGCCCGGTGGCACGTAGACGAAGCCCTCCGGGACCTCGCGCTGGGGCGGAAGCCAGAGCGCGAGCGAAACGGACTCCCCGGACACGAGCAGCAGCGGGTACCGCACCACGGCCCGGTCCGGCGCCCTCACGGTGAGCAGGTAGGAGCCGGGACCGTCGGTGATTTCCACGCTGGTCAGCGGGGCCCGACGCAGCACTCCCGTGGGGACCGGCTTCTTGCGTCCCGCTTCGTCCTCGTACCGCTCCAGCTCCACCATCGCGTCCGGGGGGACGGTGGTGAGCGAAAGCGACGGCGGGCGCTTCAGCCGGGCCTCGCGGACGCCGTCCGGATCGTAGGAGCGCAGGCGCTCCATGAGTTCGCGGTGCGGAGCCGGCTGGTGGAATGCGTCCGCCAGCTGGATCCGTTCGAGTAGCACATCCCCTAACAGCTCCTGCACGCGCCCGTCCCCCGTGCCGAACGTCAGCGCGCCCTCCAGGATCTGCGCTGCCTTTGAAAGAACTGCCTCCGTGCGGTCCGCGGCTTCCTGTGCCTGGGTCCAGAGGCGCTCTGCCTCCTCTCTGCGCTCCGTCGCTTCGGCGGACGTGGCGACCGTTCGCACCTTGAACCGCGCAAAGGCCTCCGTGCGCAACCGTGCAGCCTCGTCCCGGGCCCGCCGTCCCTGCTCGACCTCCACCTTGGCGGCGTCCAGGCGCTCCTCCACCTTCCGCTGGAGTTCCCATCCATCCCTCAACCGGAGGGCGCCCAGCACCAGCAGGAGCGTGAGCGGCACCGCCGCCGTGAGGGACCCGCGCCGGATGCGACCGCGGCGCACGGAGGCCCGCGCCGCCGCCAGGAAGTGGGTGCCCAGAGGGGACGTATCTGCAGGCTCCAGGTGTCGTACCTCGGCGAGCTGGCGTTCGCTCCAGAGCGTCTCCGGGGCATGGCCCAGGCGGACCCACTCCGAGGCCGCGGCTTCGACGCGCTCCCGCAGGGGCCGCTTGCCGGCGTCCGCCTCGAGCCAGTCCCGGAGCGTGGCCCAGCCGTGCAAGAGGGCTTCGTGCGCGACCTCGTAGACGGTTTCCCCGCGCTCTTCGCGCGCGACCAGGAGCCGCCCCCGGACGAGCCCCTCCAGCACGGGGCCCACCTGGGGGACGGTGGCCTCGAGTTCCGCCCGGGTGCGCCGGGCGCGGGTGCCCTCCGGCATCGCGAGCCGCAGGAACACCCTTCGTGCGGACACAATCTGGGCCGGCGGCAGGCTCGCCATCACCCTGTCCGCGTGGCGCGCGAGCGCACCGCCCACCCCGCCAATCGTGGCGAGCGCGGACGCGGGAATGCGCTGGAGCGTTTGATCACGCGCTTCCCAGAGTTCGGCCATGGCGAACTGCAGGAGCGGCAGTCCTCCCCTGGAAGTGTCCGACGAGGACACGAGGGCTTCGACGACGGCCTCGGACTCGAATGTCACCCCCTTGCGCCGCGCCGGCTCGACGATGGCTGCCCGTGCCCCGGCGGGAGAGAGACCCCGGAGCAAGTACAGCCCTCGCGGCACCTCGTCGCCGAGGACCGGCAGTCCGGCGAACTGGGAGAGGAAGTCACCCCGCACCGTCACCAGGACGCGCAATCCGGTGGCCGCCTGGAGCATCCAGCCCAGCGCCTCGCCACAGGCCAGGGCCTCCTCGGGGGGCGCCTGTGTGAAGAACTCCTCGGCCTGGTCGAGGAAGACGATGACTCCCGTGTTTCGCTCAAGACCTACGCGCAGCTCGCGGCAGAAGCCCTGGGGGTCGTTCCAGAGTTGCTCGGTCAGCGGGCCTTCTTCCTTGCCGAGCGCCTCGGCGGTCGCGGCCGCGAGGGCGGCGACTGGAGCGCGTCCCGGCACGAAGCGGATGGCGCGGTAGGTCCTGCCGTCCTCAAGCGCCCCTTCGACGAGTGACGGCAGGACGCCCGCCCGACACAGCGACGACTTCCCCACACCAGAGTGTCCTGTGACGACGACCAGGGGGCCGCTCCGCAGCCGCTCGACGATCTCCATGCGCTCCGCGTCCCGGCCGAAGAAGAGCGTGCGGTGGTTCGCATCGAAAGCCTGGAGACCTCGGTACGGATTGCCCTCCGGGATGTCTCCCGGGGCGCGTTCGTCCAACACCGCGTCGAGGGCGCCCAGGAGTTCCTCCGCGGACGCGTAGCGGTGCCCGGGCTCGCGCAGCAGGCAGCGGGCGATGATGGCCTCGAACCGGGGCTCGACTTCCTTCACCCACTGCCTGAGCGGTACCGGCTCCAGCTCGGTCCATTCCTCGAGCGAGGCGGACGGTGACGCCGTCTGCCGGGGCGCCACGCCGGAGCACAACTCGTAGAGCACGGCTCCCACGGCATAGAGGTCACTCGCGCGGGTGGCCGCCGCCCCCTGGAGCGTTTCGGGCGCCATGTAGAGCGGGGTACCCACGAGCCCTCCCGCGCCGCTCAGGGGGCTCACGGGAGGCTGTGCCGGGGACTCCAGACGTTCTCCGTCGGACGAAGGCGCTTCCGCGAGCAGCTTGGCCAGCCCGAAGTCCAGGAGCTTGACCTGGCCCTCGTCGGTCAACATGACATTGGCGGGCTTGATGTCCCGGTGGAGCACGCCACCCCGATGCGCGGCGGCCAGCCCGCGCGCCAGGCTGCTCCCGATGTGGAGCACCTGCTTCCAGGGCAGCGGCTTGGGCAGCGCTTCGAGGCTCTGCCCCCGGACGAACTCGGTGACCAGGTAGGGACGACCGTCGAGGTCGCCCACGCGGTGGATGGCGACGACGTTGGGATGCGACAGCCGGGCGATGGCGCGCGCCTCCACCTGGAAGCGTTGGCGGGCTCGCGCGTCCGGGCGCACCATGGCCACGAACTTCACGGCCACGTGGCGCTCGAGCAGCGTGTCCTCCGCCAGATAGATCTGTCCCATCCCGCCCTGGCCAATGAGGTGGAGGAGCCGGTACTCCTCGATGACCCGCGGGGGTTGCCAGCTCGGAAGGGCCCTCACGCCGTCTTCCGTTTCATGACTTCTTGCGCTCGATTCCGAAGCCCGCGATCAGGTTGTAGACATGGGCGCGAGAGAGCTCCAACCGCTCCGCGCACTCAGAGATGTTCCAGTTGGTCTCCTCCAGGGTCTTCTCCAGGAGCTGTCGCTGAAATTGACGGGTGGCTTCGTGGTAGCTGAGCCACTGGGGCCTGGCCGGCCCCGAAACCCGTGACGGGAAGAGGTGGCGACGATCCACCTGGGACACGCCTTCCACGCCAGCACGGGCCACGGCCGCCTCGACCTTGTTGGCGATCTCCCGGATGTTTCCGGGCCATTCGACCGCCTGCATGGCGAGCATGGCCCCGGGAGACAGTCGGAGCCGAGGACGCTTCTGGGCCTCGCAGGCTCGCGCGCAGAAATGCTCGGCCAGGGCGGGAATGTCTTCGCGCCGCTCCGAGAGGGCCGGCATGGGGATGGGGAGGACCTCCAGGCGATAGCGCAGGTCGTCCCGAAAGGTCTTCCGCGCGACGGCCGCCTCCAGGTCGCTGTTGGTCGCGGCGATCACCCGCACGTCCGCGACGAGCGGGCTCGTGTCGCCCAGCCGGAAGTACTGCTTTGACTGGAGGAACTGCAACAGCTTGGCCTGGACCCCCAGAGGCAGTTCACCAATCTCGTCCAGGAAGAGGGTTCCTCCTTCCGCGGCGTCGATCTTCCCCTTCATCAGCTTGTCCGCGCCGCTGAAGGCGCCACGCACCGCGCCGAAGAGCTCGCGCTCCGCAAGCGTCTCCTGGAGGTTCGCGCAGTTCAGCTCCACGAAGGGCTTCCTGGCCCGCTCGCTGTTGTCGTGGACGACGCGCGCGACCTGGGTTTTTCCCGTGCCGGACGGCCCGGTGATGAGCACCGCGATGTCACACGAGGCGGCGACAGCCACCTGTTCGAGCACCCGCGCCATGGCGGCGCTGCGGCCAATCACAGACTCGGTCCGGATCAGCCTGCGGAAGGGGAGGGTGGGGTCGGGCCCGTGCTGCTGCCTCCTCAGAAGGAGGCGGTCCGCGAAGATCGCCAGGTGGCGCGTGAAGCGTTCGACCCGGTGGCGATCCTCCTCGGAGAAGGACCCCGGCCCCACCCGGTCCTGCAGGTACACGACGCCCAGCGGAGGATGTCCGATGGGCGCGCACAGCACGGCTCCCGTCTTGTTGCGTTGGACGCTTCTCCGTGAGGAGAAGCGGGGGTCCTCCAGGACCGACGTGGAGACCACGGTCTGTCCGGAGGCGATCGCCGCCCCGAGCACCCCGCGTGAGACCACGGCGCGAATGGCCTCGACGTCTTCGTCGTAGCAGCCGTGCGCCATCCACAAGCCGGGGGTGTCCGATCCGCTCTGGGCGTCCAGGATCTCCAGATAGCCTTGTTGCGCGGAGGAGATGCGGACAATCAGTGACAGGGCTTCTTCCAGGAAGGGTTCAATCTCGTCCTTGCCTCCCAGTTCCAGCAGGTTCCGATAGAGGTCTCTCTCTTGCTGCAGATTCACCACGTCCGGGGGGACGACTTCCATTGGCCCAATGTAGCCAATGTGTGAGCGCGAGGCCATGTCATGGGAATTGGACAGTCCTTCCAGTCACCTGGAACCACGGCTGCGAGTCCCCAGGGGGCTCCGGCGGAGAAGGGTTGGCGTGGAGGTTGCTTATGGCCTCGTCGCCGGACGAAGCCCTGGCGCCGGCGGAAATCGCGAGGAGTTCCACATGAGTCATTCGTCCCGGTGTACCGCGGCGAAGTCCCTGGTCCTGTCCGCACTGCTGTGGGGAAGCTGTACCTTCGCACAGGAGTTGGCGCGCGTGACGGCGGACGAGCCCCGGGTGCCGGATTCGGTGGTCACGCTTCCCGTCACGGTCGACTTCAGCGCGGGGCGCGCGCTGCTGCTCCAGCAGATGCCTCAACCGCTCGCGTCAGGGCGGATCCGCCAGAAGGTCCCCGTGCATGTCTCCGTCCTCAAGCCTGTTACGAAGATCGTGGAGGTGCCCCGGCAGGCGATCCGGAAGGTCTGGGGGAAGTTACCGAAAAGGGTCAAGGTCGGTAGCTGCATCTGGAATCCGCTGACGTGCTTCCAAACAATGCTTGTGGACGTCCTGATTGACGAGGTCTTTACGGTCATCGACAAGGTCGAACAGACCGTCATGGCGCCCGTGAATGAACTGAGCCCTCTCGATGTGGAGATCGCGTACGGCGCTTCCGTCACGGACCTCGACTTCAACATCCAGGGGGAGATGCTGACCGCCAGTGTGGTGATCGAGGCCTTCGTCAACGGCAGTGTGGACGCTTCAGTCCTCAAGGTGGGGGCGGTCAGTTGTGGCGTAAAGGAGGCGAAGCCACGGATCCGCCTGACCACGACAGGCCCCGTGCGTTGGACGCCCGAGGGGACGCTGACGTTCTCCCAGCAGGCTTGGAAGCTTGACTGGGAGCGTCCCTGCCTGCTGACCGCCTTCGACATCAAGGCCGAGGACCTCCTGGATTTGCCCGGCATCCGGGGCATCGTCCAAAAGAAACTTGAAGAAGGCATTTCCAAGCTCCCATCCTCGTACTCTCTCCGTCCGCATCTCGAGAATGCGTGGCTGGCATTGGGAAAGCCCCTTCCCCTCCACGAAGGGGCCTGGCTCCAGGTCCATCCCGTGTCGCTGGCCGTGGGTGGACTGAAGGGAAATGGGAAGACGGTGTCTGCGGTGGCATCCGTGACCGCGCGTCCCTTTGTCACCTATGGGGATGAGCCTGAAGCCGCCGCCGTCCCCTTTCCTGCCATTGGGACGACGCTTCCCACGTCCCGGCGCTTCACGCTCTCGCTGGAGGGCGAAGTCAGTCTTCGCGAGGCGGAGTCCCAACTCGTCAGGAAGCTCGAGACGCTGCTGCAGGGGGCGGGCAAAGGTGAATTCCAGGTCGCGCAGGTACGGCTCCAAGGAAACGCCGATGGGCTCATCGAGGTGACGCTGGGACTGACCCGACCGCTCGCTGCTGAAATCCACCTCCGGGGCATGCTCCACCTGGATGCAGAAAAGGAAGAACTCCGCATCCAAGACCCCGCCTTCACGGTGGTGACGGACGAAGTGAGCGCCTTGCTCGCGGACGCGCTGTTCCATGACACCGTGCTGGAATGGGTCCGTGCAGAGGTTCGGTTCCCATTGCCCCAGCGCCTGCGCAAGAGCGGAGCGTCGCTCCAGCAAGCCTTCATCCGGGGGGAGAGCTACGAGGTGAAGATCCAGCCCGAAGCCCTTCGGCTGACCGGAGTCCGCAGCAATGGCGACATGCTCAAGATCACGGCATCCGCGGAGGGGACCGCCGAGGGCACCTTCAAGCTCTAGCCAGGGGGCGCCTTGATTGCCGCTGGGGTCCTGTCGTCTTCCGGACGGTGAAAGCAGGGCGCGCATCGGGATTCAGACGGGGCGCGCGCGTCGTGGATGACCGTGGCGCTCGCGGTGGGCACCTTCCGCTCCGGCATGGCTCCTCCCAAGACGACCCGCACCCGGAAGACTCCCGACCCCACAGGCTTCGTGCGCGTGCGCGGGGCCCGTGAGCACAACCTGAAACACGTGGACGTGGACCTCCCGCGCGATGCGCTGGTGGTCTTCACGGGGGTGTCCGGCTCAGGCAAGTCGTCGCTGGCGTTCGGGACGCTGTACGCGGAGGCGCAGCGGCGCTACTTCGAGTCCGTGGCCCCGTATGCCCGGCGCCTGATTGATCAGGTGGGCGTCCCGGAGGTGGACTCCATCGACGGGCTTCCGCCCGCGGTGGCGCTCCAGCAGCACCGGGGGGCGCCCACGTCGCGCTCGTCGGTGGGGAGCGTGACGACGCTGTCGAACTCGGTGCGCATGCTGTACTCGCGCGCCGGCACGTACCCGCCGAAGCTGGGCCGGCTGGACTCCGACGCCTTCTCACCCAATACGCCCGCGGGGGCGTGCTCCCGGTGCCACGGCATCGGCCGGGTGTTCGAGGTGACCGAGCGCTCCATGGTGCCCGACGACAGCCTGACCATTCGCGAGCGTGCCATCGCCGCGTGGCCGCCCGCGTGGCACGGCCAGAACCTGCGCGACATCCTGGTGACGCTCGGCTACGACATCGACACGCCCTGGCGCGACCTGCCGAAGAAGGACCGGCAGTGGATCCTCTTCACCGACGAGCAGCCCGAGGTGCCCGTCTACGCGGGCTTCACGCGCGCGGAGGTCAAACGGGCGCTCGCGCGCAAGGAGCCGCCCAGCTACATGGGCACCTTCACCGGCGCGAAGCGCTACGTGCTGACCACCTTCGCGACGACCCCGAGCGCGATGATGAAGAAGCGCGTCGCCCGCTACATGGTCGCCAGCGAGTGTCCGGAGTGCGAGGGCAAACGCCTGAAGCGTGAGTCCCTGTCGGTGACGTTCGCGGGGCGCGACATCGGCGAGCTGTCCCGGATGCCCCTGGAGCAGGTCGCGGAGCTCCTGACGACGACGGCGGAGGGGAAGGGGAAGGCCGCGGAGGCCCTGGCCCGAGAGCACCCGGAGAAGGTCATCGTCGCCCAGCGCATCACGAAGGACCTGCTGGCCCGCATCCAGGTGCTGACGGACCTGGGCCTGGGCTACCTGTCCCTGGAGCGCAGCACGCCCACGCTGTCGCCGGGGGAGCTGCAGCGGCTGCGGCTCGCGACGCAGGTGCGCTCCAACCTCTTCGGCGTGGTGTACGTGATGGATGAGCCGTCCGCGGGCCTGCACCCGGCCGACACGGAGGCCCTGCTCACGGCGCTGGACCGGTTGAAGGCGGCGGGCAACTCGCTGTTCGTGGTGGAGCACGAGGTGGACGTCATCCGCCACGCGGACTGGATCGTCGACGTAGGCCCGGCCGCCGGTGAGCATGGCGGGCGCGTGCTCTACAGCGGGCCGCCGGAGGGGCTCGCGAAGGTGGAGGCGTCCCGCACGCGGCGCTACCTCTTCGAGGAGGAGGTCGTGCGCCGCCGGGAGCCCCGGAAGGCCACCGGACGGCTGCGGTTGGAAGGGGTGAAGCGCAACAACCTGCGGGGCGTGGACGTGGACTTCCCCCTGGGCGTCTTCACCACCGTCACCGGCGTGTCCGGCTCCGGCAAGTCCAGCCTCGTGAGCCAGGCCCTGGTGGAGCTGGTGGCCACGCGGCTGGGGCAGGCGCTGACGGCGGAAGAGGAGGAGGGCGAGCCGCTGGACCGCGAGCCGACGATGGCCAGCGAAGGGCACATCGCGGAAGGGATGCACGCGCTCAAGCGGCTGGTGACGGTGGACCAGAAGCCCATTGGCCGCACGCCGCGCTCCAACCTCGCGACCTACACGGGCCTGTTCGACCACGTGCGCAAGCTGTTCACGGCGACGCCCCTGGCCCGGTCGCGCAAGTACGGCGCGGGCCGCTTCTCCTTCAACACGGCGGGAGGCCGCTGCGAGACGTGCGAGGGCGAGGGCTTCGTCAGCGTGGAGCTGCTCTTCCTGCCCAGCGTGTACGCGCCGTGCCCCACCTGTCACGGCACCCGCTACAACGCGAAGACGCTGGAGGTGCGCTACCGCGAGCGGAACATCGCGGAGGTGCTGGGAATGACGGTGGACGGCGCGTTCGACTTCTTCACCGAGGAGCCACCCCTCGTGCGCGCGCTCAAGGTGCTCCGCGACGTGGGGCTGGGCTACCTGAGGCTGGGCCAGCCCGCGACGGAGCTGTCCGGCGGTGAAGCGCAGCGCATCAAGCTGGCCACGGAGCTGCAACGCACCCAGCACGGCGACACGCTCTACGTGCTGGATGAGCCCACCACCGGCCTGCACCCGGCGGACGTGGACAAGCTGATGGCGCAGCTGGAGGGGCTGGTGGATGCGGGCAACACCGTCATCGTGGTGGAGCACGACCTGCGCGTCATCGCCGCCAGCGACCACGTCATCGACGTGGGGCCCGGCGCGGGAAATGCCGGAGGCCGGGTGGTGGCCCAGGGCACGCCAGGGGAGGTGGCGCGGGTGAAGGAGAGCCGCACCGCGCCGTACCTGGCGCGCGTCCTCGGTATAGATAGGGTACATCCGGGGCCCGTGAAGCCCGTGACCCCCTCCCACCTGTCTCTTATA
>NZ_RAWB01000610.1 GCF_003612055.1 Corallococcus llansteffanensis
CACCGGAAGGCAGCATGACATCAGCCACGCCATCCTATCGGTCGTATTCCCAACCATCAACCGCCACGACGTGCCTGCCTCCTCTGTAATCCTCCCGTATCCCTTCACATTTCCAGCGGATCCGCGTCCGTACGTCGGTGGTTGGCGTGAAGGAGGGGTGTGCTACCGTTTCCGCCTACCTGGAGTCGCGGTCCCCCCCACGCCCCAGGTCCCTTCCTTCTCAGAGGTTTCAACGATGTTCGTGCGATCCGCGCTCTTCATGTCCGCCGTCCTCCTGCTGGGAGGCTGCGAGGTCACCACCGAACTGGGCAAGGAGTGCCGCCTGGTGCGCAAGGCGACGACCGCGGAGCAGGAGACCTTTGGTCGCGACTTCATGCCCATCCTCGAGAGGGACATCGCCGCGGACCAGGACTTCATCTCGTTTGGCGCGCTGGACTGCGAGGACCTCGTCTGCGTGCGCGACGACGCCAGCCCCCGCAGCGACAACCCGAACGACGAGGCCCTGGGCTACTGCAGCAAGGAATGCGTGGAGGGCACCACGACGGGCTGCGAGGTGACGCGCGACGACGCGGCGGAGGGCATCAAGGAGCGGATGACGTGCCGCCCCCTGCTGTTGGATCAGGCGACGCTGGAAGCCATCAAGGTGGCGGATGAGGCCTTCTACCGGCGCACCTTCGGCGAGAACAACTCGCCCTACTTCTGCGCCGGCGCCAGCGCGCAGGCCCAGGGCAACTGAACAATCACCTCGCGCGAAAGGGTTAGACCTATTCGCGCGCGCCGTTCGTAAAGGCAGGGCCCGCGTTTCCACACGCCCTGGAGTCCTGTCATGAATCGTACGGTCCTCTTCCTCGCCCTGGCCGGCGGTCTCGCCCTCACCGCCCTGGTGCTGGGCCTGCCCCGGGGGGACGGCACCCCGTCCCCCCACGTCGTGGTGACGACGCCGCTGACGTCCTCGAACCCGCCAGTCGTCAAACCCCAGGGCGTCACGGGCGGGGGCAGCATCCAGGTGACGAGCCGGCTTGCGCACCCCTACATCCCGGTGGGCCCGTCGGAGACGTACGTCACGGTGGACCTCACCGGCATGGAGGTGCCCGGCGCGAAGCGCAGCCCGGTGAACCTGGCGGTCGTCATCGACCGCTCGGGCTCCATGAGCGGCTACAAGCTGCAGCAGGCGAAGCAGGCCGCGCGGCACCTGGTGACGCTCCTGCGCGACGAGGACCGGCTGGCCATCGTGCACTACGGCTCGGACGTGAAGAGCCTGCCGTCGCTGCCGGCGACCGCGGGCAACCGCGAGCGGATGGCCCAGTTCATCGACGGCATCTGGGACGACGGCGGCACCAACATCAGCGCGGGCCTGTCCGTGGGCCGCACGCAGCTGGCGTCCGCCATGGGCGGCAGTGCCACCGTCAACCGCCTCATCCTGATGAGCGACGGCCAGCCCACCGAGGGCGTGTCGGATGACGAGGGGCTGAAGAACGTGGTGCGGGAGATCCGCGCCTCCGGCATCACGGTGAGCGCCATCGGCGTGGGCACCGACTTCAACGAGGACCTGATGCAGTCCTTCGCCGAGTACGGCGCCGGGGCCTACGGATTCCTGGAGGACGCGGGCAAGCTGTCCACCCTCTTCCAGCGCGACCTGCAGCAGGCCACCACCGCGGTGGCGCGCAACGTGGAGCTGTCCTTCGAGCTGCCCCCGGGCACGACGCTGGGCGAGGTGCTGGGCTACCGCGCGCACCAGGCCGGCAACACCGTGCGCGTGGCGATGCCGGACTTCTCCGCGGGCCAGGTGGAGCGCGTGGTGGTGCGGCTGAACGTCACCGGCGGCGCGGCGGGCCAGTCCGTGCAGGTGGCGGGGCTGAAGCTCGCGTACACGGACCTGCTGGCGAACAAGGGCGTGGAGGACATGTCCACGCTGGCCGCGGTGGCCACCGACGTGCGTGAAGAGGTGGTGTCGCGCCAGGACAAGGAGGCCACGGTGTACGCGGCCCGGGCGCGCAGCGCGCAGAACCTCCAGAAGGCCGCGGAGGCGATGAGCACGGGCAAGAAGGGCGAGGCCCAGGAGCTGCTGCGCCAGAACCAGGCGCTCTTCTCCGAGGCGGCCTCGGTGGCGGGCCCGGCGGCGGTGGCGGCGGATCAGGCCGAGCAGGCCCAGGCGATGCAGGAATACGACGCCGCGGACGACGAGACGTCCCAGCGCGCCGCCGTGAAGAAGAGCAAGGTGCAGGCGCTGAAGTCCTTCGGCCGGATGGGCTCCACCTACTAGCCAGGCGGGGCGGCCGGGCGGGAGGGGGGTGACGCTCGGCCCCCCGGCCCCTCCCTGACGCGAAGTGACATCTTCGCGGTTGACCTGCGGAATCGCGTGGCCCTATCTCCGCGTTCTTCCAGGCTTCAGCCCTGGAAGGGCGCACTGGAGGCGCGAGACAGCATGGCGGCGAGCGCGAGCACCCCGTGGGTCGGGGTCATCATGGGCGGCAGAAGCGACCTCGAACACCTGCAACCGGCGATCGACATCCTCGCCGAGCTGCGCATCCCGCATGAGGTGCGCGTCGTGTCCGCGCACCGCACCCCGGACTGGATGATGGAGTACGCGTCCACCGCGGAATCCCGGGGCCTGTCCGTCATCATCGCCGCGGCGGGCGGCGCGGCGCACCTGCCCGGCATGGTGTCCAGCAAGACGCTCTTGCCGGTGCTGGGCGTGCCCATGCCCACCACGGTGCTCAACGGCTTCGACGCGCTGCTCTCCATCGTGCAGATGCCCAAGGGCGTCCCGGTGGGCACGCAGGCCATCGGCAAGCCGGGGGCCGCCAACGCGGCGCTGCACGCGGCGGCCATCCTCTGCCTGAAGTACCCGGAGCTGCGCGAGCGGCTGGGGGCCTGGCGCAAGGCGCGCACGGACGAGGTGCTGGCGCACCGGGAGGTGTCGGGATGACGGCGCGCGTGGTGCTCCCCGGCGGCACGCTGGGCATCCTGGGT
The DNA here is from genome assembly GCF_003612055.1 of Corallococcus llansteffanensis. Lineage (GTDB taxonomy): Bacteria > Myxococcota > Myxococcia > Myxococcales > Myxococcaceae > Corallococcus > Corallococcus llansteffanensis. The sequence goes on from NZ_RAWB01000610.1 coordinate 2,974, forward strand.
GGAGGGCAGCTGGGGCGCATGATGGCGCTCGCGGCGCGCACGCTGGGCTACCAGGTGCAGGCCCTGGATCCGGACTCGTCGTGTCCGGCCCGCAACGTGGTGGACCGCTGCCTCACCGCGTCCTTCTCCGACACGTCCGCCGCGGAGGACCTGGCGCGCTCGTGCGACGTGGTGACGCTGGAGATTGAAAAGGTGTCGCTGGCCACGCTCAACGCCGTGGCCCGCCACGCGCCCATGCGGCCCGGCGCGTCGGTGCTGGAGGTGGTGCAGCACCGCGGCCGGCAGAAGTCCTGGCTCGCGAAGGGCGGCTTCCCGCTGGGGCCGTGGCGCGAGGCGCACTCGGAGGCGGAGCTGGCCGAGGCCATCACCGCGCTGGGCGGCAAGTGCTTCATCAAGTCCAGCGAGGGCGGCTACGACGGACGCGGCCAGTACGAGGTGAAGCAGGCCTCCGAGGCGGGCGTCGCGTGGCGCGAATTGGGCGGGAGCTCCGTGGTGGTGGAGGCCGCGCTGGATCTGCAGGCGGAGCTGTCGGTGCTCGTCGCGCGCGGACCGGACGGTCAGCTCGCGGTGTACCCGCCCGCGTTCAACCACCACGAGCAGCGCATCCTGGCGTGGTCGCTCCTGCCGGGCCCGCTGCCGGAGGCCGTGCTCACGCAGGCCGCGCAGGTGGCGCGCGACATCACCTCCGCGCTGAAGGTGGAGGGGCTGCTGGTGGTGGAGATGTTCCTGCTGGGCGACGGCTCGCTGCTCGTCAACGAGATGGCGCCCCGGCCGCACAACAGCTTCCACTCGACGGAGGTGGCGTGCCTGACGAGCCAGTTCGAGCAGGCCGTGCGCGCGGTGTGCAACCTGCCCCTGGGCTCCGTGGAGGTGGTGCGCCCCGCGGCCATCGTCAACCTGCTGGGCGACCTGTGGCTGCATGAGGGCGGGCCCCGCTTCGAACAGGTGCTGGCCATGCCCGGCGTCCGGCTGCACCTGTACGGCAAGCGCGACGCGCGCAAGGGCCGCAAGATGGGGCACCTGTCCGCCGTGGGCACCACGCCCGAGGACGCGCTCGCCCGCGTGAAGGCCGCCGCCACGCTCCTGGGGATGTGAGCCCATGAAGACGAACGCCGCCCGGCTGCTGGATTCGCTCGGCATCGCGTACACGTTGCGCGACTACGACGTGGATCCGGACGACCTGTCCGCGGAGACGGTGGCCGCGAAGGTGGGCATGCCCGCCGAACAGGTCTTCAAGACGCTGGTGGCCAAGGGCGACCGCACCGGCGTGCTGATGGCGGTGGTGCCCGGCAACGCGGAGCTGGACCTGAAGGCGCTGGCGCGGCTGAGCGGCGATCGCAAGGTGGACACGGTGCCCCTCAAGGAATTGCAGCCGCTCACCGGCTACATCCGGGGCGGCGTCACCGCGCTGGGGGGCAAGAAGGACTACCCCGTCTACGTGGACGAGACGCTGGAGCTGTTCGACGTCGTCGCCGTGTCGGCGGGTGTGCGGGGCACGCAGATTCTCCTGGCCCCCGCGGACTACCTCCGCGTGACGAAGGGGAAGACGGGACCGCTGTCGCGCCCGAAGGCGTAGACCTTTTTCGCGCGCCGCGCGTTCGAAGGACATTCCCGGCCCGAGGGCCGTTCCCGGGGTGTCCCGATGAATGCCGCCGTGTTGCAATTCCACCACCGCGAAGCCTTCGAGCACACCGTCACGCGCGCGCTCGCGGCGGGCGCGGGAGCGGGGCTCCTGCAGTGGCTCACCCTGCGCCTGGGCGTCCCGGTGCCGCTCACGTGGCTGGTGCCCGCGGCGGTGGTGCTGGCGTGCGCGCGCGGCGACCGGTGGGACCGGGGCCTCCTGAGCGGCCTGGGGCTGCTGCTCATCGGCCTGCCCTACGGCCTGGGCCTGTCGCCCGGGTGGACGGTGGCGACGAGCGGCGCGGCCGCCGGGGCGCTGTTGGTGCGCGCGCGCCTCAACGACCTGGGCGAGGAGGGCCAGGTGGCGGAGGCCCGCCCCACCCTCGTGCACTACGGCCTGGGCGGCGTGCTGGGCGCGGGGCTCACGCTGGCCGGCGGCGTGGTGGCGGACATCCTCGCGCTTCGGCTCGCGTCGGTGGCCACGCCGACGCTGCTGGCGGCGGGGGTGGTGGGCGCCATCGTGGGCCTCTTCGTGGGCCTGGGCGCCATCGCCGCGCACCTGGGGCTGACGGCGGACCCCGTGGAGGCGCGCGCGGAGGAGCTGTTGCCCCAGCTCTCCGGTGACTTCCACGCGCTGTCCGAACGCGCGCTGTCGCTCTACCGCCACTGCGGCCAGTCGCTCGCGAAGCTGCCCCGGGAGCCCGCGCGCGAGGAGCTGGCGCGCACGCTGGCGCGCATCACGCGCGGCGCGGTGGAGCTGGCCTCCGAGTGGGCCGGCGTGGAGGCGCAGCTGGAGGAGCGCGCCACCGCGGAGCTCCAGGCGGAGCGCGACAGCCTGGAGCGCAGCGCCCGCGCCAGCACCGACGCCGTGGCGCGCCGGCAGTTGGAGGTCGCGGCGGCGTCGCTCTCCGAGGAGGTGGAGCGGCTGGGAGACATGCGCCAGCGCCGCGAGCGCATCATCGCGAGGCTGCGCGCGGAGGTGGCCCTGCTGGAGCGCGCGCGCGTGGCGCTCTTGTCCCTGCGCAGCGGTCAGGCCCAGCTGAAGGCGGCGGAATTGGCCTCCCTGGCCCGCCGCTTCCGTGCCCTCTCGACCGCCCAGGGAGAGGAGGGTCAGGCCATGGACGCGGTCGCGGCCCAGGTGACGCTGGCCCAGGTCGCCCCCGTGGAGGCCCCTCCGCCCGCG
>NZ_RAWB01000611.1 GCF_003612055.1 Corallococcus llansteffanensis
CCGCCATCAGCTTGTCCTTGAACTCGGAGAGGATCTTGATGATCTCCCCAATGGCATCCACGAGGCCCTTGAGGGCGCCCTTGTTCTCGTCCTCGAGCTTCTTGAGGGCGGCGTCGGCCTTGTCGTGCGCCTCCTTGTATTTCTGGGCGAGCTTCTGCGCGAGGTCGTTCTTCTTCGCGTCGATGCCGCTGCGCAGCTCGTCGAAGCGGCTGGCGACTTCCTGCTGCGCCTGCTTCCCGACGGCCTGGAGGTCGCGCGGCAGGCTGGCCACGTACGTCTTGATGGCGGCCTGGCCCTTGTCGACTTCGGCCTTCGCGTCCGCCAGCCGGTTGTCCACCGTCGCGGAGATGCGCACCGCGAGGGCGTCCATGCGCGTGGCGAAGCGCCCGCGTGCTGCGCGCAGGATGACCTTGATGCCCTCGGGGACGTCGCGGAAGAGGTCCGCGATCCATCGTGCGCCACCGGTGAGGCCCGAGTAGCGGTCCTCCTTGAAGCGGTCGATTTCGCGGTTGGCGTAGGACTTCATGTCCGCCAGGGCGGCCTCGGCCCCGACGTCGAAGAGACGCATGACGTCGGTTTCGAGCGTGGAGAGCTTCGTCTCCACCTTCACCTTCGTCTGCTGGTACAGCCTTTCAATCGTGTCGGTGACTTCCTTGCGGCGCGCTTCGTCCTTCGCCTTCGCCAGCATCTGGCGCGTCTTCACCTTGGAGCCGCTGGACGTCTTCACCCCAGCCATCTGGTTGAGGCTGGTCTTCCCAATGCCCGTGGCCTGAGCGGCCGCCTGGCCCAGCGTGGCCTTCTCGCTGGAGATGTACTTGCCGGGTGCGGCAGTGGCGGTCTTCTCCACGTTCGTCTTCGCGGAGAGGACGGCGGAGAAGCGCGGGTCGTTCGCCTTCTGCAACTGCGTCGGCGTGAGGTCCGCGTCCTTCATCTGCTGGTCGGCGTCCTTCTTCGGGCTCTGGAGCGCCTGCACTTCGCCAGCCGGCTTCGGCGCGGGCATCGCCTCCGCGGTGTTGACGGGCGTGGGCGGTGCCGCCGGGTCCTCCGGCATGGGCGAAGCCGCTCGGGCCGGGACGGCGCTTGGATCCGGAGGTGCCGCGGTGGCCTGCTCGGTGGGACCGGCGGCGGTGTCCTTCTGGTCCTTCACACCCCCCGAGACGGCGCCCTTCACCTGCTCCGTCTCACTGCCCTTCATGAACTTGTCCGCGTCGTCCAGGTTCTTGGGCATCACCTTTTCGATTTCGGCGCGCAGCAGCGCGAGGAAACCGTTGGGCTCGGCCTTGGGCGCTTCGGCGGACTTCATGGCGTCGACCTGGTTGGCCTTCGCCCCTGCGTTCCTTTCGTTGGGTGGGGAGACGGCGGCGGCCTGGGCCTCGGCGGCCTTCTTCGACGCGGGCGGGTGCTTCCTTGTCTTCTGGGCGCTCTTCTCCAACTGCTCGATGACCTTGCGGAACCTGGGGTCCTTCTCCGCGTCACCGCCCACCTTCACCGCCGCGCCACCGGGCGCTTCCGCGGAGGTGGCACCGCCCGCCGCGCGCGCCGGGGCCGCCGCGGCGCGGGCGGGTCCTCCTCGGGCGGCGGCTCTGGCAGCGACGGCCATGGCGGCGTTCTCTCTCCGGTTCAGCCCCTGAGGGACACGGCGCCCTGACGGCGCAGCGGACAGACATCCCCGGCCTTGCGGTACTCGCGCACCACTCCGGCCTCCAGGTGCGCGCTCGCCATGGGTTCCCCGTCCTCCATGGCCAGCAGCGATGCGTGCAGCACGGCGTTGCGGATCTGCCCTCCGCTCAGGTTGCAGCGCATGGCCACCTCGCGCAGCAGCCCCGTGTCCACCGCGTGCGCGGTGGGCAGGTGCATCTGCCAGATGGCCCAGCGCTCGGAGGCATCCGGTGCCCGGAAGTCCACCACCACGTCCATGCGCCGCTGGAAGGCCGAGTCGATGGACTCGGCCGCGTTGGTGGTGACGAGCAGGATGCCCTCGAAGGACTCGATGCGCTGGAGCAGGTAGTTCGTCTCCAGGTTCGCGTAGCGGTCCGTGGACGAGCTCACGCCCGTGCGCTTCGCGAAGAGCGAGTCGCCCTCGTCGAAGAGCAACACCACGTCCAGCTCCTCAGCGAGCGCGAAGATGCGCGCGAGGTTCTTCTCCGTCTCGCCGATGTATTTGTTCACCACCGACGACAGCTCCACCCGGTACACGTCCAACTGGAGCACCGACGCGATGAGCCGCGCGGCCAGTGTCTTGCCCGTGCCGCTGGGGCCCTGGAAGAGGGCGCGCACGCCCGGGGTGAGCTGCCTCGCCAGCGTGCCACCCACGACGCCGCCCAGCCGCTCACGACCCCGGCAGCGGGCCTCCAGGTGGCGCAGCTCGCGCATCGTCTCACCGCCCACCGCGAGCTGGGTCCAGTCCACCGTGGACGTCAGCCGCACGGCGAGCGTGTCCAGCGCCTGCCGGTTGAGGGCTCGCCCCGCCTCGCGCACGTCCTCGGGCTCCACCGCCGTGCGTCCGGCGAGCGCCGCGTGCGCCTGGGCCAGCTTCGCCGCGCGCCGGATGTTGCCGCGCGTGTAGCGGAAGCGGCCGCTGATCTCCTCCAGGGCCGGACAGGGCCTCCCGGCCAGCGCCCGCTCCCAGTGCAGCGCCCGCTCCCGCGGCCCGGGCATGTCCACCGCGAGCGTGAGGGCGCGATCCACGCCCTCTCCACTGACGCCGCCCAGCCGGCCGAGCACCGCTCCGAAGGGCCCATCCAGGCCCGGCAACCGGGGCACCCCGGCGGCCTCTCCGGGCGCCGGGTCCAACACCGCCACGGGCAGCGCGTGCAGCAGCGTGGCCAGCGCGCCCACCATGCGCCAGCGCTCGTCGTCGGCCTTCTCCGGGCCCTCCACCTCCAGCACGCCCCGGCCCAGGGCCTTCGCCACGGTGCGCAGCAGGGTGCGCCGGCCGTTGTGCCGGGGGCCTCGCACCACCACGGCCCGTGCTTCCCCGGAGGCGAGCAGCGCGGGCAGCCTCGCCATGGCCTCGTGCAGCGCTTCGGGGATGAGCAGCGGCTCGTCGTGCTCCAGCGTGGCCAGCGCGTGGTGCTTCATCCACGGGGTCAGCGTCTCCGGGGCCTCGCCGCGCAGCGCGTCCCAGACGGCGCCGGGGACGTGGAGCGCCCACTCGGAGCGGGGCGTGTCGCGGTTGATGACCTCCACCAGCCCCAGCTCCATCAGGCGGCGCAGGAAGGTGCGCACCTCGCCCCGGTCGTCCTCGCCGCGCCAGCATGCGTTGAGGAGCCCCAGCGTGGGCCGGTGCACGGTGGGCGTGCCCTGGAGCGCGGCGAAGAGGGCTCCGAAGCGCGCGTCCTCCTCCACCATGCCCACGGCGAGCAGCAACGCGAGGGCATCCCCGTCCAGGTCCGCGGCCTCCCGCAGCGCGCGCAGGGGCAGGTGGCCTTCCACGTCCGCCTCCCACGCGGCGAGGGCTTCGGGCCAGTTGCCGGGGCCGTTCTCCTCTTCCAGCGAGCCCACGCCCAGCCCGGTCAGCTCCTCGCGGTACGCGGTGAGGAAGGGGAAGCGCGCGAGCATCGCGTCCTCGCCGCCGAACGTGCGCGCGGCCTGGGACAGCACGCGCGTGGCGGCGGCGAAGAAGTGGAGCTTGAAGTGCTCCAGGGCGTCGGGCGGCGTGGCGGCGGTCGGGGTGTCGGACATGGCGCCTGGTTCATTCAAAGTGGAAGGTGAGGTGCCGGCCGGCGGAGGGAATCCAACCGATGTCCCGGTCCAGCCCCGCCACGCGCACCTCCAGCGGGAGCTGCGCCAGCGCGAGCACCACGTCCACGTGCGTCTCCGTCAGGTGCAGCCGTGCGTCGTGCATGAGCAACATGCGCTCCAGCGCCTCCGTGTCGTCCGGGGGAACGCCCAGCGCACGCGACAGCCGGGCGCGGACATACGGGACGAGCCAGCCCAGCCACCGCTCCAACGGCGTCGCTCCGGGACCCGTGGGCGCGGGCACATCACCAGGCTCCAGCGTGAAGGTGTGCCCGGTGGAGAAGAGAGCCAGCTCGCGCCGCACGAGGGCTTCGGCGGAGTCGGACGGCTCAGGCGCAAGGATGTCGAGCACGAGGAAGCCCGCGGGGTGACGCACGCGCAGCCGCCTGTCGGTGAGGCTCCACGTCCAGGCCGCTGCCCCCTGCGTGCGGAAGGCTCGCAGCCAGGATTCAGGCACGCGCCAATCTTCGGGCGGCTCGAAGGCGTGACCCGGAGCCTCGCCCGGCCTGCGACCGGAGAGCAGGGCCAGCACCTTCCACACCGCGTCCGAAGGCCGCGCATCCCCGAGCAGTCGCTGCCCCAGCAGCGCGACGAAGTCCCACAGAGGCAGCGGGAGGCAGGGGAACGCGGGCTGCGTGAAGTCCCCGTAGAACTCCAGGAAGAGGCCCACGTTGACCAGGTAGAAGAGGCCGCCCAGCCCCGTCGAGATGGGCAGGCCCCACCCACGTCCCGGCGCGGAAATGAACCGCGTCTCGCTGGAGGGCAGCAGCCCGGGCAGTGGCGGCGGCGCTTGAGGCGCGGAGGTGGGCTCCGGCGCGAGCATCACGACGGAGGGCGTCGCGGAGGCTTCCACGTGGATCGGCCACACCGGGGCTTCAATGGACGCCGCGAGTGGAGGAACCGCGAACGGAGACGTCAGAGCAGGCGTGGAGGTATCGGTGGGCTCTCTTCGCGATGCAGGCTCCAGCCTCGGAGCCTCCGTGGACCGCGCGGCAGAGGGCAGGGGACCCAGCTCCACCTGCTCGGGGGCAATCGGCTGCACGGCTCGCGCACCCGGTACACGCGGGGCCAGCGCCTGGACCTCCTCGGCACCTGACTCCGGGCGGGACTCCGGCGTCACGCCCACGGAGCGCACGGGCTCGCGTGTCCCGTCCCCGGTGGTCACGCGTGCTTCCTCGCGTCGCCAGGCGACCACGGCCGGAATGAACGCCGCATGGCGCGCTTCCAGGGGCGCACGTCGAAGCATCAGCGCCACGCCCAGCAGCGTCTGGTGCTCCCTCCCCAGCCCCGGCGCTCGCGCCTCCGGAACCCACGCCTCCCACGGCGTGAGCGGCACGGCGCCGCTTCCGGAGACACGTTCCTCCTTCGCAACCCGAGGCCGCGACTTCGGCATCACTTCATCCCGCGCTGCTTCCTCCTCGAACGCCCCGAGCGCGGACGCCAGCGCGGGCAGCCCCTGCGTGACGCAGACCCGGGCAAGCAGCGTGCGTGCCTCGTCCCCGCTGAACAGCGACAGCACCGGCCGGGCCTCGCTCCTGCGGGCCACGGCCTCCAGCGCGGCGGGGACGTACTCGGGCCGGCGCAGCCACTCGGCCACCACGCGAAGCGCGAGGTCCGCGCTGGGAAAGAGCCCCTTCCACCACCAGTGCACGGCGGCCGTCCCCCGCCACACGTCACTGGCCAGACAGGCCAGCAGCTCCGACGGGTCCAGGAACAGCACGGCCTCGGCGCTCGGAGGCACCGGGCCCTGCGCGGGCCGCGCCGCGCGCGCGAGCTGCGCGCTCAGCGCGGCACTGAACGCCTCATCCCACGCGGGCGGTGGGCTCGGCGCGAACTGCCGCACCGGCAGCACCCCCGGCTTCGGATCCACGAGCCGGCGGATGCACACGGTGGCCGAGGGCGGCAGACCCACGGGCGAGAGGTGGGCGCCGCTCAGCAGGCTCTCCAGCCGCAGCTTCGCGGAGAGCGGATCCAGGTCCGTCCCCCGCAGCCGCAGCCGCCCGATGACCGTCCGGCCCACCCC
>NZ_RAWB01000612.1 GCF_003612055.1 Corallococcus llansteffanensis
GGGGTGGACGGGCCCTACCTGCGCGCCCTGCCGCCCCGCGTTCCCGGTGGGGGCTTCTTCGCCGCGCGCCTCGTCCGCAAGCCGGGTTGACAGTCGGCGAGCCGCCACGTTACGCACGACCGACTTCTTTCGAGGGTGACAGCCGTGGCAGCAGACCCCAAGCAGTCCGAAGTGATGCGGCAGATCAACGAGGCCTTCCAGGCGGCCGAGGCCAAGCTGGCCCGGCTGCGCGAAGCCGTCGAGCGCAACACGGAGCTGGCGCGGGCCAACGGCAAGGCCGCCTTCCTCAAGGACAAGAAGGAGCAGGCCCACCGCGAGCTGGGCGAGGCCGTCTGGCAGTCCGTGCAGCAGGGGCGCCTGGAGCTGCCCGCGGGCTTCGCCAAGCTCCTGGCGGCCATCGCGGCGGCCGAGAAGGCGTCCGCGGACCATGCCGCGCAGCTCACGGACCTGCTCCGGGAAGGAGAAGAGGTCGCGGAGCGGTTGAAGGTTGGAAAAAGTGTCGCGAAGCCGCAAACAGTTGTGGCGTCTGGAACGAAGAAGCGGTAGAAGAGCGCCGCTTTCGACGGGCGGCACCGCTCCCCAACAGCGGTGCCGGCAGCAGGTCGCAAAAGAAGGGGCTTTAGCTCAGCTGGGAGAGCGCTTGAATGGCATTCAAGAGGTCACCGGTTCGATCCCGGTAAGCTCCACTCTGAATTGAGAAAGGCCCGCGAGAGAAATCTCGCGGGCCTTTCGCTTTTTCGGGCTGCGCTCAGCTCGCGATCCGGGTGCGTCGCTTCATCTCCTCCGGGCGGGCGCCCTTCCCGACATCCGGTCGGGAAGGGCGTGGAGGAGCCGGGACTACTTGCCCGCGAAGATGTTCATCACGTCCTTGAGCAGCTTGATGGACTCGGCGTGCGGACGCTGGAACGCGTTGCGGCCCATGATGGAGCCGAAGCCGCCACCCTGGTGGATCTGCTTGATGTCGTCGATGAGCGCGGACGTCTCCTTCGCCTCGCCGCCGGAGAAGATGACGATGCGCTTGCCGTTGAACGCGGAGCGCACGACCTCGCGCACGCGGTCCGCCAGCGTCTTCGTGGGGATGTTGGCCTTCTCGAAGGCCTTCTTCGCCTCCGGCTGCTCCAGGAAGTCCGAGGGCGGCTTCACCTTGATGATGTGCGCGCCCAACTGCGCGCTGATCTGCGCCGCGTACGCCACCACGTCGATGGCCGTCTCACCCTCCTTGGACAGGGCGCCGCGCGGATAGGCCCAGAGCACGGTGGGCAGGCCGTAGGACTTGGCCTCCGCGATGATGTCGCGCAGGTCCTCGTACTGCTCGTTGCGGGCGGCCGAGCCCGGGTAGATGGTGTAGCCCACCGCCGCGCAGCCCAGGCGCACCGCGTCCTTCACGGACGACGTCACCGCGGACATGGGCGCGGCCGTCTTGGCCAGCGAGTCGGAGTTGTTCACCTTGAGGATGAGGGGAATCTCACCCGCGAGCCTGCCGGCGACAGCCTCCAGGAAGCCCAGCGGCGCCGCGTACGCGTTGCAGCCCGACTCGATGGCCAGCTGCACGTGGTAGTCCGGATCATAGCCGGCCGGGTTCGGGCCGAACGAGCGCGCGGGGCCATGCTCGAAGCCCTGATCCACCGGGAGGATGACGAGCTTGCCGGTACCCGCGAGCGCGCCCGTGTTCAGCAGCCGCGCCAGGTTCGTCAGCGTGCCGGGATTGTCGGAGGGGTACCAGGAGAGGATCTGCTTGACGCGGTCGGTGTAGGCCATGGGGTTTTCCTTGAAGGAAGGCGTCGAAACCGGCGCGCGATTCTGCGGACTCCCGGCGCGCCGACCAAGCTTCATCTGAAATGAATGTCGACGATTGTCACGCGCGATACGCGCGCCGGACTGGGCGGAAGCTGACATCCAGTGGTGCGCATCCGCTCACAGAAATGCTGCGCCGCCGCGGGCTTCCGGATATGCCCGCCGCACACGAGGCGGACCACAGCATGGGCAGAGAAGTCGTCAGGGTCGTCGCAGTGGCAATGATGCTCACCGGAGGCGTTTCGGGCGCGCAGCTTTCTCCCACGACCGCCCCCTCGAACGCTCCGGGAACGGGGGCTCCGGGGACCGCGGCCCCCTCTCCCGGCAGCCTGTCACCCGCCACCATCCCCACGCCGGGCACCCCGGGAAGTCCGGGCACGCCGGGGTCCTCCGGAACGGGCACCTCCTCGGGCAGCTCCACCTCGGGCTCCGGCTCGGCGCTGCCGCCGGGGCCCACGCCGGTGAATCCCGGGCAGGCGGCCGAAGCCGGCAACGCCGCCCAGCGCGCCACCACCACGGCGCCGAAGACGTCCACCACGATGCAGGGCACGCCGGGCGCGGGAGCCCCCGAAGCAGGCACGCCCCGTGTCGGCACGCCGGGCGCCGGGGAAGGAGGACCCGGCAAGAACGCCCCGGGCACCGCGGTCCCCGGCAACGGTCCGCCCGGTGACAGCACGTCCGCGGTGGCCCAGGCCCCGGGTGCCCGGGCCGGCACGAAGCCTCCCAATGGGCCCATCACCCTGGCCCGGTTGGTGGAACGGGCGCGCACCCAGGACGCGCGCGTGGCGGAGGCGAGCGCGGAGCTGCGCAAGTTCCAGGCGCTGTACCAGCAGGCGAAGTGGGCGTGGTTCCCCAGGTTCGAGATCACCCTGGGCGCGGGTGGCCCCGTCCCCGAGGCGCGCAACGACGGCCTGGGAGGCCCGCCCACCACGGAGGCGTCGCTGGAGGGCGACTGGAACTTCGGCAACGTGGGCGTGACGGTGTTCTCCACCGGCAACGCGGTGCTGCCGCTGTACACGTTCGGCAAGCTGTCCGCGCTGGAGAAGGCGGGCGCGCAGGGGCCCATCGTCGGCGCGGCGTTGCGCGAGCGCGTGCGCGCGGAAGCCGGCTTCCAGGCCGCGCAGGCGTATTACGGCTACCAGCTGGCGCGAGCCGGCCTGAAGCAGCTGGAGGACGTGTCCAAGCGCCTCAAGGACGCGAGCGACCGTATCGACGCCCTCCTCAAGGAGGAATCGGATCAGGTGTCGAAGCTCGACACGTACAAGCTGGGGTACTTCCGTCATCTCGTGGAGTCGCAGCGCGCCAACGCCGTGCAGGGGGAGCAGTTCGCGCTCACCGCCATCCGGCTGCTGGCCAGCGCCGCCCCGGACGAGTCGGTGGAGGTGGTGGAGGAGGAACTGCCCCTGCGCGAGGACGTGAAGGTGCCCGACCTGGAGACCGCGCTGCGGGAGGCCAGCGAGCGTCGTCCGGAGTTGAAGGCCATCACCGCCGGCATCATCGCGCGGGAGCAGGAAGTGCTCATCCGCGAGCGCAGCTACTACCCGGACCTGGGGCTCGCGGGCTTCTACGACATCCGCTGGACGAGCAGCGCCACGCGCCAGCGCAGCCAGTTCGCGTACGACCCGTTCAACGACCGCACCGCGGGCCTGGGGCTGGTGCTGCGCGGGACGTTCGACATCCCCATCAAGGACGCGCAGCTGGATCTGGCTCGCGCGGAGCTGGACAAGCTGCGCGCGCAGGAACAGACGCTCAAGGCCGGCATCCAGCTGGAAGTGACGCAGGTGCAGGGCCAGCTCGTCGCGGCCTACGCGCGCGCGAAGTCCTTCACGGAGGCGGAGAAGAACGCGAAGCGCTGGGCCACGGCCGCCTACGCGGCGTTCGATCTGGGCACCGGCGACACCCGCGAGCTGGTGGATTCCTTCACCGCGCTGGCCCAGGCGTCAGCGGAGCGGGGCAAGAGCTGGTTCGACGTGCGCGTGGGAATGGCCTCCCTGGCGCGCGTGACGGGTGCCATCCCGGCGACGGATGAATAACCCTTCCAGGCTTCCAGTCGTTTCACGCGTCGTCTCACGCGTCCTTCAACCCGGAGCTTCATCCAAATGATTGCTTCCCTGCTTGCCGCCACGCTGCTCGCCGCCGCGCCCGTGGGCCCGCTCAACGTCGTGAAGTCGGGCAACGCCGACGTCCAGAAGGCCGCCAACGCGCCCGGAGCCACCGTCCAGTCGCTCGCGTCCGTGGTGGAGAAGTTCGTCGACTTCGAGGAGCTCGCCAAGCGCGCCCTCGGGGAGAAGGCCTGGACGGGCCTCACCCCCGCGCAGCGCAAGGACTTCAGCGACACCATGACGGGGCTCCTGCGCGCCTCGTACGCCCAGAAGGCCATCGGCCAGGCGAAGGCCGACGTGAAGTACGGCAAGGAGAGCGTGCAGGGGAACGAGGCCACGGTCGACACGCAGCTCACCGTCAAGACGGACCAGGTGCCGGTGGACTACAAGCTGTACCGGACGTCGGCCAAGACGGACTGGCGCATCTACGACGTCATCACCGACGAGGTCTCCCTGGTGGAGACGTACAGCGGCCAGTTCCGGAAGATCCTCCAGACGAAGGGCTTCGACGGGCTGCTCTCCACGCTGAAGTCCAAGCGCGCCCAGTTGGAGAAGGAGAACGCCAACACCAGCGCGGCCTCCGTGAAGGAGTCCGCCGCCGGGACGACGGGCGCCGCCCCGCAGGCGAAGTAGTCCCGCGGGTCGCCGCTCCTTCCGTCCGGGGCAGGGTGCCCGGGCGGAAGGGTGTCACCGCGGAAGAGGTGCTCAGACGGGCCGCTGGAACACGCGGTACGTCTTGGAGCGCTGGCCGCCCATGGACTCGATGGCGCGGTTGACCAGGTGGTTGTCCTCCAGCGTCCAGGAGATCTCCCCGCCCGTGTAGCCCAGCTCCTTCGCGGTGCGCAGGGTGTCCAGGTACAGGATGGCGTCCAGGCCCCGGCGCCGGTAGCCCTCCTTGATGCCCAGCGTGAGCAGGCGCAGCCGCTTGATCCGCCGCGACGCCAGCACCAGCTTCACCAGGCCAATGGGCAGGCCGAACGTCGTGAGCCGTCCGCCCGCGGCCTTGAACGCCTCGTTGGCGTCCGGCAGCGTCATGGAGAAGGCGACGGGCTCGCCCTTCACCTCCGCGATGAGGAGCAGCTCCGGGCGCACGATGGCCTTCATCTCCTTGGCCATGTGGTCGAACTCGCGCTCCGTGAACGGGATGAAGCCCCAGTTCTTCTCCCAGGCGGAGTTGTAGATCTCCTTGATGCGGGCGACCTCCGCGGGGAAGTCCTTCAGGCGCACGGGGCGCACGGTGATGCCCTCGCGCTGACGGATCTTCTCCGCGATGCGCGCCACCTTCTCCGGCGGCGCCGCGGACGAGGACAGCTCCCACGCCCACAGGTCCTTCGCCTTGGTGAAGCCGCACGTCTCCAGCAGCCCCAGGTAGTACGCGGGGTTGTACGGCATCATCAGCGCGGGGGGCACGTCGTAGCCCTCCACGAGCAGGCCCCAGTCCTGGTTGCTGGAGAAGTTGGCCGGCCCCAGCACCCGGTCGATGCCGCGCGCCTTCAGCCACGCGCTGGCGGCGTCCAGCAGCCCCCGGGCGACGCCCGCGTCGTTCACGCATTCGAAGAGGCCGAAGAAGCCCTCCTTCGTGCCGTGCACCTCCATGTGTCGCGGGTTCTTGATGGCCGCCACCCGGCCCACCACCTCCGCGCCACGCCGCGCGAGGAACAGCTCCACCTCCGCGTAGTCGAAGAAGGGGTTCTTCTTCGGGTCCAGGAAGTCCTTGCGCTCCATCTCCAGCGGCGGCACCCAGTTCGGGTCGTCACGGTAGAGGGCGTACGGCAGCCGGATGAAGGCCATCCGGTCCGCCGCGCCGCGCACGGGCGTCACCTGCACGTCCGTGGGCATGGGGGGAAGAGGGG
>NZ_RAWB01000613.1 GCF_003612055.1 Corallococcus llansteffanensis
GGGCTTCACGCTTCGGGCTTCGCGTCCGACTCGTACTTCTTGCGCTTGCGCCACAGCGTGGACGCGTCGATGCCGAGCAGCCGGGCCGCCTCCTCCAGCGTGGGCGTGGAGGCCATGACGCGCAGGATGTGTTCGCGCTGCACGTCCTCCAGCGTGTGCGGCCCGCCCAGGCTCACGCCGGGCCCCACCGCGGAGGCGATGCGCTCCGGGAACGCCTGCGGCTCCACGACGCCCGAGGGCCCCACGATGAGCGCGCGCTCCAGGGCGTTGCGCAGCTCGCGCACGTTGCCCGGCCAGGGGTAGGCGCGCAGCATCGCCTCCGTGGCGGGCGACAGCTCCGGGGCCGGGCGCTGGGCGGCCCTCGCGAAGAAGGCGACGAAGCGCCGGGCCAGGGGCAGCAGGTCCTCCGGCCGCTCGCGCAGGGCGGGGAGCTTCACCTCGAGGACGTTCAACCGGTACATCAGGTCCTCGCGGAAGCGGCCCTCCGCCACGTCCTTCTCCAGGTCGCGGTTCGTGGCGGCCACCACGCGCACGTCCGCCTTGCGCGTGCGGCCCTCGCCCAGCCGCTCGAACTGCTTCTCCTGGAGGAAGCGCAGCAGCTGCGCCTGGAGCGACGGGCTCATCTCCGCCACCTCATCCAGGAAGAGCGTCCCGCCCTCCGCCTGCTCCACACGCCCGGGCTGATCCTTCACCGCGCCCGTGAAGGCCCCGCGCGCGTGGCCGAACAGCTCGCTCGCCAGGAGCTGTTCGGACAGGGTGGGGCAGTTGATGGTGACGAAGGGCCGCTTGCGCCGGGCGCTCATCGAATGCAGCGCACGGGCGAGTACGCCCTTGCCCGTGCCGCTCTCCCCGCGCAGCAGCACCGCCGCGTCGGACGTGGCCGCGCGGGTGATGAAGCCGATGACCGCGTGCATCACCGGAGACGCCGTCTCCAGCGTGGCCTCCGGCACGGCCTGCGCGAGCTGCCCTTCCAGGTCCCCCAGGTGCGAGGTCAGCTCGCGCTGCGCCTTCGCGCGGTCCAGCACATGGCGGATCTGCGCGGGGGTGAAGGGCTTGGGCAGGTAGTCGCGCGCGCCGCGCTTCACGGCCTCCACGGCGGTGTCGAACGTCGCGTAGGCGGTGATGAGGATGACGTCCAGCGCGGGCGACTCCGCGAGCAGGCGCGGCAGCAGCTCCAGCCCGGAGGCGTTGCCCAGGCGCAGGTCCACGAACGCCAGGTCCGCCGGGCCCTGGGCGAGCGCGGCGAGCGCGGCCTCCGGCGTGGCGGCCTCGCGCACCTCACACCCCAGGCCTTCCAGGCACACCCTCAGGGTGTGGCGGATGTTGCGCTCGTCGTCCACCACGAGCACCCGCATGGGGCGCTCCACGGCCTCGGGCCCGGCACGGACTTCCATGGGGCAAGTCTAAGAGCACGCCGGGTGCCGGGCTCGTTCGTCGGGTGCCGGCGCGCAAAAGGCCCGGGGACGTCCTGCATCGTGCAAGGTCCTGCCCGGATGACGCTTGCAGGGTGCAACCCCGCGCCAGCTGGTGTCTGCTGCGGAACGGCCGTGCGGCTGGCACGTGCCGTGGATGGAATGGAGCCCATGCGCAACGACGGGATGCCACCGGGTGAAGGGGGCGAGGACAACATCTTCGCGAAGGAGCTGGCGCCAGCACCGGACCGCTGGATGCGCCGGGGCACCTGGATTGGCGTCGTCCTGCTGCTGCTGGTGGGCGTCTTCTTCTGGTTGCAAGGCGGGGAGAACCGCGCGCTGAACGCCATGGCGCCCTCGCAGCGACAGGCCCTGTTCCAGGAGACGCACGACGAGTTCCAGGAGCTGTGCCTGTTGCTCGACGGAGGCACCACGCGCTTTCCCAAGCGGTGCGCGCAGCACGCGGACTTCCTCGTCCGCTTCCCCGAGTGCGACGACGTCTGCAAGCGCGAGGCGCAGCCCTTCCTCCATCCCCCCACGCGCTGAACCCCCCGCGCGTCTGATCGCACCGCGCGTCTGATCGCACCGCCATGTGCGCCAGCCCCCTACGTCAGACGTGGGGCGTCCTGCTCGGCAGGTCCCACCTGACAGGGCAGGGTGTCCTACACGACCCTGCGGGGCAAGGCAGACCCGTTTACGAGATATTTCAAGGGGCGCGGGCTTGAGTCAGGGGGAGAGGTGTTGTCTATCCTACGGCTCTCGGCGGAGCCTCGACCTCCGGGGGGGCCCGTGCGGGCCGCGGAAGGATGAGCGACAATGACATGGCGCAGCAGGCCCTGCGGGGCTCCACGACCGCGCTTCATCGGGATGACTGACGTGGGGTTGCGAGGGGGTTGGCGATGGCGTTGAGGCTCAAGCAGAAGATGATGGTGCTGCCGGGTGTGGCCGCGGTGTTCCTGGTGGCCATCGTGGCGGTGACGGTGGTGCTGGGCTCCCGCACGCGGGACGTGTCGGAGCGCATCGGCTCCAGCCTGGCCCCGTCGGTGAGCCTGGCGCAGACGGCGCGCGCGGGCTTCGCGGCGCTGCACCAGGACGTGGGCGACGCGGTGGCGTTGCACGCGGTGCAGCAGCAGACGCTGGAGGCGCAGGTCACGGAGCTCACCTCGGGGCTCAAGGCCCTGCGCGTCCTCCCGGACGTGGACCGGTCCTCGGTGGAGGCGCTGGAGGCGGCCTTCACGGCCTACTGGAAGGAGGCGTCGCGCGTGGTGACGCTGGCGGCCCGGAACGACGCGGCCGCGGAAGGCGCGCTGTCGAAGCTGGCGGCGGCGCACAAGACGGTGCGCGACGGGCTGGAGGCGGTGACGGCGCAGCAGGAAGCGGCGCAGCGCGAGGCCTTCATGGAGGTGTCGTCGCTGCACGGCACCACGCTGACGTGGGTGTTGCTGCTGTCGGTGGCGTGCATGGCGGCGCTCGCGGCGCTGATGGTGTGGCTGCTGCGGGAAGTGACGCTGCCCCTGGCACGGCTGACGGAGACGGCGACGCGCATCGCGCGGGACGGAGACCTGACGCAGCTCATCGACACGAGCTCCCAGGACGAGGTGGGGGAGCTGGCGCGCAGCATCCAGACGCTGCAGCTGCGGCTGCGCTCGGTGCCGGGCACGCTGCACTCGGTGGTGACGGAGCTGACGGCGGCGGCGTCACGGCTGAACGCGGCGAGCCACGAGCAGCTCAACTTCCTCACCAACCAGTCGCGCAGCCTCACGGAGGCCAGCTCCACCATCGCGGAGATCGCCCAGACGTCGGGCATGGCGGCCAGCCGCGCGGAGATGGTGCTGAAGGTCGCGGCGCAGGCGGACGCGTACAGCGCGTCGGGGCAGGTGTCCATCGAGCGGAGCGCGGAAGGGCTGCAGCAGATCCGTCAGCGGGTGGGCGCGCTCGTGGGCAGCATCGGGCACCTGTCCGAGCAGGCCGTGCACGCCGGTGAGATCATCGGCAGCGTGAAGGACCTGGCGGACCAGTCCAACGTGCTGGCGCTCAACGCGGCCATCGAGGCGGCGCGGGCCGGGGAAGAGGGCCGGGGCTTCGCCGTCGTGGCCAAGGAGATGCGGGCGCTCAGCGGTCAGTCGCTGCAGAGCACGCAGCGCATCGGGAAGATCCTCCTGGAGATCAACCAGGCGATCCGCCAGACGGTGGGCATCGCGGAGGGCGACAGCCAGAAGATGGAGGAGGGCATCGAACAGGTGCTCGCCTCGGCGTCGACGCTCAAGGACATCACCCAGGTGGTGCAGGAGAGCAGCCAGGCGGCACGGCAGATCGTCGCCTCGGTGACCCAGCAGAACGCGGGCATCACGCAGATGACGGAAGTGGTGACGCAGCTGTCGGAGATGATGAGCGACGTGGTGATGGCCACCAGCAACGCCGAAGAGGCGGTGGGGCAGATCAACACCTCGCTGGGCAAGCTCCAGGAGCTGTCCACCTCGTTCCGCGTCTAGCGCGGCGAAGCGAAGGCGCCCCAGCCGCGCCCGCGGGCCGTCCCGGATGCACCGGGGCGGCCCGTTCGCTTGGGAGCCTGGGGCCCTACTCGCCCTGCATCAGGCCCGTGATGCGGCCATCCGGGTGGACGGTGACGCGCCTCGCGGCGGGCTCGCGGGGCAGGCCCGGCATGGTGAGCAGCTCTCCGGTGAGCGCCACCAGGAAGCCCGCGCCCGCGGACAGGCGCACCTCGCGCACCGTCAGCGTGAAGCCCCGGGGACGGCCCGTCTTCGTGGGGTCGTCCGACAGCGACAGGTGCGTCTTCGCCATGCACACCGGCAGCCCCGCGCCGCCCAGCGCGCGCGCCGTCTCCAGGTCCTTGCGCGCCCCCGGCGTGAAGGCCACGTCGTCCGCGCCGTACACCGTGCGCGCGATGGCGCGGATCTTCTCCTCCGGCGTCTGGTCCAGCTCGTAGAGGAAGCGCGGCTTGGGGGGCGCCGCGTCCGTCGCGTCCAGCATCGCCAGCACCGTGTCCGCCAGCTCCAGCGAGCCCTCGCCGCCCTTCGTGAAGCCGTCGCACACCGCGATGCCCACGCCCCGCGCCTTCGCGAACGCGCGCAGCTCGTCCAGCTCCGACTGCGTGTCCTGCGGGAAGCGGTTCACGCACAGCACCGCCGGCAGGCCGAACGCGGCCACCGACTCCAGGTGCTTCTCCAGGTGGTCGAAGCCGCGCAGCAGCGCTTCGCGGTCCGGCTCCGCCACCTGCGCGGCCGCCGCTCCGCCGTGGTGCTTGAGCGCGCGCAGCGTCACCACCAGCATCACGCCCCGGGGCCACACGCCCGCGCCGCGGCACTTGATGTCCAGGAACTTCTCCGCGCCCAGGTCGAAGCCGAAGCCGGCCTCCGTCACGACCTCGTCCGCGTACGCCAGCGCCAGGCGCGTGCCCATCACGGAGGAGCAGCCGTGCGCGATGTTGCCGAAGGGCCCCGCGTGCACGATGGCCGGACCGCCCTCGCGCGTCTGGGCGAGGTTGGGCATCAGCGCGTCCTTGAGCAGCGCCACCATGGACGCCGCCGCGTTCACGTCGTTCGCGCGCACGGGCGAGCCGTCCGGCGCCTGCCCCACGACGATGCGCCCCAGCCGCGCCTCCAGGTCCTGGAGGCCCTCCGACAGGGCGAGGATGGCCATCACCTCGCTGGCGGCGGTGATGTCGAAGGACGTCTCGCGCGGCACGCCGTGCGCCCTGCCGCCCAGCCCCACGATGACGTTGCGTAGGAACCGGTCGTTCATGTCCATGGCGCGCCGCCAGCGCACCTTCGTGCCCTCCAGCACCACCGGGTGGCCGTAGTACACGGCGTTGTCCACCAGCGCGGACAGCAGGTTGTGGGCGCTGGTGATGGCGTGCAGGTCGCCGGTGAAGTGCAGGTTGATGTCCGCCGCGGGCTCCAGGCTGGCCGCGCCGCCGCCGGTGCCGCCGCCCTTCACCCCGAAGACGGGCCCCAGGGACGGCTCGCGCAGGGCCGCCACCGCCTTGCGGCCCCGCTGGCGCAGGCCCATGGCGAGCGCCACCGACATGGTCGTCTTGCCCTCGCCCGGGGGCGTGGGGTTGATGGCGGACACCAGCACCATGCGACCCTGGCGCGAGCGGCGGCCCAGGGCGTCCAGGGACACCTTGGCGCGGTCGCGGCCCCAGGGGAGGACGTCTTCCGGCGCGAGGCCCAGCTCGGCGCCGACTTCGGCAATGGGACGGAGCGTCATGGCGCGCGACTCTCCGTGTCCCGCCGGGCGAGGTCAACGCTCGTGACGGGCAGGGCAGGCAGGCACGCGGGCCCGGATGGTTCCCCGGGG
>NZ_RAWB01000614.1 GCF_003612055.1 Corallococcus llansteffanensis
ACCGGCCGGCCTTCAACAGCTCGACGACCCGCTCACGGAACTCCGGCGGGTATGGGGGGCGTGACTTCGGCATCGTGGGACCCTTTTCGCACAGCGGATGGGACTCCACGAAACCGGGGCAACTTCACACCGCGCGCTCTCGCTCTCCACTGACTTCAGCTGACCCGTCCGGGCCGCGCTTTCGTCAGGGGCTGTCAGCCTGGGAAGGAAGTCGGCTGGGACCTCCGGCCGGCGCCACCGCGCGCAGGAGATCGCTGCGTCCCAGAAATCCTCGAAGCACGGCACCGCCTCGCCGCCCACCCCGCGCGACAGCCGCCCACGAACACGATCCTGGTCTCGTCGCCACGGTCGTCGTGAGAGAACCGGGCGACGAGCGTCCCTTCCCGGAAGACCTCATCGTGATCATCGCCGAAGGGCTCGTGGTCCCGGGTCACATGCTTGACGGTCAGGCGCGACATCAATGCGAAGCGTGCGCTTCACCCTGACCGCTGGCCCACTGGCGCGCCTCGCGCTCCAGCTTGTCGAGCGCCCCGTTCCAGCCATTGATGCAGTCGTCGCGTTCCTGTTCCGACTGAAGGCCCTCGTGGACGAGCGTCAGCTGCGTGCCCCCCGATTGCTCGTCGAAGGTGACGGTAACTTGGGAGGGGCCACTCTTTTCGATCTCCCAGGTGAAAGACACCTTCCGGCCGGGCTCGAGCGCTCGGAATTCACCCGTGAAGTCGTAGGTGTCACCGTTCGGCGCATGGGTGAGGACCCGATACCTGCCGCCAACGCGGAGCTCGAACGTCCGCACGTCGCTTGTGTCGCCGGCATTGGGGCCCCACCAGACGGCGACCTTCGTGGGGTTCACCCAGAAATCGAACGCCTCACCGGCGGTGGCGGAGATTTGCCGTTGGAGCGTGAGGCTGTGCGGACGAGGCATCGTGTCCCTCCGGGGGCGGGTGAACGAACCCAACAGTGTTCATTGTTCATCGTCGCCACAATGCAAGAGAGGAGGCCGGTTGCTCGCCAGGCACCCGTGTCCTTGCTCCGGCCGCATCCGTCCAGGACGCCTGGAAGCGCGTCCTGGCCCGTGCAGGATGTCTTCAGGCGCGGCCCGACGGGGCAGCCCCTGGACCACCTCGCGGATCCGCGCGTTCCCTCAAGCGGGGACGGCGGCGGGCCCCCAGAAGGAGAGCCTCTGCTTGGCCGCGACGGTGGAGGAGCCGAGGAAGCAGGGGACGGCGCGGGTGGATGGGGGCGGGCTGTTCAAGCAGGACGTTCATGCTGGACGTGTTCGCCTGTCCGCGGGCCCCCCAGCAGGCGTGATGCTGAAGCTGGCGCAACCGCTGTCAACACGCCCCAACTCCCTGCTTCTCTTCTCAATCGAGGACGGCCAGGGCAGGGGTGTGCCCCAAGGGGTTGCACCGTCCCGTGGACCCGCGCGGCGCGCGGCCTTGCTGGTCCCGGCAGCGGCCCTTCTCGGCCCCTCCGCTCCAGCCCTCACCCTCAACACAGAGGAAGCGGCGGTTTCTCAAGAGAGTCGCCGACAATGGCGGCGAAGAGACCTGCGTTTCAATCCACCCGGCGCGCTCCAGGCTGACGCTCACCGGAGCTGGGCAGCCACCAGTGCCGCGTAGGCGCCACCCCGCTCCAACAGCTCGCCATGGCCGCCCGCCTCCACCAGTTGCCCATCCTCCATGGTGAGGATGAGATCCGCCCCCACCACGGTGCTCAGCCGGTGCGCGATGACGATGCGCGTGCAGTGCAGCCCGGCGAGGGCCTCCTGCACCCGGAACTCCGTGATGGAGTCCAGCGCGCTGGTGGCCTCGTCCAGCAGGAGGATCGCGGGCTTGTTCACCAGGGCCCGCGCCAGGGCGAGGCGCTGCCGCTGCCCTCCGGAGAGGGAGGAGCCGTGGTCCACGAGGATGGTCTCGTAGCCCATCGGCATGGCGAGAATCTCCTCGTGGAGCTGGGCCAGCTTCGCGGCCTCCACCACCGACTCCAGGGGGAGGGTGGGGTCCGCCAGCGAGATGTTGGCCCGGATGCTCGTGCCGAAGAGGAAGGTGCTCTGCATCACGATGCCAAGCTGCTGCCGCACGGAGCGCAGCTCCATCCCGAGCAGATCCTTTCCGTCGTAGAGGACCCGGCCCGAGGACGGGCGGTGCATCCCTAGCAGCATGCGGGCCAGCGTCGTCTTGCCGGCCCCGGAGCGCCCCACGATGGCGACGAGCTGGCCCGGCTGGACCTCCAGCGACACGTCCTGGAGCGACATCGCTCCCTCACGCCCATAGCGGAAGGACACCCGCTCCAGCGTGATGCCGCCTCGCAGCGCGGGCGCGGGCGACAGCAGCCCCCGCTCCGCCTGCTGCTCCCGAGGCGCTTCCATGACGTCGTTGATCCGCGCCAGGTAGGACCCCAGGAGCTGGAACTGGAGCACGGTGGAGACCAGACTGGACAGCGGCACCAGGAACCCGAGCGCGAGCGCGTCGAGGCTCAGCATCACCCCCAGACTCATGTGCCCGTCGAGCACCTGCATCGCACCGAAGCAGAGGATGAGCAGGGGCGACCCCAGGCGCAGCATGCCCATGATCGACTCCGTCATGGCGAGGAGGCGGCCCCGGGCCAACGACACGTTCAGCACATCCACGAAGAGGTTGGACCAGTGCTCCAGCACCCGCTGCTCGCACCCCGTCGCCTTCAGGGTTTCCATCCCCGCCAGCACCTCCACCTGATACGCCTGCGCTCGCGCCTCCGTCTCCAGGTTGCGCGCCATCAGCTCACCCTGCCTCCGGCGGGACACGACGAAGACGGCGGCCTGCGCCAGCCCCAGCCCCACCACCAGGAAGCTCATCGGCGGGCTCGCCACCATCAGGATGAGCAGGTAGCCGAGCACCAGCGTCCCGTCGATGATGCCCGACAGGGCCCCGGAGGTCAGGAGCTCGCGCGCCGTCGAATTGCTGTTGAGCCTGTTGCTCAGGTCTCCGGCCGACCGCTGCTGGAAGAAGGCGTGGGGCAGCTCCAGGAGGTGCTCCATGAAACCCAGCGTCACCCGCGCGTCCATCTCCGTGCGCAGGTGCAGCAGCAGGTGCGCGCGCACCAGCGACGCCAGGAAATGGAAGAGCAGCAGCCCTACCGTCCCCGCGAGCAACACCCACAACAGCGGTGCGTCTCCCCGGGGGATGACCTGATCGGTGACAGCCCCGATGAGGACCGGGGGGCCCAGCGCGAAGAGCTGCACCATGACCGACGTGGCGAGGATGCGTCCCAGCAGGCCCGAGTGGGCCAGCAGGTGGCGGAAATACCGCGAGACCTGGCTGCCCCCGCGGGTGGACGGCAGGAACGTCTCCGACGGCTCCAGCACGAGCGCCACGCCCGTGAAGTGCACCCGGAACTGCTCCAGGGACAGAGACCGACGACCAATGGCCGCGTCCACCAGCTCCACCCTCCGTCCGTTCAGCCGTTCGAAGACGACGAAGTGGTTGAAGCTCCAGTGCAGGATGGAGCCCGGCTCCAGGTACTCCAGGTCCTCCACGTCGATGCGCACCCCCCGCCCCCTCAGGCCGTAGC
Organism: Corallococcus llansteffanensis; assembly: GCF_003612055.1. Classification (GTDB taxonomy): domain Bacteria; phylum Myxococcota; class Myxococcia; order Myxococcales; family Myxococcaceae; genus Corallococcus; species Corallococcus llansteffanensis. The sequence goes on from NZ_RAWB01000614.1 coordinate 3,550, forward strand.
GCCGGCCACAGTCGAGGATGGCCAGCGCGCTGATCCCTCCGCTGGAGCTGATGCCCATCGCATCCCGCACCTCGCTCAGGGACACGTCCTTGCCATGGTAGCCCAGCACCATGGCGAGGCAGGCCGCGCCGCACTCCGCGGCGCTGAGCTGCTGGACGTAGGGGACGCGCCGACGGCGGGCCTCACCCAGCCGCCGCAACGCGGGGAACCTGCTCAGCAATGAAGAAGGGGGCTCGGACATCACTGGGGCAGCAGCGCTCGCAGCCCGGGAACAAGCAACAAGAGGATGGGCTCCGCGCGAACCCGGATGTCCGCTGTGCCCAGCATGCCATCGAAGTATTCGAAGCGGTGGCCGCCCGCCTGGAAATACCGGCTCGGTGGGTGGGCCCGCACCATCACCACCGCACCCTGGACCGTCAGACTTTCCGACAGGCCCGGTCCCAGATAACGCTGGACCTCCTGCGGTCCTATCAGCTCCTCACCCACCTCGGTGATCTCCAGCTCCTGGTACGCATGTGAGAAGCCCTGGAGCTCCAGCCGGAGCAAGCCGCCCTCGGCCAGCAGGGGGCGGTAGCTCCCAGGCACCAGCGCGGTCACCGACGCGGGCGCGTCCTCCCGCGCAATCGCTACCACCACGTCGCCCTGTTCGAGGTGCTGGCCGCGGCGGATCCGCACGTCCGTGACGACCCCCGCCTCCGGGGCCCTCACGGTCCAGGCCTCCAGCCGTGCCCGCGCCAGGTCGCGCTGCGCCCGCAGCGGCGGCAACGACTGGCGCGCCGACTCGTCGCCCAGGTCCCGCATCCGCCGCATCAGGAGCTGCTCGAACTCCCGGTCGAACCGCTGGAGCTCCGCCAACTCCTGCATCGCCACGAATCGCGCCAGGACCTGCCCCGCGACCACCCGCTGCCGCGGTCGGACCTCCACCGAGGCCACCGTCCCCGAGACAGGCGCGGGCACCTCCCGCTTTCCCTCGAACCTCACCACCACGGGGCCACTCGCGTACTCGGACACCGGGACCCACGCGACGAAGGCGAGCACGAAGACGCAGGCCGCCGCCAGCAGCCAGAACACGCTCTGGAGCCAGGCCGGGGAGAGCCGGAGCACATCTCCGCGCGCCTCCGCGGCGGTGTAGTGCTGGACGGCCTCCGCCCTGAACAGCCCCGGGTCATTCTCAGACAAGACAGACACCCCTCACGACGAGCACCGCGAGCGTACCCGCAGGGCCCCCGCCCCACCAAGCCGCATGCCGGACGGGGGACGTCATGGCTCGAGTGGCGCCCCGCGCTCCGCCGCCAGGGACATCGCCCCGCGCGCCTCCAACGGTGTCACCCGTGCCTCGGCGCCCACGACGACGCCTTCGAGGGACCCGCCCTCGGTGCCCAGCGAGGCCAGGGCGAAGATCATCTCGGAGGCCGCATCCACCTCCGGCGAGACACTCTCGACGCTTCCCGTGAACGCCCGGCCCAGTCCCGGCAGCTCCACGCGAACCCGCGCCCCGGGAACCACCGCCCCCAGTCGCTCCACGGGAAGGGCGAAGCGCACGCGGGCAGGCCCTGTCCTGCTGAGCCGCAGGATGGGGGCCCCCGCCCTCACCGCCGCGCCCGGGTCCAGCGACCGCTCCACCACCCGTGCGTCGAACGGCGCCAGCAAGACGCCCTCCGCCAACCGCTGCCGACGCTGCTCCAGCACCGCCTGCTGCTCCTGGATCGCCGCCTGTCCCGCCTTCAGCCGGTTGAGGGCGATCTTCTCCTGGTGCTGGACCGCGGCCAGCTCGTCCTCGGGGAACGTACCTGGGGCGGCACGGAGCATGCGGGCCAGTCGTGCGCTCGCGGCTGCCTGCTCCAACTCGAAGCGGACTTCCTCGATCCGCGCCGCCGCCAGCCGCGCCTTCGCCATTTCCACATCCTGCTGGAGCGCGTGCAGGTCGAGTTGTCCCAGCACGGCACCCGCGGCCACCACGTCCCCGACCTGGACCGTGAGCCGCTCCATGCGCCCCTCGAAGGGTGCGCTGAGCTCCACATGCTCGCGGGCGACGACCACGCCCAGGAAGGCGTCTTGCGAAACCCCGGAAGGGGAAGGGGAGGCAGGTGCCACCGGGGGACGCGACCGGGAGGCCGGCGCTCCTGCGCGTCCTGGCCCCCAAACCCTGGCGGCCCCCAGC
>NZ_RAWB01000615.1 GCF_003612055.1 Corallococcus llansteffanensis
CCCGGAGGCCCCGGGCCACCCGCGCGGAAAGCCGCCCGCTCAGGAGCCGGCCGCCAGGGTCCCGCCGCTCGCACGGGGCAGCCACACGATGAAGCGGGTGCCCTCGGTCCCCCCCGACTCCACGGAGATGCGCCCGCCGTGGGCCAGGGCAATCTGCCGGGCCAGGTACAGCCCCAGCCCCAGCCCCTCCTTGTCCGACGTGGCGTACCGCCGGAAGGGCTCGAAGAGGGTGGCGTGGTTCTCCGGTGGCACCCGGCGCCCCTGGTCGTGCACCTGGAGGGTGACGCCGTCCCCGTGGCCCTGGAGCTGGAGCGCCACCGTGGCCGTGGCGGGGCCGTGGTGCAGCGCGTTGCCCAGGAGCGCGTCCACCAGCTGGGTGAGCCGTCCGCCGTCCCAGGTGCCCCTCAGGTCCCCCAGGGCGGTGAGGCGCAGGTCCCGGCCGGGGTGGGCCTGCCGCCGGTCCGCCACCACCTGCTCCACCACGTGGCCCAGGTGGACGGACGACGCCTGCAACGGCAGGCCGCCGGACAGCCGGGCGCGGGTGAAGTCCAGGAGCTGGTGGATCATCCGCTCCACCCGCCGCACGCCCTGTCCCACCCGGCCCACCTGCTCCGCCAGGGGCTCCGGCAGTGAAGGGGTCTGCTGGAGCGCGAGCACGTCCCGCTGGAGCGTCTGGAGCGGGGCCTGGAGGTCGCCGCCCACCACGCCCAGGAACTGCTCGCGGAAGTGCTCCATGCGGGACAGGCGCTCCTCGGAGGCCTTGCGGCTGCTGACGTCCCACACCGCCGCCAGCCGCGCCGGGCGGCCCTGGAAGGTGGCCGGGCGGGCCATCACCTCCACGGGGATGCGCCGGCCGTCGCGGTGGAGGACGGCCACCTCGTAGGGGGCCTCCACGCCGCGCTCCATCGCGTCGCGGGCGGCGGCGCGGAACTCCGGGGCCACCCACTCGATGACGCTGCGGCCAATCAACTCCGCCGTGTCGTAGTGCCCCAGCAGGTGCGCCAGCCCCGGGCTGATGTCCAGGAACTGCCCGCGCTCGTGGAAGAAGAACCCGTCACAGGCGATCTCCACGATGCTGCGCATGTGCTCCTCGCTCGCGCGCAGCGCCGCCTCCTCGCGCAGGCGCGCCGACGTGTCGCGCAAGAGCAGCAGCACGCCCGCCCCCGGAGCCGCCGGCAGCGCGCTCACCGTCAGGTGCCGCAGCGTGCCCACTTCTCCAAAGCGCCCCGACACCAGCTCCTCCGCCACGCGCTCACCCAGGCGCGCCCGGGAGAGCAGCGGCGCCAGCGTGGGCGCGAGCCCCGGCCAGGCCTCCACCAGGAGCCGCCCCACGCAGAGCCCCGACGGCCGGCCGCACAGCGACGCCAGCAGGTCGTTCATCCACAAGAGGCGCGCGTCCGCGTCCACCAACGCCACCCCCCAACCCGGCGCGTTGAGCAACGCACCCAGGAAGGGCCATGCCTCCTCGGGAACCCCTGCGGACGGAAGGGCTCCGGGAAGCCGGTGGAACACGGGCTGCGGCATGGGCGGGTCGTCTCGGAAAACGCGGGCTTGTCCGCGTTGACGCGAAGTATACCCATTACCCGTGTCAGCAGGAAATACGGGTTTGACTAGGACTGCGGGGCAAAAAGGCCAACCTGGGGCGTTGGCCTCGGCAGCTGGGGAGGCGGGCTACTTCAGCTCGCGGCGCAGCTGCTCCAGCTGGGTGCGCAGGGTGCCGTCGTAGAGGGTGCCGCCGACCTGGGCGGACACGCCGCCGAGCAGGGCCGGGTCCACGCGGGTCTCCAGCACGACGTTGCGCTGGGTGAGCTGCTGGAGCGTCTGCTGGAGGCGGGTGACGGCGTCCGCGGACAGCGGGACGGCGCTGGTGACCTGACCCCGGACGCGGCCCGCGCGGGCATCCGCCATGTCGCGGTAGAGCCGGGCGATGTCGGGCAGGTAGCCCAGGCGGTTCCTGTCCACCAGCAGCCGCAGCGCGTTGGCGAGCGCCGGATCCGCGGGGGAGGGCAGCGCCTGCAGCACGGCCTCCACCACGCGGCTGCGCTGGGCGCGGCTGTAGGCGGGGTTGAGCAGCACGTCCGACAGTTCGGGGCTGTGCCCGACGACGTCGGCGAAGGCGTTGAGCTGCTCCGCGACAAGGTCGGTGCGGTTGCCTTCCGCTGCGACGTCGAGGATGGCGCGGGCGTAGCGGCGGGCGATGGAGACGTTCACCATGACGCTGGCGCCCTTAGCATGGGGATTTCCCCACGGCAATCCGGTTCCGGGAACGGGGTCCGGCCGGGGCTTGACCGGGGGCCGGAGCCGGGCGGCCCGCTTCAGCGACCGCAAGGTGACGCCCGGGAAGCAAGGGACTTGGCGGAAGCTCCGGGTCACCGTAGCGTGGGGTCCTCCCGCCCCATGCAAGAACCCGTCATCGGCATCGACCTGGGCACCACCAACAGCGTCGTGGCGACCGTGGAAGACGGACGTCCGCGCCTCATCCCTTCTCGTGCGGGAGGCCGCCTCACACCCTCCGTGGTGGGACTCACCCGCGCGGGCGACCGCGTGGTGGGGCAGGCCGCGCAGGCGCTCGCGGAGGAACAACCCGACGCGGTGGTGTGGGCCACCAAGCGCTTCCTCGGGCGGCGCTACACGCCGGAGCTCGTACAGCAGGCGAAGTCGATGGTGCCCTATCCGCTCGTCGCGGGCCCCACGGGGGACGTGCGCGTGAAGCTGGCGGGCCGGGTGCTGCCCACCACGCAGATCTCCGCCTTCATCCTGGGGGAGCTGCGCCTGGACGCGCAGGCGCACTTCGGGCGCGACGTGCGCAAGTGCGTCATCACCGTCCCCGCGAACTTCGACGACAACCAGCGCCAGGCCACGCGCGAGGCGGCGAGCATCGCGGGGCTGGACGTGGTGCGGCTCGTGAACGAGCCCACCGCGGCGGCGCTGGCGTACGGCCTGTCGCGCGGCTTCGAGGGCAGCGCGCTGGTGTTCGACCTGGGCGGCGGCACCTTCGACGTGTCCATCCTGGACGTGAAGGCGGGCGTCTTCGAGGTGAAGGCCACGGGCGGCGACCACGCGCTCGGGGGCGAGGACTTCGACCAGCGCATCGTCCAGTGGCTCCTGGCGCAGGTGGAGGACGCCTTCCAGGACGCGGTGTCCAAGGACCCCCAGTCGCTGCGGCGCCTGAAGGTGGCGGCGGAGGCGGCCAAGCGCGAGCTCACCGAAGCGGACGAGGCCACCATCTCCGTGTCCGGTCTGGGCGACCACGCCGCGGGCGTGAAGCGCTTCACGGAGATCAACACCGCGCTCACGCGCAGCTTCTTCGAGACGCTGTCGGAGCCCCTGTCGCGCCGGTGCCTGGAGGTCTGCAAGAACGTGATGGCCGAGGCGAAGATGGATCCGCGCTCGGTGGACGTGGTGCTGCTGGTGGGCGGCATGACGCGCGTGCCGCTGGTGCGGCGGCTGGTGGCGGACTTCTTCGGCCGCGCGCCGTCCACGGACGTGCACCCGGATGAAGCGGTGGCGCTGGGCGCCGCGGTGCAGGCGGACGAGCTCATCCGGCAGGCGGGGCAGGCGCTGCTCCTGGACGTGGCCAGCCAGAGCCTGGGCGTGGGCGTGATGGGCGGGCGCGTGAAGCGCCTCATCCCCAAGAACACGGGCGTGCCGGTGGTGGCGCGCGACATCTTCTTCCCGGGCACCTCCGGCCAGTCCGAGGCGCGCATCCCCGTGTACCAGGGGGAGAGCGAGTTCCAGGACGAGAACCACAAGCTGGGCGAGGTGGTCCTCAAGAACCTGCACGTCGCCGCGCGCGGAGAGACGCCGCTGGAGGTCGTCTTCGAGCTGTCCAGCGAGGGCATCCTCGCGGTGAAGGCCACCGACCTCACCTCCGGCAACATGGACCTGGTCCGCCTGGAGGCCCGCGCGAGCCTGCCCCAGGGCGAGGTGGAGAAGCTGGGCCAGGAGCAGCTCAACTACGCCCAGGCGCAGGGCGTGGTGGACGCGCGTCGCGCGGAGGAGACCTTCCGCAAGCTGCTGGAGCGCGGGGAGAAGCTCGCCCGCCTGCTCCAGAAGAGCGCGAAGGAGAACCCCAGCCCGGAGACGGAGTCCGCAGTGGGCACCGTCCAGCAGCTCCTGGTGGGCGGCAAGGACGCGCTGGAGGCCGGCGACGCGGCGCAGTGCGCCCAGATTGCCCGCCAGCTGACGCAGCTTCTGTCGGGTCGCGCGGAACCCCGTGGCTGACGTCGCGCGCCATGGACGTAAGGCGTCCACCAGCGCACGTTGCCTCGCGGGGTGCGTGGTGCCTTTGCTGGAGTCCGTCTATCTCCGGAAGTCATGATGAACCCCGGACTTTCTCCCCGCCCGAGAGACCTGGTCTTCGTGGTGGACGACTCGCGGACGGCGCGAGACGTGGTGCGGCTGCACCTGTCGCGCATGGGCTGCGACGTGGTGGCGCTGGAGGGGGCGGACGCGTGCCTCGCGGAGCTGCAGCAGCGCGTGCCGGCGCTCATCCTGATGGACCTGCACCTGGAGAAGTTGCAGGGGGACGAGGCGTGCCGCGCGGTGAAGGCGCACGCGGCCGGGCGCAACGTGCCCGTGGTGATGTTCACCGCCGCGGACGAGCCCCATGAGGTGATGCACTGCGGGCGCGCGGGCGCGGACGACTTCCTGCCCAAGCCCGTGAGCCAGGAGGCGCTGGCGGCGAAGGTGGCCGCGGTGCGCCTGGCCCGGGAGCGCGCCTGGACGGGGCCTCCGCGCGGGCGCGGCATGCTGCTGGTGGAGGGCGGCCGCTTCCTGCACACCTTCCTGGGCGGAGCGCTTGAGCACGAGGGGCTGCACGTGCTCTACGCGAAGGACCTGGACGACGCGGGGAATCAGGCCGTCGCCCACGGCGACCGGCTGGATGGCTTCGTGGTGGACGTGTCGCGGCTGCCGCGCGAGGCGCTGGGGCTGGCCACGTGCCTGCGGGAGCGGTTCCCGCGCAAGCCGCTGGTGCTGATGTCGCGGGTGGAGGAGGCGCCGGACGTGCTCGCCCGCGCGCAGGAGCTGTGCGGCGCGCCGCTCCTGGAGAAGCGCAACCTGGGCGCGGATGAGCTGCTGAGCCGGGTGCTCGCGCGCCTGTCGCCGGGCACCGTGCCCCTGCGGGCCGCGGAGCGGGTGCCCTTCTTCACCGTGGTGGAGTTCTCCTCGCAGGGTGGGCCCACGCTCAGCGGCTTCAGCCACGACGCCAGCCCCCAGGGCCTCTTCGTGCGCACGCTCACACCCGCGCGGGAAGGCGCCCGGCTGTCGTTGCGGCTGGTGATGGCGGGCCAGCGCACGCCGTGCGCCGCGGAGGCGGTGGTGGCGTGGTCCAACCCGCCCGGCCCCGGCGGAGCCTTCCGTTCGCAGACGGGCATGGGGCTCAAGCTGGAGGGCATGGACGCACAGCTGGCGCAGCGCTTCGTGCGCTTCGTGCCGCAGACCCTCGGTTTTCCCCCCGCCAGCACCGCGCGCGCCTCAGGTTTCTGAGTGCGACGGGCGCCCGGACGCGCCCCGCAACCCCCCGCAATCGCAGGCGGCGGGGCGCGGCTTCCCCCCTGGCACGCGCGTGGCAATGCGCCATGCCCGCGAAGTCTTCGAGGGAGGGCGGCTCATGCATTGGACGCGTTTCGGAGCGGTGGGATTCACGCTGCTGGCGGTGGGGTGTAGCGACGGGGAGAAG
>NZ_RAWB01000616.1 GCF_003612055.1 Corallococcus llansteffanensis
ACCCAGATGCGCGCGCCCCCGTGGCCCACGTACTCCTTGAAGGGGAGCCCCTCCTTCGGTCCCTCCTCACCCGCGGACACCTGGAGGACCTCCACCTGCGCGAGCAGCGCGGCGCCGTCCATCGCCTCAATCTGCTGGAGCGCCACCTGCGCGTGAGCGACCTCGCGCGCGAGCTCCGCCTCGCGGTGGCGGGCCGTCTCCACGCCGCGCAGGAGGCGCCGGTACTGGTGGAAGTGCCAGTCCGCCTCCTCCTTCGGGGTGCGCTTCGGGTCCAGCTTCACCTGGACCTCCTCCATGCCGGCCTCCGTGTACGCGGTGAGCGTCACCTGGGTCGTGCCCCGCTTGATGCGGTGCAGGTTCTGCGCGAGCAGTTCGCCCACCTCGCGGTGCTTCTCCGCCTCCGGGCCTCGCGCGGCCTCCGCTCGCACCTTCTCCAGCGTGCGGGAGGAGCGCTTCAGCCGCGCCCGGTACGGCTGCGCGAGCCTGCGGCGGATGGTGTCCGCGCGGCTGGTACGGTCCTTCTGCCCGAGCACCCGCTCCGCGGCCTGCAGCTTCGGGAGGGGGTCCGCCTCCTGCACTTCCAGGCGCGAGGGCTGCGCGCGGCCCTTCGCCAGCGCTTCTTCGGACACAGGCTCCGGCGGCGTCCACTGCGCGCCGGCGTAGAGGTTCCTCCGGGCGCCGAAGCCTTCTCCCGAGAGCATCAGCACCCGGTGGTTGTCGCTCAGGAGGAGCAGTCCGCCCGGCGAACCCAGCTCCAGGACCAGCCGGCGGCGCACGGCTTCGCGATCGAACTCCAGCACCACCGTGCGGGACGGCTCCAGATAGCGCGCGCCCTGGAGCTTGAAGCCGGTGAGCTCCTGGCGCAGCCAGCGCTGGAAGGGCGCGGGTTCGCCCGGCGTGGGGAAGCGGTCCTCCGCGACGGACAGGCGCGACAGCTCCCCTTCCGAGCACAGGCACAGCACCACCGACTTCCCGGGGACTCGCAGCTCCAGGTAGGCCAGGCGGGGCAGCGGGCACCACGCCTTCTGGGCCACCGCGCCCACGAGCCGGGACGCCACCTCCGCCACCACCTCTTCGAACTCCACCGGACGCAGCGACATGGCGGCCCCTCCCCGACGGGTGGGGACGTGAAGCCCCAGCCCGCAAAAAGAAAAACGGCCCGGCGGGTTTCGCCGAGCCGTTCACTGGACGTCAACCGACGTCCGTCATGACGCCTTGCTTCAGGACTCCGGGGTCGCCGGGGCCGCAGCCGCCTTGCTGGCGCTCTTGCGGGTCGTCTTGCGAGCCGGGGCCTTGCGGGCCGCCTTCTTCGCGGGGGCCTTCTTGGCCGTACCGCGCTTCGCGGCAGGGGCCTTGCGGGCCGTCTTCTTCGTCGCGCTCTTCTTCGTCGCGGCCTTCTTCGCGGTCTTCTTCTTCGCGGCCATCGGAATCCTCCGTTCAGAGTTGAGGCCCGCGGTGACGCGAGCCCTGCACCCACCATGGATTGAACGTGAGTGCTTGAAATGAATGGTACGGGCGACATGCCAGTGTGTCAACGCATGGTGATGTATTGCAGTGCGCGGCGAGGCCGATTTCTAGGCGTTCGGCGCTTCGAACCGTTCGTGGCGGTCACTTGCGGGGTCGGAGCGCATCGCGTGCGGAGGCTAATTTCCGGCTCCGGAAGCGTTGTGGACGCCCGCGCTACAGGTCTGGATGTCCACTGCAGCGCATCCGCGCGTGCTTCTCGCGTCGCTTCCCGTCCCCGAAGCGTCGGCCTACGGTGCGCCCCCGCATGCGCACTGGACCGCTCACCTTCCCCGCGTCCTTCACCTTCGGCGTCGCCACCTCCGCGTACCAGGTGGAGGGCGGCATCGAGAACGACTGGGCCCAATGGGAGCGGCAGGGGAAGTTGAAGGAGCCCCACGTCCGCTGCGGCCGCGCGGTGGACCACTGGCACCGCTACGAGGAGGACTACACCCTGGCGAAGGCCGTGGGGGCCACCGCCTTCCGCCTGTCGCTGGAGTGGGCGCGCATCGAGCCTGAGCGCGGCCAGTTCGACGCCCAGGCGCTGGAGGCGTACCGCGAGCGGCTCCTGCGGCTGCGCGCGCACGGACTGCGGCCGGTGGTGACGCTCCATCACTTCACCCACCCCACGTGGTTCCACGCGTCCACGCCCTGGCACCTTCCGGAGAGCCTGGAGGCGTTCCGCCAGTACGTCCGGCGGTGCGCGCCCCTGTTGGAGGGGCTGGACGCGCTCGTCATCTCCTTCAACGAACCGATGGTCCTCTTGTTGGGTGGCTACCTCCAGGGCCTGATGCCCCCGGGCATCACGGACGGGGCGAAGACGATGGCGGCGCTCGGGAACCTGGTGCGCGCGCATGCCATCGCGCGCGAGGAGCTGGGTCAGCGCCTGGGCCGGGTGGAGCTGGGCATCTCCCAGAACATGCTGTCGTTCGCGCCGGACCGCTGGTGGCATCCGCTGGACCGCTCGCTGGTGCGGCTGGCGGCCCCGGCCTACAACCACGCGTTCCACGAGGCGCTGTCCTCCGGCCACCTGCGCGTCTTCATGCCGGGCGTGGCGTCCACGGATGTGCGCATCCCGGAGGCGCGCGACTCGGTGGAGTTCGTGGGGGTCAACTACTACACGCGCGCGCACCTGCGCTTCCTGCCGCGCGCGCCCTTCATGGACTTCAAGTACCGGGACCCGGAGAAGCGCGGCCTCACCGACATCGGCTGGGAGCAGCGCCCCGAGGGCTTCCTCCAGCTGCTCCAGGAGGTGAAGCGCTACGGCAAGCCGGTGTGGGTGACGGAGAACGGCATCGACGACAGGAAGGGCACGGTGCGGCCGGAGTACCTCCACGCGCACCTGGGTCAGGTGCTGGCCGCTCGCGAGCAGGGCGTGGACGTCCAGGGCTACCTCTACTGGAGCCTGCTGGACAACTTCGAGTGGCTGGAGGGCTGGGGCCCGCGCTTCGGCCTCTACCGCGTCGACTTCGACACGCTGGAGCGCCACCCCACCCCGGCCTGCGACTACTTCCGCACCGTGGCCACCGGGCGCGTGCTGGTGCCGCCTTCCACCAGCACCGGCACCGGCACCGGCGCTCAGCCCAGCGCGGCCCGGTAGTCCACCTCCGGCTCCTCTGAAGGCGCCGTGGGGTCGGTGTCCGCGCCCGCGAAGAAGCGGCGCACGCTGTCCTCCACCGCCTGGGGCGAGTCGAGCTGGTTCACCTCCGAGCGGAAGTGCGCCGCGCCCTTGAGGCCGTGGGCGTACCAGGCCAGGTGCCGGCGGAAGGAGCGCACCGCGGCCAGGGGGTCGCCGACGAACTCCGCGTGAGCGCGGACGTGCTCCAGCACCAGCTCGCAGCGCTCCTGGGGCGTCGCCGGAGGCCCTCCCGTCAGCTCCCGGAAGAGCCACGGGTTGCCCAGGGCGCCCCGGCCAATCATCACGAAGTCGCAGCCGGTGGCGTCCAGCATGCGGTGGGCATCCTCCACCGTCTTCACGTCCCCGTTGCCCATGATGGGCAGCTCCGGGAAGTGGCGCTTCAGGTCCGCGATGAGGGACCAATCCGCGCGGCCCGAGTAGCCCTGGGCGCGCGTGCGGGCGTGCATGGCGAGCCCCGCGCAGCCGGCCTCCTGCAGGGCTTCCGCGACCTGGAGGTAGTTGAGCGTCTTGTCGTCCCAGCCCGAGCGGATTTTACAGGTGACGGGCAGGCCGGTGGCCTCCACGATGGCCCGCACGATGGCCGCCGCGCGGGGCACGTCGCACAGCAGGCCGCTGCCGGCGCCGTTGCGCACCACCTTCTTCACCGGGCAGCCCATGTTGATGTCGATGATTTGCGCGCCCGCGGCCTTGCCCACCTGGGCCGCCACCGCCATGGCCTCCGGTTCGCCGCCGAAAATCTGGAGCGAGTAGGGCTGCTCCACCTGGGCGTCGTAGCGCAGGTACTTGAGCGTGCGCTGGTTCTGGCGCATCAGCCCCTGGGCGCTCACGAGCTCCGTGGGGCAGAGGGCAGCGCCCAGCCGGAAGGCGATGACGCGAAACGGGCGCTCGCTCACGCCCGCCATGGGCGCGAGGATGTAGGGGTTCGGCAGCGTGTAGGGACCCAGCTTCAACATGGCGGCGACACCCTAACCCGTCAGGCGGGAACAGAAGAGCGCGAGGGCTGCGAACGACCCTGCGCGGGTGGGGTCCAACGATTAAGGTCCGTCCCCATGTTCCGTTTCCGGCTCGGGAGCGTCCCCGTCCACGTCCACATGAGTCACCTGCTGTTCTCCGCGGTGCTCGCCTACCAGTCCCTGCCGGAGCCGGGCCGGGGCTCGAGCGCCGGCTGGCTGGGGGATCGGCTGAGCGACCCCGGCAGCCCGGGCTACGCGGGCGCGGTGGCGTCCTACGTGCTGGCGTGGATGTTCATCGTCTTCGTCTCCGTGCTCATCCATGAGCTGGGGCACGCGGTGGCCTTCCGCGTCTTCGGCTACAAGCCGAGCGTGGAGCTGGTCTTCCTGGGCGGCGTCACCCGGCCCAACACGGACACGCCCCTGCCCTGGCACAAGGATGTGGTCTCGAGCTTCGCGGGCCCGCTGGCGGGGCTGGCGCTGGGCGTCCTGTCCTGGGCGGTGCTGATGCAGGTGCGGGGCCGCTCGGAGATGGCGGACTTCTTCCTGGGCAACTTCTTCTTCGCCAACATGCTGTGGACGGTCTTCAACCTGCTGCCCGTGCCCCCGCTGGACGGCGGCCACATCAGCACGGCGCTCGCCACGCGGATGTTCGGGCGCCGGGGCTTCATCGTGTCCCACGTGCTGGCCCTGGGCCTGTGCGTGGGGCTGGTCCTGCTGGGCATCAAGAGCGGGCAGCTGTTCGCCGCGGTCCTCTTCGCCATGTTCGGCTTCCAGGCGTTCCGCGTGCTGACGGACGTGCTGCGCGCGCGCAACGAGGACAAGGAGGCCGAAGGCCCCAGGGCCCAGGGGCTGCGCGAGGCCCAGCAGGCCCTGCGCGAGGACCGGCTGGACGACGCGTGGCGGCTGGGCCAGCAGCTGCTGGAGGGCGAGGGGCTGTCGGCGGGGCTCACCAGCCGGACGCACTATCTGCTGGGCTGGGTGGCGCTGAAGCAGGGCCATGGGCGGCCCGCGCTGGACCACTTCTCCCAGGTGCAGGGCCAGCCGGTGGAGATGCACGCGGTGGCGGCGGCCTTCTCGCTGGTGGGCGACGACGCCCGGGCGGTGGGCTACTGGAAGCAGGCGTGGGGCGAGTCGCAAGACCGCACCGTGATGCACGAGTACGCGGGCGCGCTCATCCGCCTGGGCCAGGTGCCGGAGGCGCTGCGGCTGTCCGGCGTGGACCCGGCGGCCGCGTTCCGGTGCGCGGAGCGGGCGCTGTTCATCCGGGGCGCCTATTCGGAGGCCGCGGAGGTGGGAGAGTCAGCGCTGCGGCACGCGCCGGACCCGGGCATCGCCTACGACGCGGCGTGCGCCTTCGCCCGAGCGGGCAACGTGCCGGACGCGGTGCGCCTGCTCCAGCGCGCGCAGGCCCTGGGCTTCCAGGACGCCAGCTATGCCGCGTCCGACGAGGACCTGGCGCCCCTGCACGGCCAACCCGCGTTCGAGGAGTGGCTGACCCACCTGCGGTCCTCCGCCGTGTCCTGACCCTGGCTTGGGGTTAGAGTCCGCGCCCGCCCGTGACCC
>NZ_RAWB01000617.1 GCF_003612055.1 Corallococcus llansteffanensis
CTCCCCGCCCGCCCCCCTGGAGGGCCGCCATGATCGACCTGCATTCGCACACCACCGCCAGTGACGGCCAGTACCCGCCCGCGACGCTGGTGGCGCGCGCCGCCGCCGCCGGGGTGACGGTCCTGGCGGTGACGGACCACGACACGGTGGCGGGGCTCGCCGAGGCCCGGGAGGCCGCCCGCGCGCTCGGCGTGGAGCTGGTGCCCGGCATCGAGCTGTCGGCCTTCATCCACGGCAAGGAGGCCCACATCCTGGGCCACTTCCTCTCCCCGGAGGACCCCGCCCTGGCGCGCTTCGCGGACCGGCTGCGCGACGAGCGCACCCACCGCATGGAGGCGATGGTCGCCCGCATGCGCGAATTGGGCTTCCCGGTGCGCATGGAGCACGTGCTGAAGGTGGCCGGAGACGCGCAGCTCGGACGGCCGCACCTGGCGCGGGTGCTGGTGAACCAGGGCTGGTGCCTGGACATGAAGGCCGCGTTCGATCGCTTCCTGGGCACGGGCCGCGCCGCGTGGGTGGAGCGCTTCAAGCTGGAGGGTGCGGAGGCCATCCGCCTCATCCGCGACGCGGGCGGCACCGCGACGCTCGCGCACCCCGGCTCCTCCAAGATGGAGCGCGTGGAGATCAAGGCCCTGGCCCAGGCGGGCCTGTCCGGCCTGGAGGTCCTGAGCCAGGACCACAACCCGGGCCTGCGGCAGAAGTACCTGGCGCTCGCGGCGGAGTTCGACCTGGTGCCCACCTTCGGCAGCGACTTCCACGGCGAGGAGGTGTCGCCGGACCACCGCCTGGGCGTCGCGGCCATGCCCCCGGAGCTGTTCCAGAAGCTGCGCGCCCGCGCGCCGGGCCTCCGGGCCTGAAGGCCTCAGTCCGTCAGGAGCGCGGCTGCTGGGTCTTGAAGCGGCTCGTCACGGCGGTGAGCCCTTCGGCGACGGCCTGGAGGTCCTGGGCGATGCGGGTGGTGCGGCCGGTGGCGTCCACGCCCTGCTTCACCAGGTCCGCCACGTTGCGAGCCCCCTGCACCGCCTGCTCGCTGGACTGACGCTGCTGCCGCGTGGCGATGGTGATCTGCCGCGCCGCCTCGCTGGTGCCGCGCGCCAGGTCCACGATGCGCAGGAAGACGGCGGACGCCTGCTCGGCCACCTCCACGCCCCGGTCGCTCGTCGCCATGCCCACGCGCGCCTTGGACGCGGCCTCCTCGCCGGAGTCCTGCACCTTCTCCACGATGCGGGCGATGTCGCGCGCGGACGCGGACACGTTCTCCGCCAGCTTCCGCATCTCCGCGGCCACCAGCGAGAAGCCCCGCCCCACGTCGCCCGCCTTGGTGCCCTCCAGCGCCGCGTTGAGCGCCAGCAGGTCGCTTCTCTCCGCCACCTGGTTGATGACCTGGGCAATCTTGGAGACCTGCTGCAGGTCCTTGTTCAGCCCCACGATGGCGTCCGCCACACCCTTGGATTCGATGCGGATGTCGCTGATGCCGCCCACCACCTGGGCCACCACCGCCATCGCCTCGGCCACCGCGTCATGGGTGCGCCGCGCGCTCGTCTCCACCACCTCCGTGGAGGAGGAGATCTGCTCGGCGGTGCGGCTCAGCTCCTCGAACGTCGCGGCGATCTGCTGCGCGTACGCGGCCTGCTGGCTGATGACGTGCTCCTGATCCGCGGAGGCGCCCATCAGCCCGCGCGACGCGCTGGACAGCTGCTCCGTGCGCGCCACCAGCTCCATCACCGTGGAGCGCAGCGTGCCCAGCATCTCGTTGAAGGAGGTCGCCATCAGGCGCACCTCGCCGGCGGCGGACACGTCCAGCTCCCCTCGGGACATGTCGCCCCGGGCCACGTCGCGCGCCACCTGCGTCACGCGCGCCACGGGGTCCGCGATGGCGCGGCTGATGATGACCGCCAGGCCCAGCCCCAGCACCGCGGCGCCCAGGTAGCCCAGCAGCGAGTACCCCTCCGTCGCCGACACCGCGGCCTGCACCTCGTCGGTGCCGAAGCCCGCGCGGTACACGAGCCCGTCGTGCTCGCAGCGCACCACCACCACCTCCGGACTCCGCGCCACCGCGCACGCGCCGAACCGGGGCGTCGTCACCGGCTGCGACAGGACGGACGTCACGTTGCCGCGCGCCTCGAGCACCGTCCCGTCCGCACGGGCCAGCTCCTGGAACTGGAGGGTGAAGCCGCCGGACTCCACCTGGGAGAAGACGTCGGCGCGCCGCGCGCGGGCGTCCGGCGCGGAGTCCGGGAGGAAGAGCGCCGGGTGCCGGGACACCAGCGTCGCCACCGTCACGGCCCGCTGGGACAGCACCTCCAGCGCGGCGGCGCGCTGCCGGGCCGGGAAGTACACCCCGCTGAAGAACACCACCGCGAGGCACGGGAGCAACACCGCGATCGCCACCTGCATCCGCAAGCTCAGACGCCCCCACATGTCGGCTGCTCCCCAGGCGATGATCGGAAAGCGATGACGCTAGGCGTGGGCCCCCCGAGCGTCAAACGCAGGCCGGATGAAGGCGGCAATTCGGCCGTCTTCTCAAGGGGTTGGCGCTCCGGGGGCGGGGGCGTTTCCCTTTGACACGGCGCCTGCGGTGTCATTAGGTTCCGCGCCCGATGACTACACCCCTCGCACCGTACCTGCCGCTGGCGGTGGTGCTCCTGCTGGCCGGCGTCCTCGCGATGATCATCCCGCAGGTCACCAGCCGCCTGGGCCCCAAGCGCCCGAGCAGCACCAAGTCGTCCCCCTTCGAAGCAGGCTCGGAGTCAAGCGGTCCGGCCCGCCAGCGCTTCGCCGTGAAGTTCTACGTGATCGCGCTTCTGTTCATCGTGTTCGACGTGGAAGCGGTGTTCCTGTACCCCTGGGCGGTGAACTTCCAGGCGCTCGGCTGGTTCGGCTACACGGAGATGTTGGTTTTCGCGTCGACCCTGGTCGTGGGCCTTATCTACGTCTGGAAGAAGGGCGCCCTGGACTGGGAGAGCTGAGGAATCATGGCTGACACCGACATTGCTCCAATCATGGTCACCCGCCGGGAGGAGGCCACGGGCTTCTTCCAGAAGCTGGTGTCCAAGGGCCTGGGTTGGGCCCGTAAGTACTCCCTCTTCACGTACCCGTACGCCACCGCCTGCTGCGGCATGGAGTACATGTCCGTGGCCGCCAGCCGGCACGACATCTCGCGCTTCGGCGCGGAGTTCCCGCGCTTCTCGCCGCGCCAGGCGGACCTGCTGATGGTGGTGGGCACCATCAACCTGAAGCAGGCCCCCATCCTCAAGCGCGTCTACGAGCAGATGACCGAGCCCAAGTGGGTCGTCGCGTTCGGCGTGTGCGCGTCCTCGGGCGGCTTCTACGACAACTACGCGGTGCTCCAGGGCATCGACCGCATCATCCCGGTGGACGTCTACATCCCCGGCTGCCCGCCCCGTCCGGAGCAGGTGCTGGACGGCCTGATGCTGCTCCAGGAGAAGATCGGCAACCAGGTGCACCGGCTGCGCGACACCGGCCAGCCCAACCAGACGGCGTCCGACCACGCCCGCATGCTGTCCGCGGGCAAGTAGCCGTCGCCTTCCACCGCTGCCTTCCAACGGGCCCCGCGCCGCCTCCTCGACGAGGCCGGTGTCGGGGCCCGCGGCGTTTCACGAACTACCAGCGGTGGTACGCGGGGTGGCCTTCCTTCACCGCGACGAAGGTGCCCCGGCACGTGGCCGTCACCTTGCCGCCCGCAGTGAGGGTGCCCTCCACGACGACGCGGGCGCCTTGGATCTCCACCGGCTTCGCGGACAGGTGCACCGGCCCGCCCATGGGAGTGGGGCGCTTGAGGACGATGGCGTAGTCCGCGGTGACGGTGCACGGCGGGGTCGCCACGCCCTGCTCCTTCATCAGGTGGTACGCCGCCGTCCAGTTGCAGTGACAGTCCAGCAGCGCGCCGATGATGCCGCCGTTGAGCACGCCCGGGAACGCCTGGTGGTGCTCCTCCGGCGTCCAGTCCGCGACGATGAGCTCACCCTCCACGCGGCTGCGGATGCGCAGCCCCTTCGGGTTGGCCGGGCCACACCCGAAGCAGGCGTTGTGGGGGGCGTACGTTTCCTGGAGGCCGGGGGTTTCGGTCGTCGACATGGCCGGCGACTCTACGTGAAGCGGACTCCGGGGCGCGCTCCCGCACGACATCCAGCCAGGCCGCCAGCGCCTCCGCGTCAGCCCCTTCACACTCACCGGAGCAGGTCCGCCGCACGCTGCCGTCCGCCTGCGGCCGGTCCACCCACCAGCGCCGGCCGTCGAAGGCACCCGCGTCCTTCTCTCGCAGCACCGCCGCGTCCGCCACGTCGCCCATCTCCACGACACCATCCGGGCGCAGCCGGTACGCGTCGAAGGTGCGCGGCGCGCCGGGCCAGTGGCCGGGGTCGAAGACCTCCGGGCTCACGTGCGTGTAGCCCGTCTCCGCGTACAGGGGCGCGAGCGGCCGCTCCTCGCCTCGCAGCAGCGGCGTGAGCGACGCCCCGTCCGCCTCCGGCAGCGCGGGTAGGCCGGACAACTCCAGCAGCGTGGGCCCCACGTCCACCAGTCGCGCCAGCGCGTCGACCTCCGCGGGCCCCAGGCCCCGGCCACCGGGCGGCTTCACCGCGAGCAGGATGCGGTTCTCCTCGTCGCCCAGGCGCGCGCCGTGCACGGACGTCGCGCCCGCCAGGTCCGGTCGGTCCGCGTAGAAGCTCTCGCCGTGGTCCGACAGCAGGACAATGAGCGCGTCGTCATAGCGGCCGGAGCGGCGGAGCGCGTCCAGCAGCGTCCCCACCTGCGCGTCCGCCTGCGCGAGCAGCTCGTCGTAGAGCCCTTCTGAGCCCTCGCGGGTCCACGCCCCCTTCGCGCCCGGCGACACCGGGGCGAAGTGCATCCGCAGCCGGCGCGCCAGGGGTTCGGACGAGGGCACGAAGCGGCGGTAGAACGGGTACACCGGGTCGCCCGGGAAGTGCGCCGCCGTGGCGTGGAAGGCGAAGAGCAGCGGGCCCGCCGCCGCTTCGTTCACGAGCCCCTGGGACAGCCGCTCGGCGTACCCCATCGGATCATGGATGCCCGCGAGCGCGCGGTTGTCGATGAACTCCGGCACCCACGCGGCGCCTGGCGCGTTGTCCGCGAAGAGGCCCAGCGCCCGGTAGCGCAGCTTCTCCAGCGCGAAGTTGAGCGCGCCACGCGGCGGCTGCCAGCGCTGCGTGAAGCCGGAGGCCGGGCCCTCGAAGTGGAAGCGCGAGCAGTCGGTCGCGAACACCGTGCGCCACCCGGCCTGCGAGAACCGGTCCGCGAAGGTGGGCGCCAGCACCAGGCGTGCGTCGGACGTCAGCGGGTAGCGCACGCCGGTGCGGTACGGCCACCGCGCGGTGAGCAGCGAGCGCCACGCGGGCTCCGTCTGCGCCACCGGCGTATAGGCCCGCGTGAAGAGCGTCGCGTCCTGGAGGAAGCGCTCGACGTGGGGAGCCACCCCGCGCCCCGTGGGACCCAGCCGGTCCGGCCGGAACGCATCGATGCCGATGACCACCACCAGCGGCTGCCGGCCCGCAGGCACCGGAGCGCGCATCCCCGCCCCCACCACGCCCAGGGCCACCACGCCTGCCACGGCAACGAGGGCCCATCTCCAGGAGCGCCCTGCCCGCCCGGGCTCCGGGACCGAAGCTCCGGAG
>NZ_RAWB01000618.1 GCF_003612055.1 Corallococcus llansteffanensis
GCGCCTCCGTTGCTGCCCGTGGCGGTTCCGCACCGTAGGTGATTGCCGCCCGTCCCAGGCACCGTGGTGCTGCCGGCAAAGTGGCCATTGGCGAGGATGGATTCATTCAGCAGCGCATCCCCATACACGGCCAGGATAACGGGACGTGTGCCCACGAGCGACAGCGTCCCCCCCAGGCTCACCGACTTCACCGGGAGGAGGACTGCGTCCGGGGCCCCGCCTGCCTGGGGGATGGCCCGGGGCTTGAGCTGGCTTGGGTTTGTAACGACGCCACTGGGCGTCCACGTCAACGTCTCCGAATTGAACGTCACGGCTCCGGAGGTGATGAGGTCCACAACGTCCGCCGGGGCGACTGCGTCCGGATCGAAGTTGCTGGGCTGGAAGGGGAACGCGCTGCAGACGCCGTCACCCTTGCGGCACACGCCCGTGAGCATGCCAGAAGGCGCCAGACAAAAGTCACCCACCTGTGCCGGATCCGGGGCGTAGGCGCAGTTGTTGTTCGCCGTGCAGGTCCCGGCGACTGGCAAGAAGCAATCTCGCTTCGGGCAGGGGGTGGGCATGCCGCTGAGGCAGGTGCCGCTGCTATTGCAGCGGTCCCCCTCGGTGCACGTGTCGGCGTCGGCACAGGACGCCCCTTCCGGTGCCGGACTGAAGCTGCAGAGGCCCGTGCCCTGGTCGCAGACGCCCTGGGTGCAAGCGGACGCGTTGCACTGGCGCGCCGTGCCCAGGCACTTTGCCCCGACGCCGCTCCCCTCGCAGTGGTCCTCGGTCGTGCAGAGGTTTCCGTCGTCACACGCCTCGGCGCGACAGTTCGTCTCCTGGCAGCCCTTCAACGTGTTGCAGTTGAAGTCCTCCGTTCCGCTGCACGTTTCCGTGGCACCAGGGTGGATGCGCGGATCATCGTCCTTGCAGTCGAAGGGCCCCGTCGCCTCGAAGTTGCTGGGCGAGCCGTCTCCGTCCCCGTCCACCGCCTCCAACGTCACGTCGTGACGGGTGAACTCCTTGGGCGGAATCGGGATGGGCTGGCTCGCGATGCTCTCCACGACAGGACCGTCGCAGCGGCCGTCCGCGACGGCGGCGAACGACGACACCGTGACGCTCAGCTCCCGGTCCCACTCCGCCTTGCGGAGCACCGCGACCAGGACCTCCTGGGTCTCGATGTTCTGGAACTGGCTCGCCGGGACGTCCGTCGCGCCCCGGTTGCCCTGCGCGTCCTTCACCTCCACGCGCACGCAGCCGGGCTTGTAGGAGCCGTACTTCACGGACACGCGGAGCGCGCCCTCCTCCGGAGCCTTCTCGCGGCACGCACCCAGCAGCAACACGCATCCCAACAGGCAGAGCCGATACATGGCTCCGTACTGTACTCAACGTTGCCCTGGCCTTCGAATGCCGCCGCGAAAGAGCAGGGGAGCGGGGCCCATGGGCCCCGGCTCCCTGACCCTACACGTCAGCCTCGCAGTGCCACCACCGTGACGCCGTCTCCGCCCTCGTGGCTGTCGCCCGGGCGGAACATGCGGATGTACGGCGATGCGGCCAGGTGGTCGCGGATGGCCTGCTTCAAGGCCCCGGTGCCGTGGCCGTGGATGATGAGCGCGGCCTCCTCACCCTTGCGCATGCCCTGGTCCAGGAACGCCTCCAGCTCCGACAGCGCGTCGTCGGCGCGCATGCCGCGCACGTCGCAGCGGAAGTTCGTGGCCTCCACCTGCGCGGGCGCCGCGGAGGCCGCGCGCTTGAGGGCCGCCTCTCCCTTCTGGCGCTCCGGGAACTTCGCCTGCTGCGGCTTGCGGGTGCGCGAGCCGGACAGCTCCGACGTCGGCACCCGCATCTTCAGCGCGCCGCCCGCGGAGACGACCGCCTGGCCGTCCGTCAGCTCCAGGATCTCCACGTCCCGTCCCAGGCCGGAGTGGTGCACCCACGCGCCCACCTTGAGGTTCGCCGGGCCCGGGGCCTCCACCTGGAACAGCTCCGCCTTGGCCGCCGCCGCGCGCTTCTGCGCCTCGTCCGCGCGCTGCTGCAACTGCATGCGCGCCTCCGAGAGGGCCTTCTCGCTCTGCTCGGAGCGCAGCTTCGTCAGCAGGTCGCGCACCTCCTGGGCGGCATGGTCCGCCGCCGCGTGCACGTCCTCGTTGAACTGCATCATCCGGCCCTTGCGCTCGCGCTCGAAGGCGACCTTCTGCTTCTCCAGCTCCGCGCGCAGGCTCTCCGCCTCCTTCGCCGCGAGGCGGGCCTTCTCCAGCTCCTCGTAGAGCTTGCGCCGGTCGTCTTCCGCCGCCGCCAGCGCCTTGGTGAGCGGACCGCCCGCGTTGAGCGACAGCTCCCGCGCGCGCTCGCACACCCGCGAGGGCAGGCCCACCCGCGCCGCCATGTCGATGGCGGACGACTGGCCCGCGGCGCCCATCTGCAGCCGGTACGTGGGCGCCATCCGCTTGGAGTCGAAGCCCACGCGCGCGTTCAGGAAGCGCGGATCCATGTGCGCCAGCGCCTTGAGCTCCTCCAGGTGCGTGGTGACGAGCGAATACGCGCCCTTGCCCAGCAGCTCCTCCAGCACCGCGATGGCGATGGCCGCGCCCTCGCGCGGATCCGTGTCCGCCGCGATCTCGTCGATGAGCACCAGCGAGTTCTCACCCACCGCCGCCAGGATGTCGCGCAGCAGGGTGACGTGGGCGCTGAACGTGGACAGACCCTGCGTCAGGTCCTGCGCGTCGCCCACCGTGGAGTGCACGGAGCGGTACAGCGGCATCCGCGATCCTTCCGCCACCGGGACGGGCAGGCCCGCGCGCAGCATCAGCGCGCACAGCCCCACGCCCGTCAGCGTCACTGTCTTGCCGCCCGCGTTGGGGCCGGACACCACCAGCGCCCGGGCGCCCCCGGTGAGCGTCACGTCGTTGGAGATGACCTCCGTGCCCTTGAGCACGAGGCGCGGGTGGCGCAGGCCGCGCAGGTTCAGCTCCGTCACGCCCACGAACGTGGGCGTCGTGGCGTCCAGGTCCGCGGAGAGGATGGCGATGGCCTCCACCTCGTCCAGCTCCGCCACCGCCTCCAGGCCCTCCAGGATGCGCGTGGACTCGCGGCCCACGAGCTGGCTCAACTCCTGGAGCACCCGGCGCTCCTCCTCCGCCACCTCCGACTGCGCGATGGCCAGGTCGTTGCCCAGGCCCACCATCGCCTGGGGCTCCATGAAGAGCGTCTGCCCCGTCTGGCTGGCGTTGTGGACGATGCCGTCCACCTCCGAGCGGTAGTTGGACACCACCGGCACCACGTACCGCCCGTTGCGAAGCGTGTAGTAGTTCTCCCGCAGCTTCGGGATGAACGCCTCGTCGTGGAGCAGCTCGTCCAGCCGTATCTTGATGCGCCGGTGCAGGCCGCGCGCGCGGTCGCGGGCTTCCTTGAGCTCCGGACTCGCACGGTCCGAAATCTCACCGTCCGGCTCGAAGCACTGGTCGATGCGCCGGGCCATGGCCTCCAGGAAGGGCAGGCGCCGGGAGATCTCCACCAGGCGGGGGACGTTCTCCTTGCGCTCGTCCAGCGCCTCCCGCGTGCGTGCGAAGGCGAAGAGCAGCTGGGCCGCGTCGATGAGCTGGCGGGGCTCCAGGATGCCGCCCTTCTCCGCATGGCCCACGGCGGTGCGCAGATCCGTCACGCCGCCCAGGGGAAGGGAGAACTGCTGCTGTGACAGGAAGCGGGCCTCGTCCACGAGGGCCAGCGCTTCGGTCACTTCCTCCTCGGTGTCGTGGAACGGGCGGGCAAGCACCCGCTCCCTTCCTGGCTCCGTGCGACAGCGCTGCGTCAGTGCGCGGAGCACTTCCGAGAAACCAAGGTCTTCCAACGTTCTTTGGGAGATCTGCACGGTCATGGGTTTCATGCGAGGCCGGGTGTCCGTCAAGGGGAAGTGTTGAGGTGCCCCACCTGGCTCTGCTATCTGCCGGTCATGATGTGGGTTCTCGTGGCGGCGCTGCTGACGGGCGCCTCCGACGCACAGGCGCAACCGGTCCTGACAGCTCCGGCGGCCCCGGCGGCGCCGAGTCCCCTGGCGGACGCCCTGGCGCTGGAGGCGGCCGGGAACGACGCGGGAGCCCTGGCCGCCCTGGAGCGGCTGGCGGTCGCCCAGCCCCGGTGGGAGCTGCCCCGGCTGGAAGCGGCCCGGCTGCTGCTCAAGGCAGGGAGCGCCCCGGAGCTGGAGCGGGCCCAGGCGCACCTGGATGCGGCCCAGCGCGAGGCCCCGGAGAACCCCCGCGTCTACTTCCTGCGCGGCATGCTCCTGGAAGAGCGGGCCGCCACCTTCGATGCCATCCGCGCCTATGAGAAGGCCGTGGGCCTGCGCCCGTCCTATGACGATGCGCGCTTCCGGCTCGCGGGGCTCTGGGCCCGGGCGGGGGACTTCCTCAAGGCGGAGTGGCACTACCGCCCCCTGTCCAAGTCCAAGCCCGAGTGGGTGCAGGTGCGTCTCCAGCTCGCGTCGGTGCTGGAGCAGCAGGGGCGGGTGCCGGACGCGGAGAAGGAGATTCTCGCCGCGCGAGACGCCCAGCCGACCAACCCGGGGGTGCTCCGGACGCTCGCTGCCTTCTACGAGCGGACGGACAGGCCCCAGCTCGCCGCGAAGGTGAGGGCGCAGCTCACGGCCCCGGAGAAGCGCTCCATGCGCGCGCTCAAACCGTCGAAGCGCTGACAGCCGACAGCCGAGGGAAGGGCCCGGCCATGGCGATTGCTTCGCGCGACGCGGTGCATACACTGCGCCCGCCTTGAAGACCGCCAACCTCGCCATCGTCTTCACCGACATCAAGGGCTTCACCGAACGCACCAGTCGGCAGACGCTGGAAGAGAACCAGCGGCTGCTCCAGGTGCACGAGGCGTTGCTCGTGCCTTTGTTCAAGGCCTTCGGTGGACGCATCATCAAATCGATTGGCGATGCCTTCCTGGTCACCTTCGAGTCCCCCACGCAGGCGGTCCTGAGCGGCATCGCCATCCAGGACCGGCTGTGGCAGCACAACCGGGGGCTCCTGGAGGACGATCAGCTCCACGTGCGGGTCGCCGTCAACGTGGGCGAGGTGCGGCTGGAGGCCAACGACATCTTCGGCGAGCCGGTGAACATCGCCGCCCGGGTGGAGGGCATCACCGACGCGGACGAGGTCTTCTTCACGGAGGCCGTCTACCTCTCCATGAACAAGGCGGAGGTGCCGTCGCAGGAGGTGGGCTCCTTCGAGTTGAAGGGCATCCCCGGGAAGATCCGCGTCTTCCGCGTGCCGCGCGCGCCGTACCGGGTCGAGGCGCCGGCACCCGGCGCCGTGGTGACACCGCAGGACGAGTCGTCGCAGCCGCCGTTCGGCAACCTGGCCCTGGCGCGGGTGGCGGACTCCGGCATGGACCTGGGCGCCTTCGGGCAGCGGGCGGCGGTGGGCGCGGCGCAGTTCGGGCAGCGTGCCGCGGTGGGCGCGGCGCAGTTCGGGCAGGGCGCCGCGCAGCTGGGTCAGCGCGCGGCGGTGGGCGCGGCGGTGCTGGGCCGGCAGGCGCGCACGGCGAGCGGAGCGCTCTGGTCGCGCGTGTCCCAATCGCTGCCGGAGGGCATGGGCTCGCGCCTGGCGCTGTCACCGGCCCGGGGGCGGCGGCTCGCCGCGGTGGGCGTCCTGGCGCTGGTGCTGGGTGTGGGGG
>NZ_RAWB01000619.1 GCF_003612055.1 Corallococcus llansteffanensis
GCGCGCTCCCGAGGCGTGGCGGACCTGCTCGCCAGCGTCCGCACCCGCCAGCGCCGCCACCTGTGGGCCCAGGGCGCCCTGCTCGGCACGGTCGCCGCCCTCGTGCTCCTCGTCGCCACGGGCCTCCTCGGCCGGGCCGCCCCGGGCCTCGCCCAGGCGCTCCTGTGGCTCGCCCTGCCGGTGGGCGCGGCGGTGGCCTGCTTCTTCGGCATCGTGCTCGCGCGCCGCCAGGTGGGCGACGACCTGCGCACCGCCCGGCTCGTGGGCCAGCGCCGGCCGGAGCTGTCGCTGGACGTGCTCGCGGCGGTGGAGCTGTCGCACGAGCGCCGCGAGGAGGCCGGCTGGTCCCCCCAGCTCGCGGACGCGTTCCTCCAGCAGATGGACGCCCGCGCCCGCACCGTGGACCCGCGGCTCGTGGTGGACACGCAGCCGCTGCGCCGCGTGGCCCTGGCGTGCGGCGGCGCGGTGCTGGCGCTCGCGCTGCTGATGTTCTTCGTGGGCGGGCAGTGGGCGTCCGGCTGGAAGCACCTGCGCGAGCAGGCCGCGCGCCCGGAGGCCGCCGCGCAGGCGGAGCCCATCACCGGCGACATCGAGCTGACGTACCGCTACCCCGCGTACACGGGCCTCGCGCCGCGCACCGTGCCGGGCACCAACGGCGAGGTGAGCGCACCGTCCGGCACCGAGGTCGCGCTGAAGACGCGCTCGGACCGCCCCATCGAGCGCGCGGAGGTCGTCGTCAACGACCAGGTGCTGCCGCTCACCGTGACGGGCGGACGCGAGCTGGCCGGCAGCTTCGTCGCGAAGCAGGGCGGCCACTACCACTTCGTCTTCTACGGCTCGCGCTCGAAGCCGCTCGCGGTGGGCCCGGACATCCCGCTCACCGTGGAGGCGGACAAGGCGCCCCAGGTGACGCTGCTCACGCCCTCCTCCGAAATCGAGGTCGACCCCGCCCAGACGGTGACGCTCAAGTACGAGGCCACCGACGACTACGGCCTGTCCGGCCTGTCGCTGGTGTTCCGCATGCCCGGCGCGAAGCAGGAGACGCGCGTGAACCTGCCGCGCGAGGACAGCCGCCGCAGCCGGGGCACGTACACCTGGGACCTGGGCCCGCTCAAGCCCGCCCCCGGCGACCGCATCACCTACTACGTGGAGGCCAAGGACAACGACGCGGTGGAGGGCCCGAAGAAGGGCGTCAGCCGCACGCAGACCCTGCGCGTGTACAGCGCCGCCGAGCACCGCCGCGCCGCCCTGGAGAAGGCCGAGGCCCTGTGGGGCCGGCTCGTGGACCACCTGGCGGAGCGGCTGGAGGGCCCCGACCGCGCGAAGCAGAAGGACGCGCAGGCGGTGGAGTCCGCGCGGACCGTGGACGCCAGCGGCCTGCAGCTCTCCGAGGACTTCCGCGAGCAGGGCCAGGAGCTGTCCCGGGAGAAGGACGTGCCCAAGGAGATCGTCTCCGCGCTGCTCAACATCGGCGGCGAGCTCAAGCGCAGCGTGAGCACCACCTCCGACTTCCGCCGCCTGTACCTGCGCACCCAGCGCGCGCGCGGCGAGGACTGGGGCACCGGCACCCGGCTCACCGCCGTGGTGGACGACGAGATTGAAGGCCTGGAGCGCGACATCCTCTACCTGGAGTCGCTGCTGGACCGGCAGAAGCTGGAGGCGCTGCAGGAGCTGACGAAGCAGCTCGCCAACGACCGCCGCGACCTGTCGCGCCTCATCGAACAGTACAAGGCCAACCCGGACGAGTCCGCGCGCGAGCAGGTGATGCAGCAGATCCAACAGCTCAAGTCGCGCATCCAGGAGCTGATGCAGCGCATGGCCGAGCTGCGCAAGGGCATCCGCGACGAGCACCTCAACGCCGAGGCGCTGTCGGAGATGATGCAGCAGGAGGACATGCAGGGCGCCATGGATGAAGTCGAGCGCCTGATGCAGGAGGGCAAGGCGGACGAGGCCCTGGCGAAGCTCCAGGAATTGGGCATGCAGATGGACGAGATGCTCGAGTCCATGGACAAGTCCCAGGAGGACTTCGGCGCGGAGCAGTACCCGGAGCTCGCGGAGAAGTTCGGCAAGTTCATGGACGACCTGCAGGGCACCATGGACGAACAGCAGAAGGTCGCCGAGCAGACGCGCGCGCTGCGCGACCAGGCCCGCAACCAGAACCGCGACCGGCTCAAGGAGAAGGGCCAGGCCCTCAAGGACGAGCTTCAGCGCAAGGTGAAGCAGGTGCAGGAGAACTACCAGAAGCTGGACCCGGCCCGGCTCAACAGCCGCGCGGCCCGCCCCCTGGAAGAGGCCCAGTCCGAGCTGCGCAACGTGGAGAACGCGCTCAAGGTGGACGACTTCGACCTCGCCGCCGAGTCCGCCGCCCGCGCCGAGGACGCGGCCCGCCAGCTCTCCAGCATGGGCGAGCAGCAGCGCCAGCTGGACGAGATGTTCGGCAACCCCCCGGAGGTGCGCCAGCAGTCCGCGCAGCTCGCGGAGCGGCTGAGGAAGGACGCGCGCGACGTGTCGGACGTGAGCCAGCAGCTCCAGTCCCTGTTCCCGCCGCCGGGCTCGCAGCTGTCCCAGGCCGAGAAGCAGCAGCTCCAGCAGCTGGGCCAGCGCCAGCAGCAGCTGGAGCAGCGCGCGCAGGGCCTGCGCCAGCAGATGGAGGACATGGAGCAGACGGCGCCGCTGTTCGGCGAGGAGGCCGGCCAGCAGATGGATGAGATTGGCCAGCGCATGGGCGAGGCCTCGCAGCGCATGCAGGGCAAGGACCCGGGCCGCGGCTACGGCGAGCAGCAGGCGGCGATGGAGGGCCTCAAGCGCTTCCAGCAGCAGATGCAGCAGAGCCAGCAGGGCCGCAAGCAGGGCCGCGGGCTGCCCATGCCCATGGGCTCCGGCCGCCGCCAGGAGGGCAACGGCCGCAACCCGCAGGACAAGGTGGAGCTGCCGGACGAGGACGCGTTCCAGGCCCCGCGCGAGTTCCGCAAGGACCTGCTCGACGCGATGAAGCAGGGCGCGCCGGAGAAGTACCGCGAGCAGGTGAAGCGCTACTACGAGGAGCTGGTGAAGTGAGCCACCGCACGCACGCGCGAGTCCCGAGCACCACCCTCTGCGCCCTCCTCTGCTTCCTCGTCGCCGTCCCCGCCGCCTTCGCGCAGCCGTCCGACGCCTCCCTCAAGGAGGACGTGAAGACGCGGCTGGGCAAGGTGGAGCAGTCGCTGGACGACTGGGACGTGGCCAGCGCCCGGCGCGAGCTGGCCGAGGTGGAGAAGCGCGTACCGTCCGAGCTGGAGCCCCTGAAGTACTTCCAGGGCCGCGTGTCCTTCGAGGAGGGCCAGTACGACGAAGCGGTGACGCTGCTGGAGGGCGCGAACATCGAGGACAAGCCGGGCAGCTACCTGCGCCTGGCCAAGGACACGCGCGCCATCATCAAGGACCACCAGCGCGCGGAGAGCGAGCACTTCATCTTCTTCTACCCGAAGGGCAAGGAGGAGGTGCTGGTCCCCTACGCGCTGGAGACGCTGGAGGCCATCCACCGCGCGCTCAAGGAAGACCTGGGCTGGACGCCGCCGGGCAAGGTGCGCGTGGAGGTGGTGAACAACGCGCGCGAACTGTCCAAGGTGAGCACGCTCACGGAGAAGCAGATCCGCACCACGGGCACCATCGCCATCTGCAAGTTCAACAAGCTGATGGTGACGAGCCCCAAGGCCGTGGCGCAGGGCTACGACTGGCAGGACACGCTGGCGCACGAGTACGTGCACCTGGTGGTCAGCCAGATGAGCCACAACACCGTGCCCATCTGGCTGCATGAAGGCATCGCCAAGTTCATGGAGTCGCGCTGGCGCGGCAAGGGCGGCCTCGCGATGACGCCCTCCACGCAGGCGCTCCTGGGCAAGCGCGTGAAGGAGGACAAGCTCATCCCCTTCGAGAAGATGCACCCCTCCATCGCCATGCTGCCCACGGCGGAGGACGCGGCCACCGCGTTCGCGGAGGTGTTCTACGCCATCGACTACATCCACGGCACCAAGGGCACGCAAGGGCTGCGCACGGTGCTCCAGGAGCTGAAGGCGGGGCAGACGGACAAGAAGGCGGTGGAGGCGGCGACGGGCATGCCCTTCCCCCTCTTCGAGAAGACGTGGCTGTCGTACGTGAAGAAGCAGCCCTTCCCCCAGGAACTGGTGCCGCGCGACGACCGCGTGGTGCTCAAGGAGGACGCCAAGGGCGCGCAGAAGGACACGGAGAAGAAGGGGCGTGAAATCTCCTTCGGCGACTTCGCGGAGGTGTCCGAAGTCCCCGCGCGCAAGTTCGCGCACCTGGGGGAGCTGCTGCGCGAGCGCAACCGGGTGAAGGCCGCCGCGGAGGAGTACGCGCGGGCGCACAAGCTGGTGGGCGACAAGTACGAATCGGTGTCCAACAAGTTCGCGCTCGCGCTCCTGGAGCTGCGCCGGCTGGACGAGGCGGAGTCCGTGCTGCGCGGCTCGCTGCGCATGCACCCGGGCTCGCCCTCCACCAACGTGCACCTGGGCCGCATCCTGCTGTTCCGCAAGGACTACCCGAAGGCGAAGACGGCCTACCTGGAGGCGCTGGCCTCCGACCCGTTCGACCCGGAGATCCACCTGGCCCTCACCCGCATCCACGGGGCGCTGGGAGAGACGGCGCTCGCCACGCGCACGCGGGGGGCCGCCTCCAGCCTCACCGGCCTCAAGCCCGACGACGTGGACCGCGCCGCCCAGGCCTTCCTGCGCGCCGAAGGTGAGCTGTCGGAGACGAACGTTCCCCCCAGCTCTCCGGACGCGCCCAAGCCGGCCGCGAAGCCCGTGCCGAAGCCCGCGAAGTAGCTTCCAGGGCAGCCGACCAGTCAGGGGGCATCCGTTCTCCCTTCCCACTCCTCGGGGATGCCTAGCTTTTCGGCACGAGGAGAAGGGGATGGCGTTCCAATCGGTCGTCTTGCTGGCAGCCCGACTGATGGAAGGCGCGGGCGTGGGCGTCATGATGCTGGGCGCCCTGCTCGCCGCGTCGCGGCTGTTCACCCGCAGGGGCACGAGTTACATCTACCGTCGTCTGCGTCTGGACCTGGGCCGCGCCATCCTGCTGGGCCTGGAGTTCCTCGTCGCCGCGGACATCCTGCGCACCGTCAGCGACCAGCCCACGTTGAATGACGTGCTGGTGCTCGGGCTCATCGTCCTCATCCGCACCTTCCTGAGCTTCACGCTGGAGGTGGAGCTGGAGGGCCGCTGGCCCTGGCAGCAAGCCCGTGAGCCCGCGAGCGGCGCGGTGACGCCGCGCGACCCTTCCGCCACCTCCCCTCCCGTGGAGGCGCGCGAATCCGAAGAAGAGGAGCGTTCCGTGCCGCATTGAACGTCTCCACCCGGGCCTGCGATCAGTGGCGCTGTCCACTGCCGCACCCGCCCCCCCACACAACGTGAATTGGCGCACGTCCGGCCTCCGACCCGCTGGGTTCCGCGTCGCGCCCTGGCCCAACTTGCGCCGCGCGAGCCCGGGCCTCCGGGTTCCACCGACTTGTCCCGCCTCACTCCCGAGGCCTTGAAAAGGAGCAACACCCATGAAGCGCACCCTGCACGGAGTCACCCTCGCCGTGGCCCTCTTCGCTGGCGGTGTCTCGCTGGCCCAGAGCGCCACGCCCCCCAGCAC
>NZ_RAWB01000061.1 GCF_003612055.1 Corallococcus llansteffanensis
GGGATGGGGAAGCCCTGGGGGGCGCCCATGCTGACGACGTCATGCAGCGCCATCTGCTCATGGCCGATCTCCTCCTCGGCGTGCTTGAGACAGAACTTCTGGTAGTGCCGGTCATCCTCTCCGGCGCGCACGGCCACCAGCGCCTGGTTGCGCGCGTTGTGCCGGGTGTAGTGGTAGGTCTCGATCATGTAGAGCGCGTAGAGCGCCTTGCTGATCTCCCCCTGCTGGATGATGCGCACGAAGCGGGACTGGCCCAGGACCTCCTGCCAGACCTCGGTGAGGCGGGCCTTGAGCTTCGCGAGGCCGGGATTCTCTGGGGAAGGCGTCGTCATGTCTGCTCCATCGGGTGGTGGCGGGAAGGGGTCTCCGCCAGGGAGTTCTTCCGCGGGCGGTTGAGTCGCTCCGACATGCGGGTGGTGGCGGCGATGAGCTCCGGCCACGTCCCCGCCATCAGCGAATAGGGTTGGGGGCCCCGCATCGGGACGACGTGGGCCGTCTCCGAGGTGGCGGTGAGCCCGTAGCGTTCGAACACCGTCCGGGCCGCCCGGCGGCAGAGCCCGACGATGCCCACGAAGCCCGCCTTCATGGCCCAGTCGCTCGCGGCGACCAGCAGCCGGGGCGGCACGAGCGCGCTGCGCTCCTCGGGGCTCACCACCAGCCGGCTGAGCTCCACGGAGGCGGGGAAGCGGCCCTCCCAGTGGGAGAGGGATTCCGCCAGCGCGGGGAACTCGAACGGCGCCGGCGTCATTCGCAGGGCGCCCACCATCCGTCCGTTCCGGCTGACGGCGAAGTGCGCGCTGCGGGCGTCCAGTTGGAGCTGGGACTCCAGCCGGAGCTGCTCGGGCCCCAGCAGGTAGCCCAGCCGCTCCCGGTACTGGGTTTCGCGGAACTCCTGGATGCGCGCCACCGCCTCGGGCGCCGTCGCCCAGAAGAGGGGCGCGCTCACCTCCAGCGGGAAGGGGCCATCCACCAGGTTGGACACCCAGGTCTTCAAGGCACCCAGTGCGTCCGGAGACGAACCCGTGCTGGCCGTCAGGCCCGTTTCCAGAACCACCGCGGAAGGCATTTCATCCCCCTCTTCGAGCAAAGGTGTCACGACCTGGTATGTCTTGGATGATGTGTTTCATGAGTGTGACGATCAATGACGTGACAGCTCTCGTTCCCATGACTCCGACGAGCCGCTGTGGTGCGTCTGGGAATGAGAGGGATTCCCAAGACCTGGCGGGTCTTCCTGGAGGGCGTGCCGTGTTGGACGCGAACCACGATAACGGCCGGTCTGACATTCCCGGATGGCGCCTGTGACACGGGAGGTTACGGCGCGCGCGGATCTGTGACGGGTCGCGCTACTTCACGCCCGCTCGTCCCCTTGCTCGCGGGAGGGGGGGCGGTGCGCAGGGTTCATGGCCCGGTGGGTGCATCGGCGCGTGCCGGGTCTTCAGCCGACCCGACATGCAGTCATCCCCCAACGAGAAGAAGGTTCATCCATGAGTATCAAGCTGACGGGCCGCCTGATGGTGGCCGCGCTCCTGAGCCTGACGGCCGCCGGTTGCCAGGGCGAAGAGGCGCAAACGCCCGCGGGTGACTCGCTTTCAACGCAGGAAGCGAAGGTCGAGCAGCAGTGTGTCCAGGGCTTCAATGGCATCAAGAACTGCGCGACGGGCAGCGCGGCGCTGACGCGCACCGGGAAGGGCATCGCGGTCTCCAGCCTGAAGGACGTGAAGGCGGACGGCTTCTCCAGCGAGTTCCCCCGCGCGACGAGCTGGAACCTGCTGGCGGACATCGGCGGGCTCGGTGAGACGAAGCAGGGCTTCACCCTGGCGGCGCGGGATGGCGACCAGGTGGTCAGCGCGCTGCGCGTCGGGATGGGCGAAGGGGACCGCGTGGTCCTCGCGCCGACGTTCACGGGCGCGTCGGGCCCTTCGGCCTACCGGGTGAACCTGTACCAGAACGGCCGGCTCATGCTGTCGCAGCAGCACCCGTGGGACTACGGCGTCAACTCCGACTGGTACAACATCCACATCCGCCTGACCCGCATCGACATCGGCTTCAAGAACCACGCCTCCCTGGGCATGCTGGACCCCATCAGCACGGGGGCCTGCGTCTGGCTCTTCCGCGGTGCGCCGGGCGCGTTCTCGCTGGACCTGAATGGCAAGCCCGTCAGCGGCGACCAGCTGGAGATCGTGGAGGAGGTGGAGGAAGGGCACTACCCCTACACCGGCTTCTCCGCCATCGACGTGAAGGCCGCCGCGAGCGACTTCACCATCCTGGGTGAGTCCACCGTCCAGGGGAAGTAGTCAGCCCCTTCGCAGGGGTTGAACGCGGCTCCACGCCGGGCGGGAAGGTGTCTCCGTCCGGCGTGTCGCAGGGGGGGCGCTACAGCGTGGGGGCCGGCACGTCGAGCCCCAGCAACAGACCGCCGGTGAGCTCCAGGGTGGGGGGAGCTACGTAGGCGTGCTGGGTGGCGACGTGGACGTCGCGGAAGCAGCGCTGGAGGGGGCTCGAGCGGAAGACAGCGCTGCCGCCCGCGGCCTCGTACAGGCCATCCACGGCGCGCGCGGCGCCGCGGGTGGCGTGGGTCATCGCCAGGCGCAGGTCGGCGCGGGAGTGAAGGGAGACGGGGCCCCGCGTGGACTCGGCGTAGAGGGCGTTGAGGGCCTCCAGGACGAAGGCGCGGGCGGAGCGCACGGTGGCCTCGGCGACGGCGACGGCTTCCTGGGCCGCGGGGCGCGCGGCCAGCTGGCGGCGCTCCAGCACCAGCGTCTTCTGGTGGGCCAGCGCGATGAACTCGTCGATGGCGCGGCGGGCGATGCCCAGCGCCACGGCCGGGATTCCCATCCCCAGCAGGCCGAAGGGGAAGCCATACAGGGGCGCGTTGACGCGTCGCGGGCCCAGGAGCGAGAAGGCATACGTCTCCGGCACGAAGAGGTCCTTCACCTCCATGTCCAGGCTGCCCGTGCCGCACAGGCCGGACGCGAACCAGGTGTCGTGCAGCACCACGCTCTGGGCCGGGAAGAAACACAGGCGCGTCTCGGGGATGCCCTCGGCCACCATGCGGGGCTTGCCCCCTTCCGTCACCACCGCGCCTCCCGCCAGCCATTGGCAGTGCTGCGCGCCGCTCACCCAGGACCAGCGGCCGGTGACGCGGTAGCCGCCCTCGACACGCTCGGCGCGGCCGAAGGGGGCCGCCATGCCGCCGGTGATGGCGTCCGGCGCGCCGTACACGGCCTGGGCCGCGGGCTCGGGCAGCCAGGCGGACGTCAGCGCGGTGGAGGCGCCAATCATCACGCACCAGCCCGTGGCGCCGTCCGCCTTCGCCAGCGCTTCGATGATCTGGAAGGACAGGGCCGGGTGCAGCTCCAGACCGCCCAGCGACTCCGGAATCATCATCCGGAAGAAGCCTTCCCGGGCCAGCTCCACGGCCAGGTCCGGTGGCAGCCTGCGGGCGCCCTCGATTTCGTCGGAGCGCGCGGACAGGCGGGGGAACAGCGCCTGGGCGGTGGCGAGCAGCGGGTGCACGGAGGGCGTCAGGTTCGTCATGCGGGGAGCCTAGCCGGACTTCGCCGTCCCGCAGGCCCCCCGTGTTCCACCCGACGAACGGTGGGACTACTTCACGCAGTGAAGCGCCGGGCCCACGGTGTAGCCGTCCCACTGGCTCACGCTGATGCCCGTGATGGACGAGTTGTTGTGCTGGATGGCCTCCAGGCAGCTCACCGGCCACAGCCGCCCGTCATCCAGGTGGAAGGCGGCGGGGCGCCCGGGCGCGCCGTAGACGGTCGCCCCCGATTGCATGGACGCCCCATACGGGATGCGGTGGAACACGTCCGACGAGACGGCGATGGCGTTGCGCGACAGATCGCCCGCGGGCGCGGCCAGCGCGAACTGGAGCCGCACCCCGCCGCGCGCCAGCGTCAGCGGCAGGCCGGGGCTTTGAATCAGATAACCCTCGTACACGCGTCCCTGCGGCACCTGATCGCAGGTGCGCCCGGTCAGCAGGTCCACACCGTTGTGCGCCAGGTTCCAGGTGTCGGGCCCGCCGGGGCCCACCGAGCGGACGATGTCCACCGGCACCGTGCCGCACGTGGAGGAGGGGATGGCGTGCTTGTCCGGGCGGGAGACGATGGCCGGGCCCTCGGTCCACGTGCCGCTGATGTCGAATTGATCCACCTGCTGGCTCAGCGCGCTGTTGAAGAGGACGACGCGCGTGGCGCTGGCGGTGGGGCCATCCACGGCCACGGCGAAGGTGTCATTCGTGTCCACGTACTGCCAGTCCACGGAGAACGCGGCGAGCAGCGAGTGGCGCGTGTGGTTCGCCGCCGTCCGGGGCGCGAAGCCGGTGGCGGTGAGCTCCTCCACGCCCGTCTGGAAGGTGGGGTCCGACGAGCGCAGCACGAACTGGCCGCCGCCATTGCCATCCACCGCGTAGCCCGTGGAGTCGGTGAAGATGAGGTGGAACTTCCCGTTGACGTGCGTGACGCTCGGCTGACCCGCGCCGTACTTGTTGGGCACGGTGCGGTAGTCCCGCGCGGGGACGATGATGGGATTGCCGCCGTTGAGGCGCGTCCAGTTGAGGCCGTCCGGGCTGGACGCCACGCCAATCATCGTGGTGCCGGTGCCGTCGCCGTAGCCGCCGTAATACATGTAATAGGTGGCGTCGACGCGGATGACGGACGGGTCGCAGACGTGGATGCCGTCGAACTGCGCGGCATTGCCCGTGGGGCGGAACGCGGTGTTGTAGCTGTTGGCCACCGTGGAGCCCCGCGCGTGCCAGGGGCCGCTCAGCGAGTTCGCTTCCGCGTAGAGGATGTAGTCGCCCGCGATGCCGCCGCACCACCACATGCGGTAGACGCCGTCCTTCATCACGCTCGGCACGTAGTCATACGACGTGCGCGAGTACACCGGCGTGCTGCCACCCCGGTAGTTGGTGACGGTCGCCGCCCGGGCCACCGGCGTCAGCAGGCCGCTCGTCACGACAGCCGCGGCGAGCAGCAGGGATGCATGTCTGGACACAGGACTTCCTTTCCTCGGGGCGAGGCGGAGCGCCATCGCGGAAAGGAGTTCTATCAGGTATTCCTGTTATTTCGCTGGCGCTTCGATAACGACACCTGGTCCGAGGGGCGGGGATAGGGTGGCGGCCAGGCCCGTGCTGTCTCACCGCGGGCCGAGCACTCGTGGAGGCTGAACCATGGCGGTACCGGAGTTCGACAGGGTTGAGACCCCGAGACTCGTGTTGAGGCGGCTGCGCGCGGAGGACCTGGATGCGCTGGTGGCCTACCGCAACGACCCCGAGGTGGCGCGCTACCAGAGCTGGAGTGACTACGACGCGCAGCGTGGCCGCCAGCTCATCGAGATGATGTCCGGCCGTCAGCCCGGAGAGCCCGGGTGGTTCCAGTTCGCCATCGCGCTCAAGGACACGGACGCGCTGGTGGGGGACTGCGCGCTGCGGGTGGATGAATCCGACCCGCGCCTGGGCGAGATTGGCTTCACGCTGTCCCGGCGCCACCAGGGCCAGGGCCTGGGCACCGAGGCCGTGCGGGCGCTGCTGGGCTACGTGTTCGGCACCCTGCGCCTGCACCGGGTCATCGGCGTGACGGACGCGAAGAACGGCGCCGCCGCGGCCGTGCTGGAGCGGCTGGGCCTGCGGCGCGAGGGCCACTTCCTGGAGAACGTCTTCTTCAAGGGCGCCTGGGGCGATGAGTTCCAGTACGCGCTGCTCGGCCGCGAGTGGGTGAAGTCGGGGGCCTGAGCGGCCTGACCTCCGGGCGCTTCCGGCGCCGGTACTGTCCGGGTGGGCCGCCCGCCCAGCGTCGGAAGCCAATTCACGCTAGAACCCTCTCCCGTGGGGCACATGGGAGGCACCGTGGAGAACAAGGGGCTGGCGGTACCTGAACACGCGATGGCCAGGACCGAGGTGCGCCGGGCGGTGGCGCAGCGTGTCCTGGGATCCGTGGGAAGTGGGCTCTTGCTTGGGGGCGCGGGCATCGGCGTCCTGGGCGCCTTCCTCACACCCTGGCTCTTCATCCCCGCGGGCACGCTCGCCATCGGCTCCGGCGTCCTCTTCATCGTGCGCAGTGCCATGGGCGCGGCGAGCGCCGCACGGGCGGAGGTGGACAGCGCCGCGCGGATCGGCCTGGGGTCGGAGATCGCGGCTTCGGCGCGCGTCGAGCCCGGCGCGGTCATCGAGATGGGCGCCACGGTGCAGGAAGAAGCGGTCATCGAAAGCGGTGCCGTCATCCGCATGGGCGCCACCGTGCAGCGCGGCGCGACGGTGCAGCGTGGGGCCGTGGTCGGCTGGGGCGCCACGATCCAGGATGGCGCGACCGTGGAGCGCGCCGCCAGCGTCGGCGCCGGGGCCACCGTCGGCCGCAATGCGCGACTGTCCGCGGGCGGCCACCTTGGAGCCGGTGGGCACATCGCCTCGACCCAGGGGCCCAGCGCGCCCGAGAAGCGCGTCCCGGACGTGGTCGCGGTGTTCCAGGAGGATGCGCGGCTCCGCGAACTCGATGAGGTCTGTGACCGGCTGGAGGCTGCCTTCCGCAAGGCGTCGCCGGCGGTGCGAGGTTTCCTCAGCGGAGGCGAGGAGTCCGTGAAGGCGCTGCGCCGCTCGTGCCACGACCTGCGGGAGCGTGAGCAGGGGCTGCGCCGCGAGGTCAGCCCGGAGCTGCTGGGCCGGCTCGACGCGGAGCGCGCGACGCTCTCCGCGCGCATCGCCGCCTCGGAGGATCCGCAGGTGCGCGCCTCGCTGCAGAGCGCCGTGGACGCCATCGACGCGCAGCGGGCGCAGCGCGAGCGGCTGGCTCGCAACGCGGACCGCCTGGATGCCGAACTCACCCGCCTGCGCTGGAGCATCGAGGGCGTGGTCACCCAGCTCGTCCAGGTCCACGGTCAGAGCGGAGCGACGGCCGCCCCCGCGGACACCGAGCTGGGCCTGGGCCGCGTGCGTGAAGAGCTGGCCGCCATCTCCGAGGCGCTCGAGTCCGTCAACGAAGCGGAGCGCACGGGACTGCGGCCGACGCAGGACCCCTTCTCCACCCCGGAGGCCCAGGCGCAGGGTGCCCTGCCTTCCCGCGTCCGCAGCTGATCCACCGGGGATGGGCCCTGTAAGGGCCAGCCGCCGCCCAGGTCGAGAAGTGGGCCTTCGCGCGGCCCACCGACCGTGTCTGGCGCGGCGTCAGTCCTTTCCTGGCGCCACCGCCCCGTCCACCTTCGGTGCCGGTGCAGGCGTCGGCGCTCCAGGTGCCTCCACCGCGGGCGTCGGCTCATGCCCGCGCAGCGCGATGGCGGGCAGCGACGCGGACAGCGCGCCCACCTCCAGCACGCCATGGAACCCCTCAGCGTGCAGCTTCGGCAACATCCGGAGCGTGGGCGGCCCGTCCGGCGGGGACGCGATGAGCGGCCCCGGGGTCAGCCCCATGACGTTGCACTCCAGCTCACCGTCCGGCGCCAGGTCGCAGCCCCACCGCCGGCCCTGCGCATAGCCCAGCTCCAGGACCACCAGGCCCGGGTCCTTCTGCGCCAGGTTCTTGGACATGGGGATGAAGTCCTCGCTCCAGGCCGCCTCCGCCACGAGCCGCGTGTGCGCATTGCCCGCGAGCACGAGGAAGACATCCTTGGGACGCGCGGCGCGTGCGCCCAGCACCGTTTCCGCCATCCGGGCATCGCGCGCGCTGCCGTGGTTCAGGTCCGTGTCGATGGCCACCACGGCGACGGAGTGCCCGGCGGCGCGCAGGGCCCGGCCCCGGTCGATGAGGTCCATCACGGCCCGGCTTCCCCGACCGTCCTGCTGGAGCTTGCGCCAGAAGTCTCCCCGCAGGAGGGCATCCTGATCCGGAGGCCCCCCCGCGCTCGCGACGTACCGGTCGATGCGCTCCTGCTCCTTGTGTGAAATGGAGAGCCCCAGGGTGACGCCCAGCCCGGCGCCAGCGGCCTCGCACAGCATGTCTCCCACGGTGGCCGGCGCCTCGCGGGTGCCCAGCTGCTCGCCGATGAGCACCGTGAGCCCGGGGCGCAGCAGGGGCTGGAAGCCGGCCACCTTCCGCGCGCAGGGCTCCTGGACCTCCTGCCGGTGGCGCTTGAGGTAGAAGGACGGGTCGCGGAAGAAGGCGTCATCGCGCGTGAGGCGGAGCGTCCCGGTGAGCGTCTCCAGCGAGGGCCGCGACTCCAGCCGCAGCGTCAGGTCCCGCTCCAGCTCCAGGTCCCGGTTGCCCTTCACGGCACCGTCCAGCTCCACCCAGGGGGCCGTGTCCCGCTCCCGCGTGGCGAGGTCCACGGGCGCTCCCCTCCGGCGGAAGCTCTGCTCGATCTGCGCCATCTCCATGTGCTTCCACATCAGCTCGCCCGACTTGCCGTCGTACCGGATCTCCGCGTCGTTGGAGAAGGCGATCCGCTTCATCCGGAAGATGCGCACGATGGACTGTCGCTCGGCCAGCGGCTCGCCGACGACAAGGTAGCGCGTGTGCTCGCCGTCGCTCCTCCACCCCCACGCCAACCTCCCGGTCTGCTCCGCCTTCCACTCGGTCAGGAGGTAGTTCGGATCCTCCATCGCGTTCAGCACCCAGCCGTGCTCCACCAGGAGCTTCGTGGCCTCCGCCAGCGCCCGATCGACGGGCATCATGAACACGTGCTCGAAGCGCGGGGCCACCAGCTCGGGCTCCGCGGGCCGGGCGGCTGCCGCGGTCTCTTCGGCGGGACGGGCGTTCCTCGCACAGCCCGCAGTGAGCAGGACCAGACAGACCAGGGCTCGACGCATCACCGCATCCTCGCTTCCACGACGTGCCCTGGGAACGTCCAGGCGCCCGGAGGATATCGGTAACACGCCGTCGTGTACTCACCGCCGCCAGGTGGGTGCCGGTGGGGCAGGGGGCAGCGCGACGGCCACGCCGGTCTTGACGCGCTCCAGGGTCACGCTGGTGGTGAAGCTGCGGACGTTCGCGTCGCTGAGCAGGGCGCGCTGGGTGAAGGCGTCGTACTCCTCCATGCTCCCGACGAGGACGATGAGGATGAAGTCCGTCTGCCCGGTGACGTAGTAGCACTGCTGCACTTCGGGCAGCCCCTGCATCCGCTGCTTGAAGCGCTCCAGGTCGGCGGCGCGCTCCTGGTCGAGGTCCACCGCGACGACACAGGTGATGGGCAGGCCCACGGCCTTCGGTTCGAGCTCGGCGACCTCCCGCCGGATGACGCCCACCTCGCGCAGGCGCTTGAGCCGGCGCTGGACGGCCGCGGTGGAGAGGCCCACCTCCTCCCCGATGGTGCGCGCCGGCAGCAGCGTGTCGCGCTGGTAGCGCTCCAGGATGCGAAGGTCGAGCTCGTCGAGGGTGGCGTCGTCCTTGTGCATGGCGTCCGGTCCGGTTGCGGCATCTCCGCGCGAAGGGGGGCGACAACGCGGCTTGACGCCTTCCCGTGCAACCTATCCTAACGGCCATGAATCCAGCCGCGGGAGCGGCTGCACAGGAGCGTCACCGATGATCGACCATCTGGAGCTTGCCACCCCCGACCTCGCCGCCTCGACGGCGTTCTACTGCGGCGCGCTCGCGCCGTTGGGATACACGCTGCATGTCGAGGGCAAGGCGAACGGGTTCGGCGCCGAGCCGACCCGGCTCGACTTCTGGCTGCGCCCGGGCGAGGCCTCCTCCCCGCGCCCGCACTTCGCCTTCTTCTGCGCCACGCGCCCCCTGGTCGACGCTTCGTACCGCGCCGCGCTGCAGGCGGGTGGCACGGACAACGGCGCCCCGAAGCTGCGGGTGGACATCAGCCCGACGTACTACGCCGCCTTCGTTCGCGACCCCGACGGCCACAACGTCGAGTTCGTCTGCCAGACCTGAGCCGGGGCGCGCACGCGGAATGGCCCGGAGTCTGGGCCACTTCCCACCTAGACTCTCCGGGAAGGTCCCTGGAGGGGACGGAAAGGCACTGCCCTTGAGTGCGCGGAATGCGGTGGTCGTGGGTGGAACGGGCGATATCGGCAAGGCCGTCATCGAGAGGCTCCGGGCGGAGGGCATGCGCGTCGTGTGCGCCGCGAATGACGTGGAGCCGGGAGTGCCGGATGCGGTGCGGGTCGACATCACGGACGAGGGCTCCGTGGCGGCGCTGTTCGAGCACGGGGAGCGGGAGCTGGGTCCCCTCTCGCTCCTGGTCAACTGCGCGGGAGTCGGTGTCTTCACGTCCATCGCGGACACCTCGGTCCACGACTGGCGCAGGACGCTCGAGGTGAACCTGACCGGGGCCTTCCTCTGCTCTCGGGAAGCGTTCAAGCGCATGAAGGCGCACGGGGGCGGGAGGATCCTCCACATCGGCTCCGTGAGCGATCACCTGACCCTGCCCCTGAACGGGGCGTATGCCGCGTCCAAGCATGGGCTCCGAGGCCTCGTGGGCGTCTTGAACGAGGAAGGAAAGGACAGCGCCATCCGGGCCACGCTCCTCTCCCTGGGGGCCGTCTACACGTCCTTCTGGCGGTCTCGCGAAGGGTTCAGCCCCGCTGACATGCTGTCCGTGGAGGACGTGGCCCAAAGCATCTGGGAGATTGCCCAGAAGCCCTTGCGAGTCCGGGTCGACGAGCTTCGGCTCCTGCCGCCCAAAGGAGTGCTGTGATGCCGACGCCATCAGACGCGAAGCTCGCGGTCATCACCGGAGCCAGCCGGGGAATCGGCGCGGCGATTTCGGAGGTCCTCGCGGAGAATGGCTTCCGGGTGGCCCTGTTGGCCCGCGATGCCCAGGCCCTGTCCAGGCTCGAGGCGCGGCTGTCCGCCGCGGGCGCCCAGGCGCGGTCGTTTGTCTGCGACGTCGCGGACGAAGCCCGGATGGGCGAGACGCTCGCCAGCATCGAGACGAGCCTGGGAACCCCGGGCGTCATCGTGAACAACGCGGGAGTCGGTGGCCCCTTCCATCGCGCGGACGAGGTCTCCCGGGAGGAGTGGGACGCCTTGTTCGGAGTGAACATGAATGGCGTCCACCACCTCTGTCGATGGGCGCTGCCCCGCATGAAGGCGGGTGGGTACGGGAGGATCGTGAACATCTCCTCCATCCAGGGGCTGTTTGGCGGGGTGCGCTCGTCCACGTATGCGGCCACCAAGCACGCGCTCGTCGGGTACACGAAGAGCCTCGCCGCCGAGTGGGGCGCCCACGGCATTACCTGCAACGCCGTCTGCCCCGGCTACATCGAC
Organism: Corallococcus llansteffanensis; assembly: GCF_003612055.1. GTDB lineage: Bacteria > Myxococcota > Myxococcia > Myxococcales > Myxococcaceae > Corallococcus > Corallococcus llansteffanensis. The sequence continues at coordinate 11,157 of NZ_RAWB01000061.1, forward strand.
ACGGAGATGCTGTTGAACGCGGACGCCGGGTCGAGGACCGAGCTGCTGCGGAAGATTCCCGTCGGCAGGTTCGGAACCCCCGAGGAGGTGGCCAGGCTGGTGGCCTTTCTCGTCGGACCGCATGGTGGCTACGTCAATGGCAGCGCACTGGTGATGGACGGCGGATTGTCGTCCCAGGTCTGAACGGACCGGCCATGCCTTCAGCGGGGAAGTCGGCGGATGGCTTCGCGGAGCTCGACGTTGCCCTCAGTCGTGACGGGCGCTCGCGCCGCTCGTGGCGGGAGCGGACTTCAGCCGCCGCGCGTGGGTGCGGGCAATGAAGGCCCCCATGTGCACACCCGCCTGCTCGAATCGGATCGCGGCGCGCTCGAGCGCCTCGTCCAACGACGCGACCACCTCATGTTGGTCCGTGGAAGGCCGGACGAAGCTGGTGACGGCCCTCGCGAGCCTCGCGGTGGCTGAGTTGATCACCACGAAGAATCCCTTGCAGTAATCGCGAGCCAGGTCGGCAGTCTGGGTTTGATGATCCGCCAGCATCATCCGCTGTGTATGGGTCAACGGACGGGACCGGGAGAAATCAATCACCAGGACATAGGGCTCGCGCTTCTTGATGAGCTTGGAGAGGCTCTGGAGAATGCCTTCCATCTCCTTGTCCGTCGTGGTGTCGCTGCGCTGGACGACGACCAGCGGCCAGAGTGATTCATCGAGGGTGTACATAGAAGAGATGTCTCAACCGGCAAGCGCAGGGCCAGCGCCATGTATCCGTGGACGCGGTATCGCGTCAGCGGCTTCCGGTGAAACATACCGCACCCGGGCGCCACCGTGTATCACGCCCTGAAACAAGCAGGCGGCCGTGGCGAGGCGATATCGGGGAGGAAGCAAGGCAGCGCACGGCGGCACCGTGGGCGTCGTCAGAAGGGCGTGCAGACGACGCCCTCGCAGCCGCCCGCGCCATTGCCTCGCGCGACGTTGCCGCCCCCGTCGATGGCGGCAGGCGCGTGGATGCCCCAGCCCGTGTTGTCCAGCGCGAGGTTGTCGGAGACCGTGGGCTGGCTGGGCGGCAGGACCCGGAGGCCGTCACCGGTGCTTCTCAGGAAGCGGTTGTCGCGGACCGGGCCCGTGAGCGCCACGGGTTCGAACTCCGGCAGGTCGGCCAGCGTCACTCCGCCCGCGTTGTTCCAGAAGGTGTTGCCCTGGAGGTCCACCGTCCTGCCCCCGGCCCTGAGGCCGCTGCCGTTGTTGTAGACCCAGGAGTCGCGCATCACGAAGTGGAACGGCTCCCAGGCTGGCGCGTCCGGCGGCGCGAGCGAGGTGTTGTTCGTGAGGACGCTGTTCTCGAACGCCAGCTCCGCGCAGAAGTCGAAGCCGCCACCAGGGTCGAACGGCAGCGCGCCCACGGACGTGTTCCGCGTGAGCGTGCTCGAACGGAAGTGGACCTGGCCGTTGAAGCAGTAGACGACGTTCGTGTTCGACGTGAACGTCGAATTGACCACGTCGACGCCATGGGCATCCACGAACATCACCAGCCCGTTGCCGGTGAACTGCGACGAGTGCACCGTGAACTCACCCGTGGCCGCGTCGAACTCACTGCTGAACCCCGTGCTGTTGCCGCTCAGGCGGGAGTCCGTGAGGAGGAAGCGCGCGAAGCCGCCCCGGTGGTAGATGGCGGTCTGGTTGTCGACGAGCGCCAGCCGGTGCAGCCGCACCCGGTCCGCGCCGGAGTCCACCACGTACCCCCAGCGGAACCCCCGGACGGTGCCGTTCCGCACCGTGCTGTTGGCCTCCACCACGATGCCCTGCGAGTCCTCCGTCGCCGGGCCGGTGCGGCGCACGGTGTGTCCGCCCAGGTCCAGGACGACGCCCGCGCCGACGATGCGGAGCGCGGGGGCCGCCGTGCCCGGACACGCCAGGTCCCGCGTGAGCATCGTGCTCCGGGTGATGACGGCCCCACATGGGAGGGCGAGCGAAACGGAGGGCTCGCGTTCGACCGTGGCGCCAGGCTCCACCGCGCCGCGGGCCTGCGCGGAGGGCATCCCCGTGAGCAGGGCCGCCAGGGCCAGGGTGACGACGCGACCAGCAGTCCGCTGCATGATGCCTCCCGAGGGAGGCGACCGGCCTCCAGACAGGGGAGGATGGACACCCGCCCTCCGGGGCCTACCCCCCCGCGAGTGGCAGGCCACTGCCTGGAGCCGGACAGGCCAGGAGCGCGCCCACGGCTCCGGCCGCATGTGACTTCCGGCACATGGCCGGCCCGCCACGGGTCCTCTATGGTCTTGCGCCATGCACAAGCGGTCCGGCGTGGCCAAGTCCGCCACCATCCATCGCCTGGTGTTCGTGGCCGGGATGCTGACCTGGGCCGTCGTCGGCCTCCCGCACGTCGAGGCGCTCGTGCGCGACCCCGCGCGGTGGCGGGACCCGGACACGCTGCTGTGGGGGACGGCGTTCCTCACCTTCGGCGCGGCCTACTGGCGCCAGGCGCGTGAGCAGGGAATGGGCGCGGTGCCGCTGCTCGCCGTGCAGACGGTCGCGGCGCTGGGCTGCCTCGCCACGGGTGGCACCGGGCTGGACGGCGCGCTCTTCGCCATCATCGCCGGGCAGGCCCCGGAGACGCTCCCCCAGCGTCGGGCGCTGGCGTGGGTGGCGACCCAGGTGGTGGGCATGCTCGCCGTGTTCACCGTCAACCACCCGCCCCTCCAGGCGCTGGTGCAGACGCTCATCTACACCGGCTTCCAGGGCTTCACGTTCGGTACGGCGCTGGTGATGGTCCGCGAGGCCGAGGCCCGCCGTGAGCTGGCCCGCGTCCATGCGGAGCTCCAGGCCACCCAGGTGCTGCTCGCCACCCGCGAGCGTGAGGGCGAGCGGCTGCGCATCGCGCGCGAGCTGCACGACTCCGTGGGGCACCACCTCACCGCGCTCAGCCTCAACCTGGAGGCCGCCGCGCACACCGCGAAGGACCCCGCCTCCACCGAACACCTGCGCCGCGCCCGCGAGGCCGCCCGCACGCTCCTGTCGGAGGTGCGGCGCTCGGTGACGGAGCTGCGCGAGTCGCCCCTGCCGCTGCTGCCCTCGCTGCGCGCGCTCGCGGAGGGCGTCCCGGGGCTCGCCGTCCACCTGGAGGTCCCCGAGGCGCTCGCGCTGGAGTCCTCCGAGGCGACGCACTCGCTGTTCCGCTGCGTGCAGGAGATCCTCACCAATACGCTGCGCCATGCCGGGGCCCGCAACCTGTGGATCTCCATCGTGCCCACGGAGGACGGGGGCGTCCGCGTGCAGGCGCGGGACGACGGGCGCGGCACGGCGCAGCTGACCCCTGGCACGGGCCTCACCGGCATGCGGGAGCGGTTCACCCGGCTGGGCGGCCGCGTGGAGTGGCGCGCGGCGGCGGGGCAGGGCCTGGAGCTGGAGGCGTGGCTGCCGGCCGCGCCGACGACTGGGGTGGGCGCGTGAACGGCATCCGCCTGGTGCTCGCGGATGATCACGCCCTGGTGCGACAGGGGCTGCGCAGCCTGTTGGACCTCACCCCCGACCTGCGCGTGGTGGGCGAGGCCGCGGACGGAGAGGAGGCGCTGCGCAAGGTCGCGGAGCTGGATCCGGACGTGGTGCTCATGGACGTGCGCATGCCGCGCATGACGGGGCTGGAGGCCCTGCGCGCGCTGCGCCGCACGGATCCGGAGCGGCGCGTGGTGCTGCTCACCACCTTCGACGAGGACACCGCCCTCATCGAGGCGCTCCGCGCGGGAGTGCAGGGCTTCCTTCTCAAGGACGTGTCGCTGGAGGAGCTGGCGGAGGCCATCCGGCGCGTGGCCTCCGGCCAGACGCTGCTGCCTCCCGGCGTCGCGGAGCGCGTGGCGCGCGGCGTGGCCGAGCTGCCCCGCGACTTCCCCCACGCGGACCTGCCCGAGGGCCTCACCCGCCGCGAGGTGGAGGTGCTGCGCCTCATCGCCCGGGGGCTGAGCAACCGGGAGATCGCCGACGCGCTCGGGACCGCGGAGGGGACGGTGAAGAACCAGACCTCCAGCATTCTCTCCAAGCTGGGCGTGAGGGACCGCACCCGCGCCGTGCTCCGCGCCATGGAGCTGGGCTGCCTCTAGGGACGGCCTGGGCGTTGTGTCATCCCCCCAGGCGGGTGCGCAGCGCCTCCACGCGGCTGCGGCCCACGGGCAGGCGGGTGCCGTCCCGCAGCTGCACCTCGGTGCGCGAGCCCTCCAGCGTCCACAGCCGCACCACCTCCGAGAGTCGCACCAGGTGGGAGCGGTGGATGCGCTGGAAGTCCGACGGGAGCAACGCCTGGAGCCGCTCGAGGCTCTTCTCGCTCAGCTCCGTCCCGCCGTCGCGCAGCACCAGGTCGCTGTAGTCACCGGCCGCGCGGACATGTGAGACGTCCGCCACCGGCACGAGCACGATGCCGCGCGGCTTGCGCACCGCCAGCGTGCTCAAGGGGGAAGCGGAGCGGCCCTGGACGCGGGCGAAGGCCTTGCCAAGCCGCTCGGCGGTGTACGGCTTGGGCACGAAGTCGAGCACGCCCAGCTCATACGCGCGCAGCGCCTGGTCCCCATTCGCCGACACCACCACGGTGTGGAACGCGCTGGCGGCGGCCTCCGTCAGCAGCTCGAAGCCGTCATCCCCGGTGAGGTGGAGGTCGAGCAGCAGCAGGTCCACCCCGTGCCCGGACAGCACGCCCCGCGCCTCGGCCAGCGTGGCACAGGCATGCGGGGTGGGCGCGTCCGGGCCCAGCAGCTCACGACACAGCCGCACCAGTCGCTGCGCGGCCAGCGGCTCGTCCTCGACGATGAGCACCCTCACTCCGGCACCTCCACCCGCGTCGTCCACCCGTCCTCATGGGGGCCTGCCTCCAGCCGCCACGCGCCGGGAAACGCCTCTTCCAGCCGGGCGGCCACATAGCGTGTCCCCGTGCCCTCTCCCATCACCGCGCGTCCTTCACCCGCGCCGCGCGGGGCGACCAGCCGGTAGCCGCGCCTGCCGGGGGTGCGCTCGCCCTCGATGCGGAAGGTGGTGGGCTGGACGTAGCGGTTGTGGCTGAAGGCGTTCTCCAGCAGCGTGTGGAACAGCGCCGGTGGCACGGTGGCGTCCAGGTCGAGCGCCCCGTGGACGTCGAGCACGAATGGAGCGCCCTGCCGGAAGCTCATCAGCGCGAGGTATGCGCGGCACAGCTCCAGCTCCCGCGAGAGCGCCACGGTCCTCGCGCCCGACATTCCGACGAGGTGGCGGTACACCTCCCCCAGCGTTTCAATGAAGTGCACCGCCCGCGCAGGCGCCGTCTCCACCGTCTCCGTCAGCGCGGCCAGGGTGTTCATCAGGAAGTGGGGCTGCAGGCTGCGCGAGAGCAGGTCGAGTTGCAGACGCTCCGTGGCGCGCAGGGCCTGCGACAGCCGCTCCTCCTGCAGGCGCACCTGTCGCGCGTGCACCACGGACGCGGACAGCAGCAGCACGCCGAAGGCGATGAAGAAGCCCCGCTCCTGGAAGTTCCACGGGTCCCTCACGAGGAGGACCCCGGCGAAGAGGACGCAGGCGAGCACCCCGCGCGCGCCGGGCTTGCGTCGGCGCACCGCTCCCACAGCGAGCCCGAGGGACACCGCGAGGGACAACGCGAGCGCCACCAGCCCCTTGTCATCGAACCCCGGCATCGCGGCGACAATGAGCAGTCCGCCGCTCAGGAGCGCCAGCAGCCAGCGCCGCCCGGGCGCGTCGAAGGCCACGGCCAGCGCCGCGGGCAGGAGGACGGCCACCAGAACCACCGCCGCGAGCAGCAGCCGCAGCCGGACGACCTGGAGCGGATACGCGTACGCATACACGCCGCGCCAGCCCTCCAGCAGCACCAGCGCCGCGGCCGCGAGGCACGCAAGGCCGAGCAGGAGCGCGGTCGTGCGGCGGGGCTCGGACGCGGCGCGCACCAGGTGATGTAATCCCATCAGCACCAGCGCGCCCAGGGTGCAGAGCGCGGGCAGCAGGGATTGCAGCCGCGCGCGGGCCAGGACCGCCGCGTCGCCCACCCGCACCTCATGGAGGATGCCCGTGGGCTGGAAGCCCAGGTGGTGGCTGCTCAGCCGCAGCGTCAGGACGTGCGCGCCCGGGGTGGCTCCCTCGGGGGACAGCGGCAGCAGCACGTCCACGCGCCCGGGCACCTCGCTCAGAGCGCTCGCGCCCGGCCGTCCGTTTTGCCCGAGCGGCACGCCATCCCACCAGGCCTCCCAGGCGCCGAGTACCCCGAGGGCGAGCGCGGGCAGTGGGGCCCCGGGCTCGCGCAGGGGCACCTGCACGCGGGTGCGCAGCCAGACGGGCCCGGACGAGGGCACCACGCGGTCGAATCGCACCGTCTGCCAGCCCGTGGAATCCGCGGCGAGCGCCCGCTCCAGGGGAAGGTCCTCCGGGTGCAGCTCCACCTGCCCGTCCTCCATCGCGGGGACGGCGGCGGTGAGCAGGACGGCGAGGAGCGAAGGCAGACACGAAGGGAGCGCCACGCCCACCACGCTACTCCGGGCCCCCGGATGGGGCACCGCCGTCGGGCGACGGTGCGAGCCGTTGGGCGACGCGGGCCCTCGCGGGGGCCTTCCGGGACGCATCCTCGCCAGGCCTCCTCCAGCCGAAAGGACCTGCCTTGAGACACCTCTCCGTCCTCGCCCTCCTCCTCGTCGCACCGCTCGCCGCCGCCGAGGGCCCGGCGCCGCGCTTCGAGCCGTACACGTTCCAGGCCTTCGACGGGCGGAAGACCGAAGCGGAGCTCGGCACGTTCAGCGTGCCGGTGCGGCACGGCCGTCCCCAGGGCCCCCGCCTGACGCTGCGCTTCGTCCGCTTCCCCGCCACCGGCAAGGCGCGCGCGGCGGCGCCCATCGTGTACCTGGCGGGAGGGCCGGGCGGCTCCGGCATCGAGGCGGCCCGGGGGCCCCGCTACGACCTGTTCCTCGCGCTGCGGGAGCTGGGGGACGTCATCGCCCTGGACCAACGCGGCACCGGGCAGTCCGAACCGGAGCGCAAGGGCCTGGAGCGCTCCTGGAGTCTCCCGCTGGAGGAGCCCGTGGACGCGGCCCGGTTCGATGCGGCGCTGCGGCAGGCGCTGACCGAGGCGGGGCCGGCGTGGGCCGCGGCCGGCGTGGACGTGGGCGCGTTCAACACGGAGGAGAGCGCGGACGACCTGGAGTCGCTGCGACAGGCGCTGGGCGTGCCGCGCCTCCGGCTGTGGGGCATCAGCTATGGCACGCACCTGGGGCTCGCGTACCTCCGACGCCATACGGCCCGGGTGGAGCGCGCCGTCCTCGCCGGCATCGAGGGGCCTGACGACACGTGGAAGTCCCCCGCGCAGGCGGAGGCGCTGCTCGCGCGCTGGGAGACGCGGCTTGCGGCCCGTGGGCAGCCGGACGTGCGGGCGCGGCTGGGGCGGGTGCTGGAGTCGCTGAAGGCCGCGCCCCGCCGCGTGACCTTCCGGCACCCGCGCACCGGCGCCGAAGCGGTCTGGATGGCCACCGCGTTCGACGTCCAGTGCGTCGCCTTCGAGTCGATGCGGGGCCCGGACCGGTTCCCGCGCTTCGTCGAGCTGCTGGGCGCGTTGGAGGCAGGGCGCTTCGAGTCCATGGCGCCGCTCGTGCCGGAGCTGCGCGCGGGCACGCTCAACATGATGTCGATGGCGATGGACGCGGCGTCCGGGATGAGCCCGGCCCGCCGCGCGCGCATCGCCCGCGAGGCGAAGACGGCGCTGCTGGGCGGGGTGGTCAACGCGGGCGCGCCGGAGGCCTCCTGGGTGCCAGGTGTCGAGGACCTGGGCGAGGCCTTCCGTGCGCCGGTCCGCGCGCGCACCCCCGTCCTGCTCATCAGCGGCACGCTGGACGGGCGCACCCCTGCCGACAATGCAGAAGCGCTGCGCCCGGGGCTGCCGCGCTCGGTCCACCTCGTGCTGGAGGGCGCCGGGCACGACGGTTTGTTCCAGGGTGACCCGCGCATCCTGGAGCGCATCCGCGCCTTCTTCCGGGGCGACCGCCTCCGCGATGAACGGCTCCAGGTGCCGGACATCGAGGAGCTCCGCGCGCCACCGAAGTGACGCGGGGCCGACGCTCAGGCGCTGGTGTCCACGAGGGGGAGCTCGACGGTGAAGGTCGAGCCCTGTCCCGGGGTGCTCCGCAGATGGATGGCTCCCCCGTGCGCTTCAGCGAACTGGCGCACGAGCCACAGGCCGATGCCGAAGCCGCCGTAGTGCCGGTCGGAGACCGCGCGCTCGAAGCGCTGGAACAGCCGGGCCTGATCCGCCGCGTCGATGCCGATGCCGCGGTCCTGCACGGTCAGCCGCGCGAGCGAGTCCTTGCGCACGAGCGTCACCACCACGGGCTTGCCCTCGCCGAACTTGAAGGCGTTGACGAGCAGGTTCGTGAGGATGGCCTCCACCTTCAGGCGATCGAACCGCCCCGTCACCGGCTCGGGCGAGCGCAGCTCCAGCGTCGAAGCCGAGGACGACCGCAGCCCCTCGAGCCGCTCGACCACCTCGTGCGTCACCGCGCTGAGGTCCAGCGGCTCGCGCCGCAGCTCCAACCGCCCGGAGGTGAGGCGGGACACGTCCAGCAGCATCGACACGAGCTCCGCGAGGCGGGAGACCTGCCGGAGCGCGGCCTCCAGCTTGGGGCTGAACTTCACGGCCTGCTGGGGGTCCACCATGGCCTGCTGCGCCGGCCGCCGCAGGCCCTGGAGCTGGAGCTGGAGCGACGTGAGGGGCGTGTTGAGCTCGTGGCCGGCGATGGACAGGAACTCGTCGCGCGCGCGCACCGCGGCCTGGAGCTCGTCGATGAGCCGCTGCTTCTCCGAGACGTCCTGGGTGATCTGCGTGTACCCGCGCAGCCGCCCGGTCGGGTCGAGCAGCGGGGTGAGCGACGTCTGCGCCCAGAAGCGCGAGCCGTCCTTGCGCACCCGCGTCCCCTCCGCCGTGGACTGGCCGCGCTCGCGCGCCTCCTGGAGCGTCGCCTCCGGCACCCCCCGGGCGATGTCCTCCGGCGTGAAGAGGCTCGCGAACGGCAGCCCGATGAACTCCTCGGCCGTGTAGCCCTGGATCTGTTGACAGCCCGGGCTCCAGCTCGCGATGCGGCCATCCGTGTCCACGGAGAAGATGGCGTAGTCCCGCACGCTCTCAAGGATCTGCCGCTGGAGCGCCTGGCTCTCCGCGAGCGCGGTCTCCATCCGCCGCCGCTCGCGCCGGACCTCCGCCTCGCGCAGCTCCCGCTCCACGGCGGCCGGCAGGCGGGTGGTGTTGCCCTTGGCGTAGAAGTCCTGGGCGCCCGCGCGCATCGCCGTCACGGCGACGTCCTCGCCCACGCTGCCGGACACCAGGATGAAGGGGATGTCCTTGCCGCTCTCCTGGAGGACGCGCAGCGCGTCCAGCCCGGTGAAGGCGGGCATCGCGAAATCGGAGATGACCACGTCGAACGTCCGCGTGCGCAGGGCCTCGCGCAGCGTGTCCGCCGCGTCCACCCGCACGGACGAGGGCTCGAAGCCCCCCCCGGCGCAGCTCGCCCAGGGTGAGCTCCGCGTCGTCCTCGCTGTCCTCCACCATGAGGACCCGCAAAGGATGGCTCATCACACCACCTCACCCTGGGCCATGGCGCGGTTGAGCGTGGTCCAGTAGACCCCCAGCTGCCGCGTCACCTCGATGAACTCCTCGAAGCTCACGGGCTTGCGGACGTAGGAGTTGGCGAAGTTCCGGTAGCTCTCACGCAGGTCGCGCTCCTCCAACGAGGAGGTCAGCACCACCACGGGGACCTCGCGGGTCCGCGCGTCGGCGCGCATGCGCTGCAGCACTTCCTGCCCGCTCACCTTCGGGAGGTTCAGGTCCAGCAGGACCACGCGTGGCTGCTCGCGCACGTCGCGGCCCGCGTGGGACCCCGTGCCGAAGAGGTAGTCGAGCGCCTCCACGCCGTCGCGCGCGACGACGACCTGGGCGCTCAGGCCCGCGCGCTCGAAGGCGATGAGGGACAGGTCCACATCATCCGCGTTGTCCTCCACGAGGAGGATGGTGCCGTACCTGGGGTTCATGGGCTCTCTCCAAGGGTGAAGTAGAAGGTCGCGCCCTGATCCACCGCAGCCTCGGTCCAGAGGCGTCCACCGTGGCGTCTCACGATGCGCTGAACGGTCGCAAGTCCAATCCCGGTGCCGGGATATTCCGCGGCGTCGTGGAGCCGCTGGAAGGGGGCGAAGAGCTTGTCGCGATAGGCCATGTCGAAGCCCGCGCCGTCGTCGCGCACGAAGAACGCGCCGTCGAGCCTCCCCACCTGGATGTGGCCCGTCTTGCGCCGCCCGGTGAACTTCCAGGCATTGCCGAGCAGGTTCTCGAAGGCGACCCGCAGGAGGCGGCTGTCGGCGCGCGCGCGCAGGCCGGGCTCGAGGCTCACCTCCACGCCGCGCGTGGGCTCGCGCGCCCGCAGCTCGTCCACCACGGAGGCGGCCACGGCGCTCACGTCCACGTCCCCCCGCTCCAGCGGCGTGCGCGACAGCCGCGACAGCTTGAGCAGGTCGTCGATGAGCTGCCCCATGCGGCCGGCCGCCGCGCGCACGCGGCCCAGGTAGCCCCGCCCGCGCTCGGAGAGGGCCCCGGCCACGTCCTCCTCGACGAGCCTCAGGAAGCCGTCGATGCCCCGCAGGGGCGCGCGCAGGTCGTGGGACACGGAGTAGCTGAAGGCCTCCAACTGGGCGTTCGCCTCCTGCAGCTCCGCGGTGCGCGTGGCCACCTGCTCCTCCAGGCCTCCGGCGTGCAATTCGAGCTCTCGGCGCATGCGTCCCTGCTCCAGGGCGATGGCCACCTGGGCCGCCACCTCCTGGGCCATCTGGGCGGCCAGCTCGTCGAAGGTCCCCTCGCGCGTGCTTCCGAGTCGGAGGGCTGCCTGGCGCCCGCCGCCCAGCGTGAGCGGCAGCTCCAGCCCGTGGGGGAACTCCCTGGGGGGCGCGTCCCCGGCGGAGCGGGGATGCTCGGGGCGCACGGCCTCCGGGTCCTCGGCGCTCACGGTCCAGCGGGAGATCTCCTCGCCCGGCCCGGTGATGAGCAGGCTCGCCTCCTCGCACCCGATGAGCCGCCGCAGGAAGCAGAGCGCGGTGCGCGCGACGTCTTCCATGGAGACCGCCTGGAGGATGGCCCGGTCGATGGCGTGCAGCGCTTCCAGGCGCTCCGCGTACCTTCGCAGCTGCGCCTCGGCCTGCTTTCGCGCGGTGATGTCCGTGTTGGTGCCCATCCACTCGTGGACGCTCCCATCCGCGTTGACGACGGGCGCCGCGCGCGCGAGCACCGGTGTGTAGGTTCCGTCGGGCCTCCGCAAGCGGTACTCCACCTCGTAGAGGCCGCGGCGGGCCAGCGCCTCCTTCCAGACGCTCGCGGCCTGCTCCCGGTCGTCCGGATGCACCGCCTGAAGCCACCCATGGCCCGTCATCTGCTCATGGGTCTGTCCGGTGAAGGCCCGCCACGTCGCGCTGTCCTCCTTGGTGAAGCCCTCCGCGTTCGTCGTCCAGACCACCTGCGCGATGGCGAGCACGAGCGAGCGGAAGCGCGCCTCGCTCTCCTGCAGGGCCTGCTGAGCGCGCCGCTGCTCTGTCACGTCGCGGAAGAAGACGGAGAGCCCGTCCCGGACCGGGAAGGCCCGCACCTCGAAGAAGGCCTGGAACGGCGGGTAGAATTCGACGAACTCGACGGGCTGCTGCGTCTCGACGGCCCGCCGGTAGGCGTCCTCGAAGGGCGAGCCCACGAGCTTCGGAAACACATCCCACAAGCGCCGTCCCACGAGCGACTCGCGCGCGAACCCCATCACGCGCTCGCCCTCGCGGTTGACGTAGAGGAAGCGCCAGTCCGCATCGAGCGTGAACGAGGCATCCGACATCCGTTCGAGCACGTCGATGACCCGCGTATCGGCCACCCTCCGCGCCTCGTCCGCGGCCCACCGGGCGGCGCTCGTGAGCTCGACCTCCGAGCGGGCGTGCTCCGCTTCGAGCCGCGCCTGCTCGTTGCGACGGTAGGAGTCGCGGAGCGCCGCGCCAATCCCTGACAGCAGGACCGCCACCAGGAGGAAGATGAGCGCCCGGCCGAAGTCCTCCTCGAGGGGAGGCCGGGTCCCGGCCACCGGGGAGTAGGGCAGGAGCACGAAGCCGGCGATGTTCAGCACGGTCGTCATCAGCCCCGCGCCAACGCCCCCGTACAGGGCGCTGAGGACCACGCCGGCGAGCGGCACGACGAAGAAGTGACCGCCCACCCACGGTTCGACCAGCGCCGAGAGGCCGGTGCTGACGAGGGAGGCGAGGAGCGCCACGGCGAACCGGGCGCTCCCGGAGCGCGGCGTGGAGAGGAGCTGTGCTACCGCGTCCCTCACGCCCTCCACCCTTGTCGTGCCCGTTCGAACATACCGCTTGAGTCGTGCTCAGCCGCATGCTCGCGCGCAACCCTTTGATTCACGCATTGTCACGAGGGGGCCTTCCGCTGCGTATCAGGCCCCCTGAGCGCATGTTGGACGCCTGCCCCGTGACCGGCCGACCCGGCGTCCCGGGCTTCGACGTCGGACCGGCGCTCAGCGACGCCCCGGTGGGTGCCGCAGCTGGCGGTGCTCGAACAGGCCGACGCCTTCGTCACCCACGCGGGCATGGGCGGCACGCAGTGGACAGCGGACGGCCCTGAAGGGTGGCCCGGCATCCCAGGCAGGGAATTCCGCCACCGTGCGGTATCCAGCACCCCTCCAATTCTTTACGCACTCCGGGTGTCCCAGGCGTGGATGTCATTGGCACCGTGGGTGCAATTGGCCTGCCTGGGCCAGGGGCCCAGAAGGAGCACGGGGTCATGAAGGGTTGGAAGCGGGGACTGGGGCTGTTGTCTGCCCTGGGGTTGATGGTGGGTTGTGGCGGTGGAGCGGAGCCGGAGGGAACGCCGTCGCTGCGCTCAGCGAAGGCCGCGGCGGTGACGGAGGCGTGCAAGCCGAGGACTGCCTATTCAGAGCAACGCATCGAAGTGACGTACGACACCTACGTGACGCAGGACGCGCCGACGACGAGCCATGGCACGTCGACGCTGCTGGTCACGGACGGGTCTCCCCGGCAGGAGACCTACCTGGACTTCCGCTTCGGGACGCGCCCGGGCTGGATCCAGGCGCGGCTGGAGCTCTTCGCCACGGATGGCTCCACCAACGGCCCCCTGCTCTATCGCACCCTCTCCGGCTGGAATGACTCGCTCACGTGGAACACCCGTCCGGGGCCCGTCGCCGCCCCGGTGGGCAACGTGGGGGCGGTCGCCTCGGGAACCCGGATCGCCTACGACCTGACGAACATCGTCACGGACGACGGCATCCACTCCTTCGTGCTGATCCCTGAAGGCGGCGACGGCCTGGACTTCGTCTCCCGGGAGGACCCCCGCCAGGACCTGCGGCCGACGCTCGTGCTGACCTACGCGGAGACCGTCTGCACCTACCAGGGCACGGGCGGCGAACTCGTCGAGGGGTTGTTGAAGGGAGGCGCGGGCGATGAGACGCCGCAGGCCATGGCCTCGGACAGCAGCGGCGCCCAGGTCGTCGCGGGCGTCTACACGGGGGCGGGCAGCCTCGGAGGCAGCACCTTCCCCACGCCGGGCGGGCTGATGCTCGGCCGGTTCGGCGCGGATGGCTCGCACCAGTGGTCTCGCGCGTTCCCGCAGGCCAACGCGAACCTGACCGTCACCAGCGTGACGCTGACCCCGCTGGGCAACGTCCTGGTGGTGGGCGGCTACGCGGGCACCCCGGACTTCGGCACCGGCCCGCTGCCCGACCACCCCTACGGCACGTTCATCGCGAAGTTCAGTCCCTCCGGGAACATCACCTGGGCGAAGGGCTTCACCGCCCGCGTCGTCAAAGGCGGGGATGTGGAGCTGCTGCCCATCCGCGCCAACGCGGTGGCCACGGATGCCAATGGCAGCCTCATCGTCACGGGCTACTTCTTCGGCTACGCCAACCTGGGTGGCGGGGACCTGTACGCGGGCATCGGCAGCACTGCTTACGGGGACGCGGATGCGGGCATGTTCATCGCGAAGTACTCATGGGAGGGCCACCACCTGTGGTCCCGGGCCTACCCAGGCGGCATGGGCGGGACGCTTGGCACGGCGCTGGCCACGGACAGCGCTGGCAACATCCTGCTCGGGGCGCAGGTGAGCCGGACCGCGACGGACTTCATCCTGGGCGCCACGGGGCGGGAGACGCCCGTCGTGGCGAAGTTCACCCCGGAGGGGACGCTCCTGTGGAGCCGCGCGCTCAATGGCGCGATGGGCTCTGTGGCGGGCGTGGCGGCGGTGCCCGGGGACGCGGTGGCCTTCTCCGGCTACTTCAAGAAGACCTTCACCTTCGCGGGGCAGACGGTGGCGAGCAGCCAGGCGGAGGAGTGGGATGGCGGCAACACGGACGTGATGCTGGGCGTGCTGGAGGCTTCGGGCGCGGACCGCTGGGCCCGCCGGTACGGGGACGACGGGAACGATGGCGTGACGACGATGAAGGTGGACGCCCAGGGCAACTTCCGGCTCGCGGGCGGCCACGGGCTGCCCGTGGACCTGGGAGGCGGACTCATCGGCCCCGTGTATGAGCGGGAGAGCCAGACGTTCGTGGCCAGCTACGGAGCCGACGGCGCCCACCGCTGGTCCCGGAACGTGGGCCCGAACCTCTCCCAGCCGCTGCTCGGCATCACCCCGGACGGCAGCACGTTCCTCGGGGGCACGCTGGATGGGGTCACGGGCGTGGGGCAGACGCAGTACGGCCCCTCCAACGGCACGGACCTGCTGCTACTGAAGCTGACGCCCTGAGCGGTCGCGTGAGGCTGGGGGGCTCTCCCGGGTGGGGGCCCCTCCGGCACGACACTGCTAGTGTCCGTGCCCCATGGAAAACAACTCCGCTCGTGGAGCCGGTGGTCTGAAGATGGTTGTCATTCTGGG